>JAHEDQ010000200.1 GCA_024641125.1 Candidatus Competibacteraceae bacterium | reverse complement strand
GCCACACCACGGGCATCCAAAGCGAGCAACTTACAGGCTGCATGCATTTCCACGGGTAAGGCATCCCAGGCTTCTTCGGCACGCTGCGCCAACCGTCGGTCAAACCGCGCGAGCCAGGCATCGCCATCGTCAGGCTCCATGCCCTCAACCGGAAACCCTGAGGTGGAACTTTGCAACGCACAACCCAAGGTTGAAACGACCTGGAACCACACGGGTCTCGCCGTCTTGGAACCCAGTTTTTCGCGCAGCAGCCAAGCGGTGTAGAAAATGATCCAACGCCGTGCACGGGCCGGCAAACGCGGCGCCAAAGGCGACACAAAGCCGCCAACATCCGCATCATCCAGCCCGAACCGATCGTCTTCAGGGCATGCGTTCAGTACCATTCCCAGGCGGCGCGCCAGGCGGAGTCACCCAGCCCCAGATTCGCGGCTTCGCGCCTGTCCAAGTCGATCGCTGGCCTCCAACGTTCATGACTCTTCTCCCGCTTGCCATTTCCATACCTTCAGTCCAGGGATCGACGGACCACGATCGAAGAGGCTGGCAAGTCTAGGGTGAGTGTCGGTCGCGGCGGGTATCCCGTTAACCTGCGAATTGCATGAAGGCGGACCGGTAGATTTTGTTTCGGCATCGGTTCCGGGTTTCTGATGCGCATTCGGCCCTTCTTTTAATTGCTACGGATTGTCCTGTTCGGGCTCAGGCCGCGCTGGACTGTGCATTTGCGCCGATCCCCCTCAAACCATAGCTACAGCTATGCCTTCGATGCCGATCAGCCCAACTGCTTTGCCCATCACGCCCTGATTCCCGAACCCTTCATGCAATTCGCAGGCTAAGCCAATTCGCTATCCCTGTGCGCGCGAACCAAAATGCACTTGCCAGGGGCGTGCCGGATAGAAACATGATGCGGCTACGCCGGTTGCGACGGCATGGTGCATCAATGACCAGTCGGCGAGAACCCACTGCGCCATCTCACCCATGAGAAGGGCTTGATGGTATGCGGCCACTCAAAGCTGGGTGTGTGCACGCGCTTGTCACTATGGTGTCCGTTCACCGACAGCGCGGGCCGCGACGGCGCTGGAGATCCAAGAAGAGCCGATCCGCACGCGCCGTCAAGCCGGACACGAGGCGCTTACACCAAATACCGATGTTCGTTTGGCAGGATTGCGACGCTGTCTTGTTAGAGATGATGGCTATGGTTGGATTCGAACCAACGACCCCAGCATTATGAGTGCTGTGCTCTAACCAACTGAGCTACATAGCCATTGAGGTGAAGGGGCCGGATTATCCGAAGGGTGGCCGCCTGCTGTCAAGGTCGTTGGTGCGATTACACATTGAACCGGAAATGCACAACGTCGCCGTCGCGGACCAGATACTCCTTCCCTTCCAGGCGCCATTTGCCGGCCTCTTTGGCACCGGCTTCGCCGCTGCCAGAGATATAGTCATCGTAGGCAATCACCTCGGCCCGAATGAAACCACGTTCGAAATCCGTGTGGATTACAGCCGCAGCCTTCGGCGCGGTAATGCCCGATTCGAACGTCCAGGCCCTGACCTCCTTCTCGCCGGCGGTAAAGTAGGTGTCCAGACCCAGCAGGCTGTAACCGGCTCGGATCACCCGGTTGAGACCGGGTTCATTCAGCCCCATCTCGGCCAAAAACTCGCCCTTCTCCTCATCATCCAGTTCCGCCAGCTCGGCTTCGATGCGAGCGCATACAGCCACCGTTTCGGCGCCCTCCTGACGGGCGAGCTGGGCCACGGCGTCCAGCCGGGGGTTGGATTCGAAACCATCCTCATCCACATTGGCGATGTAGAGCGTCGGTTTGAGCGTCAACAGGTGCAGGTCGTATATCTGAGCCACGTCTTCGTCCCCCAGACGCAAAGACCGCACCGGTTTGGCCGCATTCAGGTGCGGCAACACACGCTCCAGAACTGACTTGCGGGCAACCGCCGCCTTGTCACCGGACTTTGCCACACGCACCGCTCTATCAAGCGCCTTCTCGGCGGTGGCCAGGTCGGCAAGAGCCAGTTCCGTGTTGATCACCTCAATGTCGGACAGGGGATCGACCTTGCCCGCCACATGGGTAACGTCATCATCATTGAAGCAGCGCACCACATGGGCAATGGCGTCGGTTTCGCGAATGTTGGCCAGGAACTGATTGCCCAAGCCCTCCCCCTTGGACGCGCCTGCCACCAGACCCGCGATGTCCACAAACTCAATGGTGGTGGGCACCACCCGCTGGGGCCTAACGATCGTGGCGAGGCGGTCCAGGCGTGGATCCGGCACCGGCACGACGCCCACGTTGGGCTCGATGGTACAGAACGGATAGTTCTCGGCCTGGATGCCAGCCTTGGTGAGCGCATTGAACAAGGTCGACTTGCCTACGTTCGGGAGCCCTACGATGCCACACTTGAATCCCATTACCCGCTCCTGCGCCGACCGTGTTCGGTCAACGACTGTGTAAAGCGTTCATTACCGGGCCAACCTCACCCGCCACAAGTCTTGGAAGCGCGTCGATCGCCCTGTCGATCGCCAGTTCGATGGCGAGACGGTCTTGGGCCTCTGGCTTGCCCAGGACATAGTCCACCACCTGGGCGGACTGCCCGGGATGACCAATACCAAGGCGCAGGCGTGGGTACTGGCTGGTGCCCAGCTGGGCATGCAGGTCCCTCAATCCATTGTGACCGCCGTGTCCACCGTCGCGTTTATAACGCACCGCACCCGGGGGTAAATCCAGGTCGTCGTGGATCACCAGAATGAACTGGGGTTGCAGTTTGTAAAAATGGGTGAGCGCCTGCACAGCGTGACCGCTGCGATTCATAAAGGTAAGGGGCTTGAACAGCCAGACCTGCACACCGTCGATCCCCACTCGGCACGCCTCCCCATGGAAACGAGGTTCGCTTCGAAATTGCCCGCCGTATCGGCGGGCAATTTCGTTCACCATCCAGAACCCAACATTGTGACGAGTCTGCGCATAGCGGGGCCCTGGATTTCCCAGCCCTACCAGCAGCTGGATCGAATGCTCCGACACGGGTGGTCACCATCCTGACACGGTTGGGAATCGAGGTCAGTCCTGGTCTTGATCCTGATCCTCGACCCCTTCGACGCCGGGCTCAGCTTCGATATCGGCTTCTTCGTCTTCCGCCGGTGCGGCGCGCAAAATATTGACCGACACCACCGCCTGGTCGTGCTCCTCCAACTCCCCTCCATGCATGAACGCCGTGAGTTCGACGCCTTCGGGCAGCTTCAGGTCGGACAGATGAACGGTTTGACCCAGTTCGATATCCATCAGATCGATTTCAATGTACTCAGGCAGGTACCTCGGCAGGCAGGAGACCTCGACCTCGGTGGCGGAATGGTTGATCGTCCCACCGGTTTTCACCCCGGCGCAGGACTCTTCATTGATGAAATGTAGCGGCACATTGACCCGAATTGCCGAGTCGGCGGTGACACGCATGAAATCCATATGAAGGATTGTGGGCTTGAACGGATGGCGCTGCACGTCCCGCAAAATGGCCTGCTGGCTCTTGCCCCCAGCCTCGATGGTCAGAATATGCGAGTAGAAAGCCTCTTCCTGAAGCTGCCGCAGCACTTGATTGTGCTTCAGGGTGATGGCCACGGAATCACGGCCCCCGCCGTACAAAATGGCCGGGACTTTGCCCTCGCGACGCAGGCGGCGGCTCGCACCTTTCCCCATGTCGCCGCGAATTTCGGCTTCAAGGTTGAACAAATCACTCATGGTCTAATCTCCGTATATTACGGATTGAACTAAAAATCCGGCACACCCGCGACCAGATGTACCGGATCACCCTTACCCGAGCTTGGCACCCGGGTGTCAGTCCACCATAAACAGCGAACTGACCGATTCTTCCAAGTGAATACGGCGGATGGACTCCGCCAGCATCCCAGCTACGCTAAGGACGCGGATGCGATTGCATTCCATAGCTGCGCCCCGTAACGGGATGGTGTCCGTTACGATCAACTCGTCCAGACCCGAATCTTCGATATTGCTGATCGCCGCACCCGAAAGAACTGGATGCGTGCAATAGGCAATGACCCGACTGGCGCCGATGTCCTTGAGCGCGCCGGCAGCCTGACACAAGGTTCCGGCAGTATCCACCATGTCGTCCACCAAAATGCAGGTTCGGCCAGCCACTTCACCGATGATGTTCATAACCCTGGCTTCATTCGGCCGTGGACGGCGCTTGTCGATGATTGCCAGGTCCGAGTCATTCAGCAGTTTGGCCAGAGCACGGGCGCGCACCACACCACCCACGTCGGGCGATACCACCACCAGATCACCGTAATCCTGCTTCCAGATGTCGCCGATCATGATCGGCGTGGCGTAAATGTTGTCAACCGGAAGATCGAAAAAACCCTGGATCTGATCGGCATGCAAATCAAGGGTGAGCACCCGATCGACACCCACGCTGCCGATCATGTTGGCGACCACCTTGGCAGATATGGCGACCCGCGCCGAGCGCGGGCGTCGATCCTGGCGCGAGTACCCGAAATACGGCACCACCGCGGTTATGCGAAACGCCGAGGACCGCCGCAGCGCATCCACCAGAACCAGCAGTTCCATAATATTATCGTTGGTGGGCGCACAGGTGGGCTGAAGTATAAAAACGTCCTCACCGCGGACATTCTCCTGCACCTCGACCAGCACCTCTCCGTCGCTGAACCGGCCAACATTGGCCTTGCCCAGCGGCAACCCCAGATGCCCGACCACATCGAGGGCCAGCTGCGGATGGGCGTTACCTGCAAAGACCATCAAATTCTTGTCAGTCACCGAGCCGTCACCCGTAAACCGCAACTGCGTTGACCGTTTGCACGACGTCGCGCGCACGGCTTGGTTGGCTGGGCCGGTAGGATTCGAACCTACGCATGCCGGGATCAAAACCCGGTGCCTTAACCACTTGGCTACGGCCCATCCGAAACGTCTTGCTGATCGCCCGATTCCTGAGCCAGGCGCGAGATCAAAGGCGAGTCATTGCGTCCGCGCGCCACAAAGCAGCTGTGGCCCGCCGCCACGAGTTCGTTTCGCGCCCGTCGCGCCTCGCCTAAGGAGGGGAAATCGGCGAAAACGCAGCCACCCGTTCCGGTCAATCTGGCTTGGCCAAATCGCCCCAGAGCGCCTGCCGCTAAGGCCACCTTCGGATACCGCCGAAAAACCACCTGCTGGCAGTCGTTCCTGCACCCCCCACTCAAGAAGTCGGACATTGTCTTCAGCGGGCTATCCCGTGTCAAATCAGGATCATTGAATACCCCAGATGTGGACACGGCGACACCCGGCACTACGACGACAAACCAAGGCTCCGGAAGCGACACCGGCGTCAGAATTTCGCCGATACCTTCTGCCCAGGCGGCAACACCGTGAACGAACACCGGCACATCCGCCCCCAGCTCCAGAGCCAGCTGGCCGAGAACATGCCGTGGCATGTCGAGCTGCCAAAGCCGATTGAGGGCCAACAGAGTTGTCGCCGCATCTGAACTACCCCCCCCTAAGCCGCCACCCATGGGCAGGCGCTTATCGATACCGATCTCGACGCCCTGCCCCACGTCAGCGTAGGCCTGTAACAGACGCGCCGCCCGGACCGTCAAATCGCGTTCCTCGGGCACCCCCGGCAAGGCCCGCATACGCCTCACCTGCGGCCTGTCCAGCACACGAAAACTCAGTTCGTCGCCAAAATCGATAAACTGGAAAACACTTTGCAAGCGGTGATAACCATCGGAGCGACGGCCGAGGATGTGCAGGAAGAGGTTTAGCTTGGCTGGCGCGGGCCACCCGGACGATATGCTGGAGTCAGACGCCATGCGCCCATTGGTCCACCACCATACGAACCGAGACGTCTCCACTGTCCAAGCGGATTTTGTGCGGCAGGTCCACGTCTTCGGACTCAATATAGCTGGGGTAGCGAATACGCCAGCCACCCTGATTGAGCTCGGCGAGCCTACCCAACTCATCCAGTGCGATGCTTTCGGTTGACTCCCTCGGGTTGGGAACGCCCTTAACCCAATAGCGCAGACCTGCCACCGGCAGCGTCCAACCCAATTCCGATCGGAGCAGAGCCTCGACGTCGGTGGCATTGACCACGCGACCATCGTGTCGTTCCGCGCGCACCCCATTGGGTCCGCCGGACACCATCAGACGTCCCTGATTCAACGGTCCGGCGACGTCCAACAGGAAATTCTCGCCCCGCTGGATCCAGACAAGACTTGCCTGCCATGCCTGATGCTCGACGGTGATGCCAACCCGACCATCCAGTTCCCAGTTCTGAAGCTGCATCAGGGCGTCCCGGCGCAGGGTCCAGCTGTTGTCGATGAGTTCGAGATCCGCCGGCTCCGGCGTTGACGCACATCCCCCCAGTGACAGCAAAACGACAACTGCTATGGGTGCGAGAATGCGCCCGAGTCTGTTTTGCTGCATTTGGGAAACCGTTTGCCCCGACATTCTGGTTACCGACCCCAGGGTTTGAACCCATCGTGGCTGCGCGGCTGTCAGATTCCGAACCGCTGCATGGCCCGGAGGACGTTGGGCGCCTGACCAACCCGTTCCAACTCACTGTTCCACACGTCCATCGCCCGCTGTCTATTACCCGATACCCAAAGCACCTCACCCAAGTGCGCAGCGATCTCCTCGTCGGGATTCGCATCGTAGGCGCGCTGCAGATAGGTCAACGCTTCGTCGTAACGCCTCAACCGGTAGAGAATCCAGCCCATACTGTCCAGAATGGCTGCGTCCTCAGGCATGAGTTCGTGTGCCCGTTGGATAAATTTCAAGGCTTCGTCGTAGCGCTCAGTTTGGTCCGCAAGGGTATAACCCAGCGCATTGAGCGCATGTGCATTGTCCGGGTCGGTCTCGAGAATCGCAGAAAGATCGCGTTCTAGAACCGTGAGACGGCCCAGGCGCTCAGCCATCAGCGCCCGTGCGTACAGCAGATCGTGGTTCCCCGGATGCGCTTCGAGTGCCGCGTCAAGAATGTCATAGCTGCGCTGCACTTGATCCGCTTCCCGCAGCGATTCAGACTCTGCCAGATAGAGCGAAACCGCCGTGCCGGGGTTATCCCTGCGCAGAGCGATAAAGTGCGCGCGGGCCGACTCGTAGCGCCCCATCAGCACCATCACGTGTCCGGTCCGTACTCGGGCATCCATGACGCGCTCGCCTTCCGTCACCTGGCTGTAGCGTTCCATTGCTTTGCCGTACTGCTCGCCCTGCTCGGCGATTCGACCCAGCTCGAAGTACGCATCCAGGCGTCGCTTACCCTCCAGCGCGCGAGTTAGATAAGCCTCAGCCTCAACCATGTCATCCGCCTGGGCGGCCAGCAGCCCGGCGGAGTACAGCAAGTCGCTGTCATCTGGAATTCGCTCCACCACTTGGCGCAGTTCCACCCTGGCCTCTTCAAGGCGCGCTTGCTCAAGCAGCAGGCGCACATACGCCAGCCCAAGGCGAACGTCATCCGGACGCTGTTCGCTGACCTGCTGAAGCAATCGGGAGGCTTCATCCGTCCTACCCTGATCCATCAATATCTGACTCTTCAACAGCCAGGCCTCCGGCCAGTCCTCGCGCAGCGCCAGCGCCCGATCCACGGCTTTCATGGACGTAGCGGTATCTCCACTGCGCAGCGCACTCAGGGCATAGGCATGTTGGACAAGCGCCGAATCGACGTAACGCTCAGCAAGCTGCCCGAGTACGGCGAGAACCACTGCATTGTCCTCGGCCCGCTGCAGCACACCAGTGACCGCTGAAAAACGATCCGGATCGTCCGGGGCGTCTCCGAGCCAACCGGCAAACAATTCGGCTGCCCGGGAGGTTTCCCGCAATTCCACTAGAACCAGTGCAAGCGCCCTCTGTGCGCCCACATTTTCCGGATCCAGCTCGACCCAGCGCTCGGCGGCCGGTAAAAGGTCGCGGTAGCGGCGGGTAAACAAGCCGATGCGAACGGCGCGCTCACTGACCAACGGGTCATCCAAGGCCTGCGACAGGACCAGATACTGCTCGAACGCAACATCTGCCATGCCGCGACGACCCGCCAGTTCTCCCAGAAGAATGCGAAAAACATACTCCGAACGATCGTCGCTGAAACTTTCGGCGAAGCGGTCGATTTCACCCATGCCAGCGGAGGCAGGCCGCTCCGTCCCGTTGGATGCGCAACCGGAACTTAGCAGCAGCGCAAACGTCAGGATGGAAACGGCGCGACGTAATCCGGGACAACTCCGAAATAGCAGTTTATCGGTCATGAGCGCACTATACCTAAGATCCAGGGGTGAGCAACCATGTCACCCGTAACAGCTTGTATTCAGTAAAATCATCCATCAGAATCTTGCGGCTTGACTCAGGGTACACATCCATTAATGCGACTGCTCGCGGTAGGCATCAACCACAAAACGGCACCGGTCGAGATTCGCGAGCGAGTTGCCTTCTCGCCCAGCACGCTTGCCGATGCCCTCAACGACTTGAGCCGCGTCGACGGAGTGCACGAGGCGGCCATTCTATCGACCTGCAACCGCACCGAACTCTACTGCGTCGCGGAACCCCATGCCGATCATTCCGTGGTGACCTGGCTGGGAAC
>JAHEDQ010000199.1 GCA_024641125.1 Candidatus Competibacteraceae bacterium | reverse complement strand
GCGGGAGACTTTTGCAACTTCGGGCACCCGGATCAGGCCACGCTTCTTTGGCGCGGCCGGCTTTTCCGCCGACCCGTCCGATCCCGCGGCAATGGTTGCCGAAGGCTATGTCCAGGGCGTGCCGATGGGCGGCGATCTGACGGGCCTCAGCGGTCCGCCGTCCTTCTTTGTACATGCGCTGGCGGACCCGGACGGGGCATTCCTCGACCGCATCCAGATAGTCAAGGGCACCATCGACGATCAGGGTGAAACGGTTGAGACCATCCACGACGTCGCCTGGTCGGGAGATCGCAAACTGGATGAGACGGGCAAGCTTCCATCCGTGGGAGACACGGTCAGTCCCGAGGACGCCAGTTTCACCAATGACATCGGCTCGGGCGCGTTGAGCGCGGTCTGGACCGACCCGGAATTCGACCCCTCAAAGCCGGCGGTCTACTATATGCGGGTGCTGGAAATTCCGACCCCGCGCTGGACCACTTATGATGCGGTCAAGAACCGGCTGCCCCTGTTGCAGGACGTCGCGACCACGGTGCAGGAACGCGCCTGGACCTCGCCGATCTGGTACACGCCGAAAAGCTGACGGGGGGATTCACAATGCGCATTCGCCCCTATGCAGTCGGACTGATTGTCGCGCTCGTGGCCGCGCCTGCGACCGCTCAGGACGCCATCAACCCCGAGGGCCTCGACGGACCACCGGGGCGGCCGTATTCACCGCATGCCGACCGGGCGTTTCCGACCAACGTCTATTTCGGCGACACCCATGTGCATACCGGTCTTTCAGCGGATGCCGGCGGCGGCGGCACGGTGCTGATGCCGCGAGATGCCTACCGTTTTGCGCGGGGTGAGCAGGTCACGTCCAACACCGGCCAGCCGGTGAAACTGTCGCGCCCCTTCGACTTCTACATGATCACCGACCATTCCGATGGCATGGGGCTGATTACCGACATCAAGAACGGCGCGCCGAACATCCTGGCCGATCCGCTGGGCAAGGACTTTCACCAACGGTTCGCGCAGGGTGGCGAGACGGCGCTGCGTGCGGCGCAGGAGCTTACCGACACCTTCGCGCAAGGCAACATCCCGGATGCGCTGAACTACCAGCCCGGCAACCCATCCTACAGGCGGGTCTGGGATGACATCATGGCAGCGGCCGAGGAGTTCAATGACCCCGGTGTTTTTAGTACATTTATCGCCTTCGAATGGACTTCGCTGGTTTCGGGCAACAACCTGCACCGCAATGTCATCTTCCGCGACGGTCCGGAACGAGCCGGGCAGATCGTGCCCTATTCAACCACCCCACCAATCGGGAGTCGTGATCCGAAGGACTTGTGGGTCTGGCTGGAGAATTACGAGGCGACGACCGGCGGGGACGTGACCGCGATACCGCACAACGGCAATCTGTCCAACGGCATGATGTTCGCAATGCAGGACGATTTCGCCGATCGCGCGCCCTATGACGCCGCCTATGCCGAAGCACGGGCAAAATGGGAGCGCCTGTACGAGTCGAACCAGATCAAGGGCGACGGCGAAACCCATCCGTTCCTGTCGCCGGAGGATGAGTTCGCCGACTTCGAGAACTTTGATTACGGCAATTTAGATGCCTCGGTGAAGAAAACCGAGGCGATGCTCGCGGCTGAGTATGTTCGGTCCGGGCTGCTGCGCGGAATGCAGTTGCAGGATCAGCTTGGAACGAATCCGTTCAAGTTCGGACTGGTCGGCGCAGCGGACACCCATACCGGGTTGTCCACCCCTGGCAGCGACAATTTTTTTGGCAAGTTCACGGTCTATGAGCCGAGCCCCGGGCGCTCAACTCACATCAGCCGCACCTATGTCGAGGATGGTAAACCAGCGCTGTATTCCTGGCAGTACATCCCCTCCGGGCTGACCGCCGTGTGGGCGGAAAGCAACACCCGCGGGGCGTTATTCGACGCGATGGAACGACGCGAAGTCTACGCCACCACGGGCACACGCATCCGGCTGCGGTTCTTCGGTGGCTACGGCTTCGAGGAAAGCGACGCGCAGCGGCGTGATCTGGCGCTGATCGGGTACTCGAAGGGCGTACCGATGGGGTCCGACCTGCCCGCAGGCGACGGCGCGCCGTCGTTCCTTGTATACGCTTTGCGTGATCCCATGGGGGCGAATCTCGACCGGGTGCAGATCGTCAAGGGCTGGCTGGATGCGAATGGGAACCCGCGCGAGAAAGTTTACGACGTAGCCTGGTCCGACGGGCGCGTGGCGGGCGACAACGGCAAGCTGACCCCGGTGGGCGATACCGTGGATCTCAGCATCCCTTCCTGGACCAATACCATAGGCGCATCGGAGCTGGGTGGGGTCTGGCAGGACCCGGATTTCGATCCCGCGCTCAAGGCATTTTACTACGTACGCGTGATCGAAATCCCGACCCCGCGCTGGACCGCATACGATGCGGTGAAGTTCGATCTTGATCTGCCCGAGAACATACCGATGAAAGCGCAGCAACGGGCGTACGCATCGCCGATCTGGTTCACACCCAAACCTCGATAAGCAGATGGCAGTGAGCTTTCCCCGCACTTTCGGAGCTGTGACGTCCTGTTGCCTCGCGGTGCCCGCTGCAGCCCAATACACGCCATCCGCGGCACCGGGCGCGGGCGTCGCCTATTCGCCCTATTCCGAGCAGGATTTTCTCAACCAGGTCCTGTTCGGGGACACGCATCTGCATACAGCCTTTTCCGCCGACGCGGGCCTTGCGGGCGCGCGACTGACACCGGATGACGCGTACCGCCTGGCGCGCCGGCGCAACGGGCGTTCTAATACGTGCGGGTGATCGAGAACCGCTCCCCGCGCTGGACCACCTTCGATGGCAAGGCGTTTGGCGTGGACATACCCGAAGGCGCCGACACCTGGATCGACGAGCGCGCCTACACCTCGCCGATCGGGTTCAGCCCCGATCCGGCCTGAACCAAGGACGCAATAAATCGGTGACCGCCCATGATCCTTTCCCGCCCACTCATCGAACTGCGATGCGTGCTTGCTTGTCTGGTGCTCATGATGGGGCCGGCCGCCGCCCAGAAATCCGCCGACGGGCAAAGCCTGGACCAAGCCGCCAACGACCCCACGGCATCGCTCATGTCGGTGCAGATACAGAACATCTACGCGGGTGCCTACCACAATCTGGACGACGAAAACGCCAACACGGTGCTGCTCAGGGCAGCACTGCCGTTCGAACTGGGAGGGATGAAAAATATCGCCCGGGGCACGCTCCCCATCATCACCAACAGCCCGTCCGGCAAAAGCGGCGTCGGCGATCTGGTGTTATTCGACCTGATCGTGTTCGACCGATCCTGGGGTCGCTGGGGATTGGGGCCGGTCATGCTCTTCCCCGCCGCGTCGAACGACGCCCTGGGTGCGGAAAAATGGGCCATCGGACCAGCGATCGGCTTCGTCGCGCAAAGCAAGAAACTGCTCTGGGGCCTGTTCAACCAGAACCTGTTTTCCTTTGCCGGCAACGGCGATCGGAACGACGTGGATGTCAGCATTCTGCAACCGATCGTAAACTACTCTCTGCCGAACAAGTGGTCGGTGGGCACTTCGGAGATGAACATCACCTACGACTGGCAGCAAAACGACTGGACCACGCTGCCGCTGGGTCTGAAGCTGTCCAAACTGCACAGGTTCGGCAAACTGCCCGTACAGTTCAGCGGCAGCTACGAGTACAATTTCCAGGACGACTATGTGGCACCGGAGTGGGTAGTCAACTTCACGGTCAAGTTCCTGTTCCCTGTCGGGCGTTCGTGAGCCACTCACACCCCGTGGGCACTATCCCAGATGCGGCAATGTCCTGGCGCCGACCATCAATGGCCGGGTATACCTGAAACCGCGAGAAGCAACTCGGAGGTCGCGCGAAATGATTGGATTCAATCTCATTCCCCTGTGTCTTGGCTTGGCAGTGGCCCTGGCCAGCCCATTGGCGGCTGCAGACCTGCTGAACCCGGATTGCACCGCCGAAAAAGCCGCCAAGAGCACAGCCATGAAAGCCACCGTGGGGGTGGGCGGCCGCTGCAGCCCAGCCGAAGCCGCGGCGGACTCCGCCAAGCGCGCCGTTGGTGTGGAGGACAAAGGCCCGCTGGAAAAACGTGGCAACAAGAACAAAGACAACGGAATCGCCAAGAAAACGGCCAAGAAGGTCGTGAACTGAGTTCATCGGCAAGGTCCAGCTACGGCGGACCCGGCAGTTCAGGCTGCACGTCCCGTGAGCTAGCTGCATTGGCAGATCTGGGGCGCTCTGACGAACGACACATTCTTGCGACGGGACACTGGAATGATCCCGCATTTCTGATCGCCCCGGACAATAGGGTAGGCTATGCCACAGAACGATTAAGTGGCATGCCGCCAGGCGAAACACAGCCAACCGAAACAAAACATCCAGACTTGGAGCAATCATAAATGAAGCTCAACCATATGCTCACCGCCTGCGGCCTAGGGCTGGTTCTGCTGATTGGGAATGCCGCCGTCCAGGCTCAGCAGACAGATTCAACCGGGAACGCTGGAGCGCAGGAGCAGGACACGGTCATCGCAGAGGAAATCCCCGAAGGTTTCCCGCCGGAGGAAATTGAGCGTCTGGTTGCACCGATCGCCCTGTATCCCGATGCGCTGCTCGCCCAGATCTTGATGGCCGCCACCTACCCCCTGGACATCGTCCAGGCCTCGCGCTGGGTCAGCGAGAATGCCGACCTGGAGGGTGAGGCGCTGCAACTGGCAGCCGAGGAGCAGGGTTGGGATCCGAGCGTGCAGGCCCTGGTGTTTTTCCCCGACGTGCTGGATCGAATGAACGGCCACCTGGACTGGACCCAGAATCTGGGTGAGGCCTATCTGGGCCAGGAGGACGAGACCATCCAGGCAGTGCAGACGCTGCGCACGGAAGCCTACGACATCGGCAACCTGGGGAGCAGCGAGCAGCAGACGGTGGTCAAGGAAGGCGACACCATCATCGTCCAGCCGGCGCAACCGGAAATCGTCTATGTGCCAAGCTACAACGCGCAAACCGTCTACACCGAACCGGTCCCGACCACGGCGGCCGCAGCCACCAGCACGACCACGTCCTCGAGCAGCACCGACAGTCTCATCACCTTTGGCGCCGGTGCCGTGGTTGGGGGGCTTTTGACCGCCGCCATCATGTGGGACGACGATGACGATTATTGCTGCGGGGTCTACTACGGTGGGCCAGGCCGTTATGGCGCTCCTGGATACTGGGGGCGACCCGACTATTGGAACGGTGGGTACCGGCGTCCAGTCAACATCGACGGCGATGTCAACATCAACACCGGCAACATCAACAGCGGCAACCGGGCTGGGAAATGGCAACATCAACCGGAACGGAGGGGCAATGTCGGGTATCGCAACAATGCGACCAAAGCCAAGTACAGCGGCGGATCGAATCGAAACGGCATCGACCGCAGTACCGCCCGCGGCTACGATCGCGGAAATCAGCGCGGCGCGAACCGCGATGTACAAAGGACGGCGCAACGCGGCAAACAAGCGCCCAGGGCATCGGGCGCAAGGCAGCCCGTAAAGCGGGAAGTGGACCTTAAACGGCCCAATACTCAGGCCACCAGGAAACCCGCTCAAGGCGTCAAGAAGCCGGCACAGGCGGCTAAGAAACCGGCGGCCAAAGCGCCGACGCGGCAGAAGGCGGCCGCTGCGCCCAAGGCGCACAAGGGTTCAGGCGCTTTCAAGCAGTCCAACCGCCAGTTGGACAAGGCCGCGAGCAAGCGCGGCGCTCAGAGCCGGGCCGGCGGGGCCAAAGCGGCCAGAAAAGGCGGTGGTGGCAAACGCCGGCGGGGCTGATCGGCTGCGGCGGGAATCGCGCTGTAGGGTCAACAACACATGTCCCGTAGGCGTATACGAACTATCAGGTAGGGAGCTAAACACCATGATGCCAAGCCATCTCCGGGTCTGGGCAAAAGAGATTCTGATCGCTGCTGGATTCAGTCTGGCATTCAGTGCAACCTGTGCCGCGGAACAAATGACCTACCCCACACCAGAAGCCGCCGCGCAAGCACTGATTGATGCCATGGCAGGAGATGATCCCGAGGCGCTGGCGGGGGTGCTTGGGGATGGCGTGGACCAACTGCAATCCAGTGACCCGGTCGCCGACGAGGCGGACCGAGCGGCATTTGTGGATGCGGCGGTGGAAAAAGCCGGCATCGAGCAGGACTCCGAGGATCGGGCAACGCTGGTCATTGGCGAGGACGACTGGCCTTTTTCGATCCCGCTGGTGCGCGAATCGGGCGCCTGGCGTTTCGACCTCGAAGCTGGGCTGGACGAAATCTACGACCGCCGAATCGGGCGCAACGAACTGTATGCGATCGCGGCAATGGGAGAATTTGTCGAGGCACAGGACGAGTACTGGCAGCTCGATCCGCAGGGCAACGGCAGTCACTATGCCGACAGGCTCCGCAGCAGCCCCGGGCAACGGGACGGACTCTTTTGGCCAGCCAAGGATGGCGATCCGCAAAGCCCAATGGGCGAGTACCTGGCCGAAGCCGCCGAAGAGGGATATGACGCCGACACGGCCCAAGGCCGGACACCGTTTCACGGATACTACTATCGCATGCTGACTTCACAGGGTGAACATGCGCCGAGCGGGGCAATGGACTACATGGTAGATGGTCGCATGGCTCAGGGATTCGGTTTGCTGGCCTGGCCCGCCGACTACGGCAACTCCGGCATCATGACGTTCATCACCAACCAGAACGGCATAATTTTCGAGAAAGACCTGGGGAACGGCACTGCGACCGAAGCGGAGGCGATCACCGTTTACGACCCGGACAGCAGTTGGGAAGTCGTTACGGACTGAGTCGGAACCCGAACTGGCACCACCCTGGCAGACGGGCAGCGTGCGCTTGCCGGGCATGTCTGCCAATCTGGCTCAGGGGCTCAGACTCCGGACATCAGAAACCATGCGTGCTCCCGATTCCCCTTTCATGCGAATCCTGCGTGAACCGCTGTTCCAGTTCCTGCTGCTCGGCGGAGCACTTTTCGGACTCTATCTGATGGTCGGTGAGGCGGAACCGGACACACGGGATCGGGTGACGGTGGACACGGTTGAACTGGAAAGACTGTCTGACCAGTTCAGGCGCACCTGGATGCGGCCGCCGACGGAACAGGAAATGGCTGGTCTGGCTGAAGACTTCGTTAAAGAGGAGATCCTCTATCGCGAGGCCCTGGCCCTGGGCCTGGATCAGAATGATCTGGTGATTCGACGCCGCATGAGGCAGAAAATGGAGTTTCTGAGCTCTGACCTGGTGGATCAACAGGCGCCTTCCGACCAGACCCTGGCAGAGTATCTTGACGCGAACCCCGAGTTGTTTCGGCTGCCCTCGAGGCTCAGCTTCCACCAGATCTACATCAATCCCGATCTGCACGGCGATACACTACTCCCCTACACCGAATCGCTGCTCAAAGCCCTGAACAAGACTCAAGCCGGGACGGATGCCGGCCCGCTACTTTCGGATCCAACCCTGCTGCCCGAAAAGATGGAAAATGCGGCGGCTGTGCGGGTGGACAGCGTTTTCGGCAACGATTTTGCCGAACAGCTGGAAACGCTGCCTCTGGGTCATTGGTCCGGGCCGGTGCAATCCACCTATGGATTACATCTGGTTCGGGTGGGCGAGCGGGCCGAAAGCGTCCTGCCGGCGCTCGAGCAGATCCGCCCCGCGGTATTGCGCGAATGGTCGAACGAACAACGCCAGGCCGCCAACGAAGGTTTTTACCAGGCGCTGCGTGAACGCTACGTGGTCGAGATAGCGCAACCCGAGACCCTGACCGTGCCCAGTCCGGAGACTCAGTGACAGGGGCCACCTGTGTTCGAGCGCTGATCGCGGCAGGCCTCTTTATGGGCCTGATCGGCCCGGTTCAGAGCCATGAAATCCGTCCGGGCTACCTGCAGATCACTGAGATCGCCCTTGGCACCTTCGACGTGCTTTGGAAGGTGCCGGCCCGGGACGGACGCAAGCTCGGACTGGCGGTGATTCTGCCCGAGGCCTGCGCTTCCACCGAGCCCACCAGCCGATTGGTGGGCGGTGCCTACGTGGAACGGTGGCGTGCCCGGTGTGACGGCGCTCTGGAAGGCGGGACGGTCCTGATCGACGGTCTGGTCAAGACACGGACGGACGTACTCGCCCGAATCGAACGTCTCGACGGCGCGATCCAGACCGTGCGACTTACGCCGGCCGAGCCCGCTTTTGAGGCCACCGCGGCGGCCGGCTCCTGGGCTGTGATCAAAACTTACTTCGCGTTGGGCGTGGAACACATCCTGCTCGGCATCGACCATTTGCTGTTCGTTCTCGCCCTGCTGTTTCTGGTGGGGAGCTGGCCGCGGCTGATCGGCACCATCACGGCATTTACCGTCGCCCATAGCCTGACCCTGGCGGCCGCCACGCTGGGCTGGGTCAAGGTGCCCCAGACACCGGTCGAGGCTCTGATCGCGCTGAGCATCATGTTTGTCGCGGTGGAGGTGTTGCACCGAACCCAGGGGCGTCTCGGCATCGCCGCCCGTCGCCCATGGCTGGTGGCCTTCGCCTTCGGACTGCTCCACGGGCTGGGGTTTGCGGGCGCACTCAACGAGATCGGTCTGCCGCAAAATGCCATC
>JAHEDQ010000030.1 GCA_024641125.1 Candidatus Competibacteraceae bacterium | reverse complement strand
CAACTGCCGCTCGCTGCGGATCGTGTAGAACGCCATCAGCAACTGCGCCCGCAACAGCTTCTCGGGCGGGATCGACTCGCGCCCAGAGGCCGCATATAACGCGTTGAAGTCCTGGTCCATCGGGACCCGGGCTTGGATTCGCCCTGGATTGGGACGCTGTGGAACGGGCCAAGCGCTGCACGACGGATAAAGTGTTTGTCAGTCTGTGAGTTCCTTGCTTACCTGCGACCGGTTCACTTCCACCGTTTCGATCATTAGATGATGATGGTTCGTCGTCAGGCACAAGGCGCGTCCGATCCGATTGTAGCGTTGCGCCACTTCGTCCGCTGACACGTTCAAAAACCCCTCTCGATCCTCATCGTGCTTGGAGATCGCTGCGCGTGGGTCGCCTCGGCAGGTGATATGGTATGGAGCACCAAGAAATTCAACACGCAGGGGTATGGCCATCTCCTGCCGTGTTCGCCTTACCCTGGTTCATGCGCGGCGCTCTGTGAATAACCGAACTTCCCGCATGGCCACTGGTGTCGTTGGAACGAATGTTGCGGTGCGAGAACTGATCCCGTCTCGACCCCTTCGCCGCTGCTGCACGGAGACTGGTCCAAAGGCCCAATGATGCCTTTTAGAAAGCGCCACGCCCACAAACCTGTCGTAGCCATCATTTTTCCGCTGGTGGTACTGGCAGGCTGTGCGACCGGAACTACCGACCCGCAATTCGGCAGCCTGACCGATATACCGTTTTCGCTGGAGCGGATACAGAACCAAAGCCAGGACGGCCTGTCCGTGCAACTGGCGATACCCTCCGATGATGAAGTCTCCGATCTCTTCGGGGTTTCCCTCGCCGAGAGCGGAGTCCAGCCCATCTGGCTGCAGATTGAAAACACCAGCGACGTTCATTACTGGATCCTCCCGATCGCCATCGACCCGGATTACTACACCGCCGACGAAGTCGGCCTGATCTCGACGTACGATCTCTCCGACGAGGACGGCGCCCGTGTCGCCGACGCCCTGCGCCAGAACGCATTGCCGTTTTTCCTGGGCGCGGGCAGTGTTCATGAGGGCTATGTCTATGCCTCTCATGTGCGTGGTGGCCGCTTCGTGGACCTCCTGTTTTCCGCACCGGGTTTCGGGGTTCGGATGCGATTTACGGTCTTACTGCCCACCCAGGGCTTCGACTATGAGTATTCGGATCTGCGTCAGCGCTACCAGCGGGTTAAAGACCTGCCCGACCTGACATTCGAGGAAACCCGACTGAAAATAAGGGACATGCCCTGCTGTACCACGACAGAAGACGGCGAGGGGGAAGGCGACCCTCTAAATATCGTACTGGTCGGCAGCGGCGAAGATGTCATCTCAGCCCTCACCGCGAGCGGCTGGGCTTTCACAGAGGCGATTTCGGTGGACAGTATCCGCCGGATGATCGGCGCCGCCATTGCGGAACAGGAGATGCTGACGGCGCCGGTGAGCGCGCTTTATCTGTTTGGCCGCAAACAGGATCTGGCGCTGCAGCGAGGTCGCAACAACATCTCACAGCGCAATCATATGCGACTTTGGCTCGCACCCTATCGCTGCAACGGTCAGCCTGTCTGGGTGGGGCAGGTCAGCCGGGACATTGGCGTGAAGGTAACGCCCAAATCCCCGACGCTGACCACCCATATCATCGATCCCAATCTCGATGAGGCTCGCCAGTACGTATTGCAGGCACTGCTCTACAAGGAAGCCGTCCGCTGGTTCGCCCTGGCGCAGGGTGTCGGAGCGGCCGGCTTGGATGCCCCGCGGACTAACCTGATGGGCGACCCCTACTTCACCGACGGCAACCGCATGGTCGTGGGTGTCTCCCGCGAGCCGGTCCCGCCTTGGGAGGCGGTAAACCTGGAATGGAACGAGTCCAGCGACCCAATCCTGGAAGGCAAGGGCGAAAATGCGGAGGTGCGCCAAGGCAAGCGGTGAGATGCACTGCGGTGCACCGGGGCTTTGCGCTGAGCTCTGATCTTCCCACCGGTTCTTCAGGTAGCACAAGGTGAGTGAACTTCCGTTTGAGCCTCCACTTAATCAGGCACGGGCGAAGGTGTCGGCGACCTGTTCGTGCACAAGGCGCTGGTGCTGAACCGCGACGAGCCCGCCGAATATCGCCTGGACACGCTGCTCTGCTCAGCGGGCGCGCAGCTTCGCTGCGGTACGCAGGCGTTCTATGAGTTCGATGGGCGGCACCGGGCGGTACAGCAAGTCGCCCTGACCCTCGTAGCACCCGTGCGCTGTGGTGAACTCGATCTGGGCAGGGGTCTCGATGCCTTCCGCCACCGGGCCGAGCGCGCGAATCCATACCGACAGGTAAATCCCGATGCGTTAGCGGCGCATTGCTCACCGGCATGGCAACCACTACGCTTGGCGCCATCTGCGGCCCTTCGATTGCCTGGTGGCGTAGACAAGTCGGCGATTGCGAACTGTATATTGCCGAATCCATTTCCTTGAATCGAACATCGGAAGCCACCGGAGGTGGCGGCATGAGCACAGTGACACTCTTGGATGGCGCGATCGGACAGGAACTCGTTCATCGTGCCGGCAGGCGGCCGACGCCATTGTGGTCGACATCTGTGATGATCGACCAACCCGAAATCGTGCGCCAGGTACACGCGCTCTATTTCGAATCTGGCGCAACGATTGCGACGACCAATACCTATGCCGTGCATCGGGATCGATTGGGAAAGCATGGACTCGCGGACCGTTTGCCCGAATTGTTGGACACCGCGATGACCGAAGCCGAAGCGGCACGAGCGACCTATGGTGCGGGTCGAATTGCCGGGGCGCTTGGCCCTATGGGGGCCTCGTATAGACCCGACATCTGCCCCCCGCCAGACGTGGCGGAAGGCGCCTACGCGGAAATCGTCCGGATCATGGACGAACGCGTCGATCTGTTCCTCATCGAAACCGCCTCGTCCGTGTCTCAGGCGGAAGGTGCATTGCGCGGCGCGGCGCACGGCACAAAACCCGTGTGGCTGAGCGTCTCGGTTATGGATGACGACGGCCGCCGCCTGCGTTCCGGTGAAGATGTCGCGGACTTGGCGCGACTGGTTGAACAGTATCGTCCACAGTCGGTTCTGGTGAATTGTTCCAGACCGGAGACCGTAACGGACGGGCTGGAGATCATCAAAAAATTCGGCAAGCCCTTTGGCGCCTATGCCAATGGCTTCACCCGGATTACAGAGGCGTTTCTGGAAGAGAACCCCACGGTTGACGCGCTCGCGGCGAGGAATGACCTGGATCCCGCGGCCTATGCGGCGTTTGCAATGGCCTGGGTCAAGCAAGGCGCCACGATCGTCGGCGGATGCTGTGAAGTAGGCCCAACCCATATCAAGGAACTGGCTCGGCAGTTGACATTGGCTGGACACGACATCGCTTAGACCCAACTGAATCTCGAGACAGCCCGGTGGAAGACAACACGCCCGGTACCCGTTACGCTTACCGTCCATTGGGGCGGCAAACTGGACACGGACATGCTGATACCACAAGAAATGGGTAACTTGAGCAGAAGCGCACAGGATGTCGGGCGCTGGGGGATACTTGTGCTGGCCTGCATTCTGGTGCTGGGCTGTGAATCCATGTCGGCACGTTTCGTCACCGGCCTGTCGGGAGAGCAGCGAGCCATGGCTGCAGCGCTGCCGGTCCACCACGACGCCTTACCGGAAGGTTCCTATGAGCTGGTGGGACCGGCGAACGGATTGTCCTGCCAGATCGATCAAGGAGACCCATACCGAGTGTCTGAACAGAGTGCTTTGCTGGAACTCAAACGGGCAACCATCCGTGCGGGTGGAAACTCGGTCATGGCGGTCAATTGCGAGACGTTCGAAAGTGGCGCTGGCCCTCGCTTTTGCTTTCAGTCGATCGAGTGCCGGGGCGACGCCGTACGTGTGGAATATGTCGAACCGGCAAACGGTGACGAGGCCAGCTGAGCTGATGAAGTTTTCGGCTGCTCTCGTCGCACACAGGTGGAACCCTGGACTAGACTCTAATCAAGCCACGAGGGCGGCAAGCCGCGAATCTCCATAACCCCTGTGCTAACCCATAAATGAGGACATTGCAGTGATTAGGATCCGACACTTATCGTCAGGTTTGGTCGCCGTTGGCTTGGTCTTGCTGCTCACCGCCTGCACAACCCCGGGCACCCCGATGGGCGAAACAGAGTTACGCCGGGGCGTTGTAGAAGAGATCAGACAGGTGCAGTTGGAAAGCAACCATCATCCGGGAGTCGGGGCCGTGGTCGGTGGTGCTACGGGTGTTGGCGTTGGCAGTTTGATCGGCAGCGGAACCGGCCGTGATGTGGCCATGGTTTTGGGCGCCATCGGCGGGGCGCTGGCCGGCAACGAGGTGCAAAAGAAGTATCAGACACCGGTTCAAGGTCAACAGGTGACCGTGCGCACCACCAGCGGTGTGCTGGTGTCGATCACGCAACCTACGAACCCGGCCCTTCGCAAGGGCCAGCAGGTGTATATCGACGGCAATGGCGAGGGTGCCCGCGTGGTGCCGCAGTAGTTGAGGTAAATTCGGGCCATGCCGCTCTCTGATCAGCCGTACGGAAGCAAGCGCCACACCGAAATCTTTGGCAGCCGCATGGCGTACGTGGAATCCGGCGAGGGCAATGCCATCGTGTTCCAGCATGGCAACCCCACCAGCTCTTATCTTTGGCGCAACATCATGCCGCACTGCGAGGGTATGGGCCGGTTGGTCGCCTGCGATCTGATCGGAATGGGGGATTCGGACAAGCTGGAAGGTACCGACCCTGACCGATACAGCTACGCCCGCCAACGCGAGTACCTGTTCGCGCTCTGGGATCAGATCGGTCTCGGGGACAATGTGGTTTTCGTGCTGCACGACTGGGGCTCGGCCTTGGGGTTCGACTGGGCCAGCCAGCACCCTCAGCGGGTCCAGGGCATCGCTTATATGGAGGCGATCGTGTGTCCGTTGACATGGACGGACTGGCCGGAGAATGCGCGCGGCGTATTCGAGGGGTTCCGCTCAGACGCGGGTGAAACGATGGTTTTGCAGAAAAACCTGTTTATAGAACGGGTCTTGCCCAGCGCCATCGAGCGTGATCTGACAGAGCGGGAAATGGCGGTTTACAGACAGCCGTTTCTGCGATCCGGCGAAGACCGCCGGCCAACCTTGTCCTGGCCAAGGCAGATCCCGATCGAAGGTGAACCAGCCGAGATGGTTGAAATCGTGGATCGATATGCCGCCTGGCTTGGGCATAGCGACACGCCAAAACTGTTCATCAACGCGGACCCGGGATCGATTCTGGTTGGCCACCAGCGCGATCGGTGCCGCGCATGGCCGAATCAGACGGAGGTCACAGTTCCGGGCCTGCATTTCCTGCAGGAAGACAGTCCCGATCAAATTGGTCTTGCGGTGGCCGAATTCGTCAAGCGGCTTCGTGGCTAGTGGCTTATGCGGGAGATTCGGTAACCCACAGCCAGTCCACAAGCCGGGTTGGCAAGGCACGCGAGCGAGACATGAACGCGAGTCAGTCAAGGGTGTCCCCTTGAAACACGTCCCTGCACGCAGGAGCCAACGCGATGCTCGACCGTGAGCAAGGTGCACCCAGCGGGTCAATCCGGGGGTCGGCATTGGCCCGATGGATATTGGCTTTCGTCGTCGGAGCGTCAATCAGCGGTTGCGTTTCCGTACCCGCGGACAATTCTTCCAAAAGACCCGGCACCTGGCATCCGGCAAAAAACCAGGATGGCGTCACCGTGGAGCAAATGCTCATTGCCTGCCGGGACGCCATTGCCAACGAGGGCTTGGGCACGGTCCTGGTGATGGATACCATGATCGGGGTGTGCATGCGCAATAACGGGTTCGAGATCAAATAGTCGGCACATCGGCTGGTCAACCAGGTCAGCGTTCGGGCCCGTCCCAGTCACCGGCAATCGGCATCTGACCGGGTTTCCCAAGCTTGACGCTTTTATCCGCCGCGCCGGCCCGATTGACATTGCTCAGGAAAAACCTGCCGGTTGACGGATTGTAGACTCCCACCGTATCGGTACCATTCTGATCCCAGTCACCGACAATCGGGACCCAGTTGGCCTGACCAAACTGGAATCGGTAGAGGACCGCACCTTCCCCATTGGAACTGCTCAGCAAGAAGGTGCTGGAGGCAGGGCTGTATACCCCGATCGAATCCAACCCGTCTCCGTCCCAATCGCCAGAAATCGGAATGCGGTTTGGGCCGCCAAAAACCAGAATGGTGTCCGCGGCTCCCTGTGCGTTCTTATTCCGCAGAAAAAAGCGGCCGTTTGCCGGGTTATATACCCCTACGCTGTCGACGCCATCGCCATCCCAGTCGCCATGAACCGGTATCCAATTAGCCTGACCAAATTGAAACACCGCTTTAGAAGGACCCGAAGAATTGTCGTCGCGCAAGAAGAATCGGCTGGTATTCGGATTGTAGAGCCCAACAGTCTCCCGGCCATCGGCGTTCCAGTCCCCGACCAGCGGAATCCATTGCGCCTGGCCAAACCTGAATTCAAGCGCGTCGGCTTCGACGGCTGCTTGGTCGAAGAGTTGGAACAAGGCGCTGTAGGGGTTGTACAGACCCGGCGCCGAGGCGGTTTTGTCATTGGCACCGGCGATCTCAACAACATGGTCGGCGAGCACCTGGTGGCCGGCCGTGGTGGGGTGGCGATCGTCCCAGAACAAATAGCGCGAGGCCCGACGACAGACCTTGCCCGATGGGCTAAGGCAGCCCTCCTCAACTTCCCGAAATTCAAACGCATTCGGGTTGGCTACCACATCGCGCAACAGGGAAAAACTGTCCATAAACCGCACCGGAGTGCCCAGCTTGCCAATCTCTGCCCGCAGAAGCGCGTTGAAATCCCGGCTGAGGGCAGTCAGTGCCGCGCTGGACGCCAAGGCATAGGAACTGGACGCATAGGGTATCAGTCCCAAGTCCGGCATCAGTCCCACAACAATGTGCCGCGCGCCGATGAGGGCGAGTTGACTGGTCGCCGTGGTGATATTTCCCACCGCGGAAGCGATGGTTGCGGCGATGGACGATGGCTCAGTCAGCCCGAATATGTCGTTCGCCCCCGCCCAGACCACGTACAGGCCCTCCCGGTCAGCACCGAACGGGTGGCTCACAACATAGCCATCCACCTGGGTTCGGAGGCCGGGATAGGCACCCTCCAGGTTGGAGTAGCCGCTCTGGGCACTGCCATGAGCATAGCTTTCCAGCGGCACACCCAGCGTCCGCGCAACGTACTCCGGCCATACACGGCCGTTGGAGAAGCGCCCTTCGTCGTAGGGCGGGTCAGCAGGAAACCGTCCGTTGGTCAACGCATACATGTTGCCGGTATCCGACAGACTGTCGCCGAAAACCACAACACGGCTGTATTGGGCCGCAAACGCTTGAGCACCCGGGCAAATCCAGATCAAGAGCAGAACCAAGGGCAGTAACATACGCATATAGGACCTTCACCAAGCGAATTGCGGGACGATAGCGAGGTCGGCGCGCTTCCGATCACAATCCGTCCCTGTCGAATACAAGCTCCGTCTCCGGCCCATGAGCAATCACCGGGCCGCTATAGTAATCTTTCTATTTTTCAGTAGTTTGCCGATCCCTTCGTGCTTGGCGTGCTCGAACCTCGTAAAATTGGCCGACAGTTACAAGAACGTTCAGCCCGTGCCAGACCCTGCCCTGTATCGCCCGCGATTGGCGACCGGGTTACACTCTGTACGGAGAGGATTGGCAGAGATCGCAACAACGCAAAGTCGCGGCGGAACTCGCACGAGGATTGGGGAGTGGGGAAACGGGAGCCCGAACAGGTCTAGTGCGGTAGGTGGTAAACCCCGGGGCAATAAAGGATGGGATCGACTGGGCTGATCAGCAACTCAGTCCAAACCCGGTGAGGCATGAGGAAATCAACCGGCAGGTTTCGTCCTCAGCCTCACCCGGGTGGGGTGTGAACACCCAATTCACGCCATGCCGTGAAGAAGATCGGAAAAGTCCTCCAAGGCCCAGTTGTCGCAGTCTGCGAAGTCGCCCATGACCAGTCCGATCTCGCTGTTGCTGCAACCTTCGGCTTCTGCTTCCAGGTGCTCGTACTCGGCCATTTCGACGGCCCATTCACTATCAGAATCAGAGTGTTGGTCTTCCAGAATCATTGTTTTTCTCCTGCTGGAAATGGGTCTCACCCTGGATGGAGCACAGCGCATGCCAACAGCCAAGGTGCCGGTGTAAGCCAATTCTGATTTTTACGCGCGAATCTGCAAAACCGAGGAAGTCGGGTATAGTGAAAGGCCTCCGATAACAAGCAAACAGAACAGGAGATAAACCATGACGGTTTACAGAAAAACGCTTGCCCCACTCACGGGTGCACTCCTACTCGGTCTGTCCCACATCTCAGCTGCTGTGAATCAAAGCACCGTGTTCGGACTCTGGGACATTCGTAACGACGCCATCGCCCAACAGGTCTCGGGCATCCAGGCCAGTATCAGCTTTCCGGGTATCGAGACCCCGGCATTTCTAAAAAAAACTCGATACTTCCCTTTGGGTTCCGGACTGGTTCAGATCCAGCAACTGACCCGGGTCGAGTTTAGAACTCCCACCGGCTTCCTGATTGGCCGATTCAACGTCGCTGCAGCCAGTTCGGTCATGCCGGACCCCCGCACCGCGTCGGCCGACGTCCGTTTCTACAATGGCGACGGCGCCCTGATCGGAACCGGCGGTTCACCGGTGTTTGCAAATGCAAACGTGTTTGACGGCCCTATCGGGGTTGGAGCCGGAACCCAGGGACAGGGCTCCGTGATCGTACTCGGCACCTCGGTCCTGCCGAGCTATCAGGTCGGTGCCGGACCGATAATCAGCACCGGTCGCTATCGTGCCGCAGCCTTTCAGACGGTGCCCAGTGTTCAACTCACGTGGACACAGCTGTTCGAAGCCAAAGACCGATCGGGCATGGAACTCTCGACTGCGCTTTCAGCAGTGGGGGATTTCCTGAACGGTGACCTGATCGACGAAGCGCGAGTCGTTTTTCGAAAGCAAACGGCGACCGGGGCAATGATCTACAACTATCGATACTTCGATCTGTTGACCGGCAATCGCATTGTAGGCCCGAACAACTTCGTTACGGTGCCACCGTTCTAGTACTCCGTCCACCTGATAATGATGGATGCAGCGAGTTGGGAAGCGCTTGGCCGCTAAGCGCGTCTCGAAGGCAATGGCCGTTGCCCTTGCCGAGAGGCGCAACACCGCGGACGGGCGCTTCCCGGCTCGCCCGAAGGGAGCGACTCAGATGATCCAATCCGCCGATGCAAGGCCCAGTTGCGATGGCGTGGCAAACTCTGTCAAGCGATTGCAACGCGGCCGTGGCGGATCCGGGTCGTTCTCGACGGACAAGGCGATACGCGCCTATCCGCGGTGTCGGGCGCGTTTGAATGAGCGCAGGCTGGCTTTGCGCCCGCCCGGCTCGCCCGCGCACACACGAGCGGTGCAGCCCAAATACAGAGCTACGCCGGCTTCTACAGGTGTGGGTTTCAATGCCCCGTTCGGCAGTGCATCAGGAACTGTCCCGACGCAAACCGCTCGGCACGAGTCAGCACGCGGTAGAGCAACAAACCGATTCCCGCGATCATAAACAACAAGATCATGCCGGGCACCCGAGTCGTCTGTTGCGCCGCCAACGCGGCCAGCCCTCGATGAAGGCGCCGCTCGGTCTTAGCATCGAACCTGGGATTCCCTGCGGACCATAAAGTCGGGCGCAGGTTGCCTCTGCCATTGGCTGCTTCAACCAGAGACGCTTTGAGCGCTGTCTTCAAGCCAAATCGAAGCATGTATCCATACACATCGAGAAAGTACAGACGAACCCCATATCGATACTCCATCGAAGCCAATATGGGTCGAAGACGATCATTTCGTTGCGCCACACGCTCCGAGTAAGACCCGCGCCCAGTTGCGGCCGATGCCAGCTCCAGCGCCTGCTCAACCGACATATTAGCCACCAGGATGTGCTTGGCACCCTGGCCCGCGAGAATGCGAACGCGTTGCCGCAGCTTTTGAGTCATCGCAACCGAGGCGGGTCTCCAGCCGTCAACAGCCTGCAAGGATTGCGGATGCTCCGAAGCGCTGGGCCATATCACAAACAATCCACTGGAATTGCGAGCTTGATCCGTTATGTGAGCAGACAAACCACCCGGCAAATCGTCGGCCAATGGTCTTAATGAAGCGTGCGACGGCTTATCCAGGTCGAGGTGCCTGGCCAGGTGATCCAACCACACCGAGGCTCGGTACCGCTCTGGATACGCCACGGGAACATCTTGAGCCGCTGAGGTGGCGTTGCCGCCCAACACCACCAGGCTGGAGAACCGCTCCCCCATCGGGCTTTGGGCCATGAGCACAACCACAGAGATTACCAACAGCAGGACAAGCACGGGCTCTCCGGCAGCGCTCAATCCCAATCTCGACCTTATCATGTGAAACACTCTCGATTCTGAGGGTCCATATATCCATGAGCTTAGCGCATCAATCGACCCACCACCTGCAAGGACCTACGCAAGAACCGCACCCGATGGATATTTTATATTAGTTTCCGAACTTTAGCGCTTATCGACGTTCATTTTCCTACGCCTCCGTAAACCCTCATGACACCTGCTCCAGGCCCCGCAGACGCGCGTTCCCCACCGCAGGCGCACATTGTCAGTTGCGGCTCACCGTCGCTTCAATGCGCACCGTTCTCAATCAGCAGATGCACAACCGACAGAGTGTCTGGGCGCCCGCCGCCAGTAAGCGGTGACTCGGTCCAGTCCAGGGGCGTGCTGCCATATCGATCGCGGGCATTGATGTACGCGCCCTGGCTGAGAAGATAGCGAATCAGATCCAGATCCCGACGCGCCACCGCGCGATGCACTGCCGTCGCGCCCCGTCGGACGTCGGAGACGTTTACATCGGCACCATAGTCCACCAGCAGTTGCACCACCTCAAAATCTCCCCGCTCCACCGCACGCAGCAACGGCGTCCCGCCAGCCCGGTCTCGAGCCTCAATATCGACTCCCTGGTCTATGAGCATCAACGCAGTCTCGCGACGTGCATGGTGCAGGGGGGTGGCACCGAGACCATCGTGAACGCCGCTGTCAACGCCAAATTGCAGCAGAAGATCGAGCGTGTTGCCCCGCGCCATGTGCACCGGCGTCTGTCCGCGCCGGTTGCGCAACTCCGGATCCGCTCCGCTTTCGATCAGAATCTCGGCCATCTGCGGCCGATCGAACGCCACGGCCAAGTGCAGGGCGGACTCGCCGGATGGTAGTAGCGCATTGATGTCGACCCGACTATCCAGATACGCCGTCAACTCGGCCAGTGAGTCATCTTTAATGGCGGCACGGAGTCGCACCTCGGCTGGCCCATCGGGGCGGCGGCTCAGGGTGTAAGGGACGGTGCCTGGTGTGGGTGGCAGCGACGGCTTCAAATGCACAGTGTCTGATCTACCCGCGCCGGCAACAGTTGTCGCAACGGGCGATCTCTCCCCATGCATACGGTCTTCGTCCGCGAGTGCCGTATGAGTTGCGGGTGCGGCTGTGGGCGCATCGGAGGCATTGGACGCGACAGGACGCTGCAGCGCATACCACCATGCAACCGTAGCCACGCACACTGCGAACAGAGCCAGATTCAGCGCCCAGCGCCGCATAGCGCCCCCGTGAAGCGTCGCGTGTTGGCGGCGAACCGACCCAGGCCTCTGCTTGCGCCGGCGTAGCCGACTCAATGTGGTGCAGCCAACTGCGACTTTGCCCAAGCCCTACCCGGGAGAGAGACCGCGCAGTCGCTCGCTGCGTCGGCGCAGCAACTCCAGTGTGGTCAGCAGCATGATGGACAAAACGATCAGGAGTGTGGCAACCGCCAGGATGGTCGGGCTGATTTGTTCCCGGATGCCGGCCCACATTTGCCGCGGCACCGTGCGCTGCTCAAAGCCCGCAAGAAACAGCACCGCCACAACCTCATCGAATGAGGTAATGAAGGCGAAAAGGGCACCGGATATCACGCCCGGAGCGATCAAAGGCATGGTGATCTTGAAGAAGGTGGTGGTTGGATCAGCACCCAGATTGTGGGCGGCGCGAATCAAGCTCTGATCAAAGCCGACCAAAGTGGCCGTCACAGTGATCACGACAAACGGCGTTCCCAGCGCCGCATGCGCCAGAACAATACCCAGATAGGTCTGCGCCAGGCCAATCTTGGAATAAAAGAAGTACATACCGGCGGCGGAAATAATCAGCGGCACGATCATGGGCGAAATCAGCAGGCTCATGATCAGGGTCTTGAAGGGCATGTTCGCCCGCGACAACCCCAGGGCGGCCACCGTGCCCAGGCCAGTGGCGATTATGGTGGCCGAAATCCCAATGATGATGCTGTTCTTGATCGAGTGCAGCCATTGCTCGTTATCGATAATGTCCTGATACCACCTCAACGAATAGGCGTCCGGATCCAGCGACAGCATTCCGGGCGTGAACGAGAAGTAGGGCTCCACGTTGAACGAGAGGGGAATAATGATCAGGATCGGGAGCACCAGAAACAACAGAATCAGGGCACACAGGAACCGGAAGCCGTAGTACCAGGTTCGCTCCAACAGACCCGCATAGGGTGGCAACGCCATTTTTAACTTACCCCAGTTTCATGTTGTCTATGCCCACAATCTTGTTGTACGTGAGGTACAGCGCCACCACCAGCGCGAGCAGAATGGAACCAAGGGCGGCGGCCAAACCCCAGTTGAGCGAGCTTTGCATGTGATAAGCAATAATGTTGCTGATCAACTGACCTGACTGCCCACCAACCAACGCCGGCGTGATGTAGTAACCGATGGAGAGGATGAACACCAAAATGACACCGGCGCCGATACCGGGGAGTGTCTGAGGAAAGTACACTTTCCAGAATGCGGTAAACGGGTTGGCGCCCAGCGAGCGGGCCGCGCGCACGTAGGAGGGCGAGATGGTTTTCATGACCGAGAACAAGGGCAGTACCATGAACGGCAGCAGAATGTGCGTCATGGCCACAATGGTGCCGGTTTGGTTGTAGATCATCTGGATCCGGTTGTCATCGCCTATTACACCGACCCAGACCAGGATGTCGTTGAGGATGCCTTCCGACTGCAGAATCGCGATCCAGGCGCTGGTTCGAACCAACAGAGAGGTCCAGAACGGCAACAACACCATGATCATCAGCAAATTCGAGTAGCGCATCGGCAGATTGGCCATCAGATACGAGACCGGAAAGCCCAGCAAAATGCACAGCAGGGTGATGAGCAAGCTCAGCCACAGCGTCCGCCAGAACAAATTGACATAAATCTGCTTGAAGTCGGGCTGACGCTCTATATTTCCTTCGGGACTATATTTCAGATCGACCGCCGCGAGATAGTAGGAGGCGGTGACGGTTGGGCTGAGCCGCTTGATCAAACGCCAGGTATCGATGTCCCCCCAATCCTTGTCGATCTTGATCAATGCCTCCTTGAACGGTGGCTCCTCCAGCTTCCTTACCCGTCGCCCGGTCTTGTTCAAAGTACCGCGCAGTCCGCTCTTTTCATAATTCAATCGCTTGCCCAGCTGGCCGAGCGTTTTATCTTCGTAAGCCGTTTTGAGCTCTTCCACCATCGAGGCGTATACCGCCTCGTCGGGCAGTTCGTCGCCGCTCCATTCCTGGAGCAACCCAGCGGTGTTCGGCACCACTTCGGATACAGTGGGATCATCGACACTGCGCATAAGCATGTCGAGAATGGGGATGACGAAGCTGAAAACGATGAAGGCCAAAAGCGGGAGTACGAGCAGGAACGCCATCACCCGATTGCGCCGTTCCGCCCGACGCAGACGGGTCTTGAGGTTGGCCCCATCAATGACCATCCCGTCCGACGCGCCTGTCAGTGTTTCAGCCATGCGCCTCCACCTTCGACAATCGATTCAATCATCAGCCCCCGATGAACCGGGGGCTGCATAAAAGTGCCCGCTGCTACATTGAGAGCCAGGCGTTGAAACGCTCGGTGAGCGCGTCCTTATTGTCCGCCCAGAATTCGAAGTTGGTCATAAAGGCGTCGGTCATGTTGTCCGGATTGGTGGGCATGTGCGGCCCCATATCCACGCCAAGTTCGGCATGCTTGCCAACCAGGGGGGCTGAGGACTTGCGTGCAGGGCCATAGGAAATGTACTTGGCCTGATCCGCCAGGCGCTGGGTATCAGTCGCAAATTTGACGAACTCGTACACCGCTTCCTTGTTCTCGCCACCGGCCGGTATCGCCCAACCGTCGAGATCCAGGGCCTGGCCGTTCCACATCATGGCAATGGGCTGGTTCTCCTCGACGATCGCGCTGAACAACCGACCGTTGTAGCCCGAGGACATGCTGACCTCGCCGTCAGCCAGAAGCTGCGGGGGCTGCGCACCGGCGGTCCACCAAACGACCTGATCCTTGATCGTATCGAGCTTCGCGAATGCCCTGTCCACCCCTTCCTCCGTGGCCAGCAGCTCGTAAACCTGGTCCACAGGCACGCCGTCCGCCATGAGCGCCCACTCCAGGTTGTAAACCGGCGTTTTCTGAAGGCCACGCTTGCCCGGGAACTTCTCCAGATCGAACACATCGGCGATGGTCTGCGGTTTCGCGTCCGGGAAATCAGTGGTGTTATAGCCGAACATGGTCGAGTATACGATCTGCGGAACAAAGCAGTCCGAAACCGAGCCCTCGATGAAGTCGTCCAGCGGTTCCGAACCGTCGCTGCCCTTGGCCAACATGGCATTGTGATCGATCTCATCGAACAATCCCTCGTCGCATCCGGTGATGGCGTCGGTCATCACGACGTCAACGACGTCCCAGGTAACATTGCCCGCCTCGTTCTGCGCCCTGACTTCGGCCAATCCGCCACTGTAGTCGTCGGAATTCAATTTGACATCGGGATTGGCCGCCATATAGGGCTCATGATAGGCCTTCAACTGGCTCTGGGTATAGGCACCGCCCCAGGAAACAACCGTCAGGGTATCCTCGGCCTGCGCCGTGGCGCTGATGCCGACGGCCGCCAAACTGGCGAGGGCCAGAGGTCTGATTGCGTCGAATCGGTTCATGGTCATCTCTCTCCGTTGCTTCATCGAATGTGATTTTACGATTCGTATCCGCCGCCCGAACAGCGCCAAGCCGATGGATGTGGCCGGACGGACACCACTGTCAGACCGTATCGGGATAATGGCGTTCAAAGCGCATCCAATGCCCGACAGTCTTCAGCGTGCCAGCCGACGGGCACAGTCTCGCCGACGCGCAGGTGCTGGTGCCCTGCCGCGTTCGGAACCTTGATCACGAAATCGTCGTGCCCGCAAACGCGAACGCGGCTGCGCATGTGATCGCCCAGATAGATCAATTCCAGCACCTCGGCTTCGAAAATGTTTGGCAGGCTGCCGCTTTCCGGCGCTATGGTGACCCGTTCCGGCCGCAACGAGAGTGTCGTCGCGCTGCCCGTCGGACCGATGTTCACCGGCAGGGCCTGAATCATATCGCCGCTGTCTGCCTCGACCAGACAGGTGGCATCTCCGCTTTCGCGGATGGTGCCCACCAGGCGGTTGTTTTCACCGATGAACTGTGCGACGAAAGCGTTATCGGGCAGCTCATAAAGCTGTTCCGGGGGTGCGAGCTGCTGGATGATGCCATCGTTGAACACCGCGATGCGATTGGACATGGTCAGCGCTTCGCTCTGGTCGTGGGTGACGTAGACCACCGTCACACCCAGCGTTTCGTGGATGTGTTTGATCTCGTACTGCATCTGCTCCCGCAGCTGCTTGTCCAGAGCGCCCAACGGTTCGTCCATGAGCACCAGTTTGGGCTCGAACACCAGCGCCCGGGCAACAGCCACCCGCTGCTGCTGCCCCCCCGACAGCTGCGCCGGCCGGCGGGCGCCAAAGGCACCGAGTTCCACCATATCCAATGCCGTGCGCACCCGCTGATCGATCTCGCTTTTCGGTGTTTTTCGCACCGCCAACGGGAACGCCAGGTTCTCGGATATGGTCATGTGGGGAAATAAAGCATAGTTCTGGAAAACCATGCCGATGTCGCGCTTGTGGGGCGCGACATTGTTGATTGGATTGCCATCCAGGTAGATCTCGCCGTGGGTGGCGGTCTCGAATCCGGCCAGCATCATCAGACAGGTGGTTTTGCCCGATCCGGACGGGCCAAGCATGGTCAGAAACTCGCCTTGGGCGATATCCAGGTTCAGATCTTTGACGACCAGAATTTCGCCGTCATAACTTTTCTGCACCTTATCGAATTTTACGTAGGCGTTATTTTCGCCAGGCATTGAGCACCATCACTATTGGTCGATTGTTATAACGCTCACCCTGACGGCAGCGCGAGAACCCGAAGTCATACGTTCGTTTGCCTGGCCACCCAAGGGGCGCGTACTCCGTGCCATGAACTCATGGTCGAGGCACATCGGTCACGCGCCTGAGCCATCCCGCCAGCGATTGACCCCACCACTTAAGTGTAGACACTCAAATCCGATAGTTACAAGCCCATCTTCCAAACCAGCGACCTGAAATCCGGGAAAAGCCGCTCAGCCATGAGCCGGCTGGCCTTTGGCTGTGACCGGATCGACGTTCCGTGTTTGCGCGCACAAAAAAAGGCAGCCAGAGCTGCCTTTTTACGGATCATCGGGTTTGACCTTCAGTTCTTGCTCGTGTCCACCAACCGGTTTTCCCTGATCCAGGGCATCATGCCCCGCAGGCGCTCCCCCACCTGTTCAATCGTGTGCTCACGGCCCAGGCGTCGCTTGGCTTTGAGGGTGGCGGCCCCCGCCTGATTTTCCTGAATAAACTCGCGGGCGAATTCGCCGTTTTGAATCTCCTTGAGGATACGGCGCATCTCGGCCCGGGTGTCGTCCGTGATAATACGCGGCCCGCGGGTCAGGTCTCCGTACTCGGCGGTGTTGGAAATTGAGTACCGCATGTTGGCGATGCCGCCCTCGTACATGAGATCGACGATCAGCTTCAACTCGTGCAGACACTCGAAATAGGCCATCTCAGGCGCGTAACCCGCCTCCACCAGGGTGTCGAAGCCAGCCTCCACCAGGGCAGTGGCACCGCCACAGAGCACAGCCTGTTCACCGAACAAATCGGTCTCGGTTTCCTCACGAAAGCTGGTCTCGATTACGCCGGCCCGACCGCCGCCGTTTGCGGAGGCATAGGCCAGGGCGATGTCCTTGGCCTGGCCGCTTGCGTCCTGAAACACGGCGATCAGGCTCGGCACCCCACCCCCCTCGGTGTAGGTGGATCGCACCAGGTGCCCCGGACCCTTGGGCGCGATCATGATCACATCCAGATCGCGTCGGGGTTCGACTTGACCGAAGTGAATGTTGAATCCATGAGCGAAGGCCAGCGCCGCGCCATCCTTTATGTTGGGCTCGATCTGATCCCGGTAGAGCTTGGCCTGATGCTCGTCCGGCGCCAGAATCATCACCAGGTCGGCGCTTGCCACCGCCTCTTCGACGGATTTCACCGAGAGACCCGCCCCCTCGGCCTTGGCGACGGAGGCCGAGCCGGGTCGCAGGCCGACGACGACGCCAACCCCCGAGTCCTTGAGATTGTTGGCGTGCGCGTGGCCCTGGGAGCCATAGCCGATGACCGCCACAGTGCGGCTCTTGATCAAGGACAGGTCGGCGTCCTTATCGTAGTAGATGTTCATCAAAGTTTGTTCCCCCCCTCGAGAATGTCCACCTGCGATTCAGACCCGCAGACCCTTTTGACCACGCGCAATACCCGATACCCCGGACCGCACGACTTCCAGAAGATCGCCTGGCTCCAGGGACTGCAGGAACGCATCGAGTTTGTGTCCGGTTCCGGTCAGTTCAACGGTGTAGTTGCTGTCGGTGACATCGATAATGCGACCGCGAAATATCTCCGCCAGACGCATGACTTCCGATCGCTTCTCCGCGGCATTTGCACGAATCTTGGCGAGCATCAGTTCACGTTCGATGTGCGCGCCCTCGGTGAGATCCACCAGTTTGACCACGTCTATAAGCTTGTTCAGCTGCTTAATAATCTGTTCGACAATGTCCTCGGTACCGGTTGTGACCAGAGTCAACCGGGACAGTGATTCGTCCTCCGTGGGTGCAACCGCCAGCGACTCGATGTTATAGCCGCGGGCGCTAAACAATCCGGCCACTCGAGAAAGGGCGCCGGGCTCGTTTTCCAACAATATCGATATGATGTGCCGCATGCCTACACCAAAACCATGCCTTCTTCGCTAGTGGACACCATCGCGTCACGGCCACCGAGAATCATCTCATTGTGGCCACCACCCGAGGGGATCATGGGGAACACGTTCTCTTCCGGATCGGTCAGGAAATCCAGAAACACGGTCCTGTCCTTCAACCCGAACGCCTCTCGCAAAGCGCCTTCGACATCACCCGGCTTGTCGATCAGCATGCCAACGTGGCCATAACTCTCGGCCAGCTTCACAAAATCCGGCAGCGCGTCCATGTAGGACATGCTGTAGCGCTTCTGGTAAAAGAACTCCTGCCACTGGCGCACCATGCCCAGGTATTTATTGTTCAGATTGACGACCTTGACCGGCGTCTGGTACTGCAACATGGTCGAGAGTTCCTGCAGCATCATCTGGATGCTGCCCTCCCCGGTGACGCAGGCGACATCCAGATCGGGACAACCCAACTTCGCGCCCATGGCCGCCGGCAGGCCGAATCCCATGGTGCCGAGGCCGCCGGAGTTGATCCAACGCCGGGGCTGATCAAAATGATAGTACTGCGCCGCCCACATCTGATGCTGGCCCACGTCTGACGTGACGATGGCCTTGCCTTCGGTGACCTCGTAGAGTTTCTGCACCACGTACTGTGGTTTGATCAGCGTGTCGCTGGCAGTGAAACCCAGGGAGTCGATTTTGCGCCACTCGTCAATCTGAGCCCACCAGGCCGCCAGAGCGTCCGCATCCGGTTTGCGGTCTCCGTCCTTGACCATCTCGGCCATCGAATTCAAAACGCCCTTGACATCGCCTACGATTGGCACGTCAACCTTGACGTTTTTGGCGATGGACGAAGGGTCGATGTCCACCTGGACAATCTTTGCCACCGGACAGAACTTCTGCAAATCGCCGGTCACGCGATCGTCGAATCGCGCGCCGATGGCCACCAGAACATCGGTGTTATGCATGGCCATGTTGGCTTCATAGGTACCATGCATGCCGAGCATGCCGACAAATTGGGCATCCGTGGCCGGGTAGGCGCCAAGGCCCATAAGTGTGTTGGTGACAGGGTAGCCCAGCGCCTTACAGAGGGTCACCAGTTCCTGCGACGCACCGCCCAGAATGACGCCACCGCCGGTGTACATCATCGGACGCTTGGCGCCGAGCATCAGGTCCACCGCCTTCTTGATCTGCCCGGTGTGGCCCTTTAGCGTCGGATTGTAGGAGCGCATCTTGATTTTCTTCGGGTAGACAAACTCCGCCGTATTTACGGTGACGTCCTTGGGGATATCGACCAACACCGGACCTGGCCGACCAGTGCTGGCGATGTAGAACGCTTTCTTGATGGTTTCGGCCAGGTCCTCGGTCGATTTCACCAGGAAATTGTGCTTGACACAGGGGCGGGTTATGCCAACCGAGTCCACCTCCTGGAAAGCATCGTTGCCGATCAGCTTGGTGGGAACCTGACCGGAGAGAATGACCATCGGGATCGAGTCCATATACGCAGTGGCGATGCCGGTCACGGCGTTGGTCAAACCGGGACCTGACGTAACCAGAACAACTCCCGGCTTGCCCGTTGCCCGGGCGTAGCCGTCGGCCGCGTGGGTGGCGGCCTGCTCGTGACGAACCAGCACGTGGAGGACGGAATCCTGTTGAAAGATCGCGTCATAAATATGAAGCACGGCGCCGCCCGGATAGCCGAAAAGAAACTCGACGCCCTCTTCCTGCAGACAACGCACGGTGATCTCAGCACCGGTCAGTTCCACTGTATTGATCTCCTCACAAAGAACCAAGAACGGGCACTCGGGACCCACTCGCTCGGCGCGTCACCCAGCACTTCGCCTCAAACCCGCTGTCCTGTGCCCCGCTGTCCAGTGAGTTGGGCGCCCTGATCCCGGGCCAATCCCCAGTCCGGGTCGCCTGAAGACAAAACGGCCCGCGAAAGCGGGCATAGAAGCGCTAAAAAAAGCGATCCGACACTATAGGGTGCGCGCCCAAAAATCAACAAACGAGAACCGATCGAGCCCAGCTTCGATCGTCCGCCTAATGCCGATGCAGGCACCTCAAGTGGGCACGTGCGCGATCCAGAACCGTATCGGGCAGGCCATTGCGCCCGGCGATCGCCAGACCCAAAGAAGCGCCCGTATCACCAACCCGCAGGCGGTAGGTGGGACTCAGGCTCTCGTGATCGAATGCCATTGCCGCGCTGGTTACACGCTCACGGTCCTGTGCATACGTTTTCAGAGGCGAAAGATGCGTGGTCACGATCCCGTGCGTACCCCGTTCCAGCAATTCGTCCAATACCGCCATGGCCAGCGCGGCCCCCTCCTCCGGGTCGGTGCCTGTTCCCAGTTCGTCCAACAACACCAGCGTATGCCGGTCTGCCTCGACCAGGATGCGCTTCAACACCTCAACGTGGCCGGCGAAGGTCGACAGGTGATGGTACAGGCTCTGACGGTCACCCACGTCCACCATCACCCGCCTGTACCAACCGATGACGCACGAACCCTCCGACGGGATGTGCAGCCCGCACTGTGCCATTGCCACCAGCAGACCCACGGTCTTCAGCGCCACGGTCTTGCCACCTGTGTTGGGACCGGTTATCAAGATCAGCGGCAGATTCGGACCCAGACTCAGGGTCAACGGTACCGGTGGTCCGGGCAGTTGGCCGTTTTCGGCCTGGAGCAGCAGCAGGGGGTGATAGGCCTGATCCAGAATCACACCTGGGTCCGTCACCAGTTCCGGCGCGCTGCAGTTGAAGCGGCTGCTCAACCTGGCCGCCGCACACGCCAGATCGGTCCAGGTCAACGCCTCGAGCAGCTCATGCAGCGCGTCCAGATGCTGCCGCAGGACCGTGGTCAATTTGCGCAATATGCGCCGCTCCTCGCGCTGCATCCGGGTCTCGACGAGCTCCATGTCGTTGTTGGTGCCCACCAGTTCCATGGGCTCGAGCAACGCATTGCGTCCACCGGCACCGACGCCGCGTCGCACCCCTCGAATGGTCGACGCGACTGCATCCGGCACCTCCAGCACCGCCCGCCCGCTGTGCCAGCGCAAACCGCCTCCGCGGCGCATGCAATCAGACAGATCCGGCCGAGCGCAGCGTTGTTCAACCAAGGACTCGGCCCGGCTCCGCAAATGTGCGCGCTGCCGATTGAGTTCTGCCAATTCGGTGCTGGAATCCTGCGCAACTGCCCCGGGCCCGTCCAGGGTTCGATCCAGCGCGGCCAACAAACCCGGTGGTGACTCCAGCGCCGACTCGCCCAGCGGACACAGCGCCGGCTCGTCCGCCAGCAGCGGTCGCAACACGCCCACTGCACGGAGCACCGCACCGATATTGAAAAAGGCCTGGGTGCTCAGGGTTGCGCCGGGGCCAGCTGCTTGACGCAACGCACCACGAATGTCAGAAACCGATTCCATGAAGGGTAGGTCGCCCCGCTCGAGCAGGCGTCGGGCCGCACTCACCGCAGCCTGCATCCGCATGGCTGCGTCCCGATCCGGTGCCGGGGCGAGCGCCTCCGCAGCCTCCGAACCGTAAGGGGTCGAGGTCAAGCGCCGCAAAATGCGCCGTACGGCATCGAAATCAAGCGTATTCAAATCAGGGGGCATCGACTCCGTCCACGCCCTCGGGAATGGGGTTGAACCGTAGCAATCCGGCCCGCGATTGACCAGCCCATGGCACACGCCGCGCGCTTGCGCTTATCATGGCGCACCTAGGGACATCCCGGCGCCCCACGGAGATCGACACATATGTTAAAAGCGCTTTGCATGATCGCTCTGCTGACACTGTGCGGCACTGCGCACGCCACAGCCTACAAATGGACCGATGACGACGGCAATGTGCAGTATTCCGGCACGCCGCCGACGGATCGACCTTACGAACAGGTCAAGGGCCCGCCTTCGCCACCCAGCTCCCCCGGGTCGGAAGACACGAGCGTGACCGACGAAGCCACCGGGGACGCCTCATCGGAGGCCAGCCCGGACCAGCGGCAATCGAAGATCGAGGCCAACTGCAACCAGGCACGGGCAAACCTACAGGTGTTGAATGAGAACGAGTTGGTGGAGTTCACCGATCCGGATACCGGCGAGACGCGGCGACTGAACGAAGAAGAGCGCCAAGCGCAAATCGCACAATCCCAAAAGGACATCGACTACTACTGCTCAGAGTAGTTTTGCCAGTTCCGAGCGATCGCTGTGAACATGCCACGAGCCGGCGCGTTAGTACAAAATCCGGCTGGCGATGCTTACGTTTCAAGGCGTGTACGGCGTCGTTGCATTGGACTGGTCCCACTTTCATCGGATATCACAGTTTCGCCCGGTCACGGCGACTTACAGCAGGCCAACGGCGACCGGGGCCAGGCCTGCCGGACAGCATAATCAGCCATGCGCGTTTCACGCTTCCCAATTCCGACGCTGAAAGAAACCCCCGCCGACGCCGAAATTGTCAGTCATCAGTTGATGCTGCGCGCGGGCATGATCCGGAAGCTGGCCTCCGGTCTTTACTCCTGGCTGCCCCTGGGGGTGCGGGTTCTCCGGAACGTGGAACGGGTGGTGCGCCAGGAAATGGAGCGAATCGACGCCGCCGAGGTGTTCCTGCCAGCGGTTCAGCCGGCCGAACTGTGGCAGGAATCCCAACGTTGGGAGCAGTACGGACCAGAGCTGTTGCGGTTCAAGGACCGCCATGAGCGGGATTTCTGCTTTGGACCGACCCATGAGGAAGTGATCACCGATCTGGTGCGGGGCGAAATCAAGAGTTACCGCCAGTTACCGGTCACCTACTACCAGATCCAAACCAAGTTTCGAGACGAGATCCGACCCCGTTTCGGCATTATGCGGGCGCGGGAATTCATCATGAAAGATGCCTATTCGTTTCACACCAACCCGGCATCGCTGCAGGAAACCTACGATCGTATGTACCAGGCATACGTGGCGGTGTTTACCCGTCTGGGCCTGGGTTTTCGGGCCGTCCTGGCCGATAGCGGCAGCATCGGGGGCCATACCTCCCACGAATTCCACGTGCTGGCCGATTCCGGGGAAGACGCTATCGCCTTTTCGGATTCAAGCGATTACGCCGCCAACGTGGAACTGGCCGAGGCGGCGGCGCCGGTCGAACCACGCCCTGCGCCCACGGAGTCGATCAACACGGTGGACACCCCCGGGCAACACACGATGGAGGCCCTTGCCAGCTTCATGGGCGTTCCCACCAGCCGCTGCCTGAAGACCCTGCTGGTAAAAGGTGAAGCCGGCGGGCTGATCGCATTGTGCCTGCGCGGCGATCACCATCTCAATGAAATCAAAGCGGAGAAGCTGAGCGGCGTGCTGTCTCCCCTCACCCTGGCGGAGGACGCGGATATCCGGGCCGCCACCGGTGCGGGTGTCGGTTCTATCGGACCGGTGGGGTTGGAAGTGCCTGTGATCGCCGACCGGGCTGCCGCGGTACTCGCGGATTTCGTTTGCGGGGCAAACCAGGACGATCGCCATCTGAGCGGGGTGAACTGGGGTCGCGATCTGGCCGAACCCCAGGTGGAAGATCTGCGCAACGTGGTCGAAGGCGATCCCAGCCCGGATGGCGATGGCCACATCGCAATACGCAGGGGCATTGAAGTGGGCCACATCTTTCAGCTCGGCACAAAGTACAGTGAGGCCATGGAGGCTACCGTGCTGGACGAGGACGGCAAGAGCTGCCTGGTCACCATGGGCTGCTATGGAATCGGCGTGACCCGGATCATTGCCGCGGCCATCGAACAGAATCACGACGATCGCGGCATCGCCTGGCCAGCGGCCATGGCCCCATTTCAGGTTGCGGTGCTGCCGCTGAATGCCGCTCGATCGGAACGGGTGCGTCAGGCGGCCGAATCGGTTTACGCCGCCCTCAGCGCGGCCGGCATTGACACCCTGATCGACGATCGGGGCCTGCGGCCTGGCGTGATGTTCGCGGATATGGAATTGATCGGGATTCCTCACCGGCTGGTGGTGGGCGAGCGGGGCCTCGATCAGGGCATGTTCGAGTACAAAGGACGGCAGGACGCAGAGCCGACCCTGGTGCCGCAGTCAGACATCATCGACTTCCTGCAACAGCGCATTGCCCACTGACTGCGCTTCCGTCAGTGCGCGGTCGGAAACGGCAGGCGAGTGTCCGGTGGAGGCAGTTGGACATGGAACCCCCGTTGTAGAAGGTTTCGCAAAACCTGCGCCGCGTCCTCCTGAGCCAGGGTGCGTTGCGGCCACAGCACCAGATCCATGACAAACTCGGCCTCTCCAATGGCGCCGAGCAGCGCATCCGGCAACGCCTGAAAACCATCCCGGGACGACAGGTATAAGTAAGTGTCGGGCTTGCGACGACTCCGGTAAACGAAACACAGCACTGCATCATCCCCGGCGGTGATCAGCCGATAACAAACGCCGTGTAGCGACGGCCTTGTTCGATCGGTAGAGGCTCGGTGAAGACGTCGCTCACTCTGGCGTTTGGCGGCCCCCGATGCAGCCAGTCGATCAAGCCTTGCACCGCAGGCGGGGAACCGCAGGCGATGACTTCCACACTGCCGTCTTCAAGGTTTCGGGCATATCCCCTCAGCTTGAGACGCTTTGCCTCGCCCTGGGCTGAAGCACGGTACCAAACACCCTGCACCAGACCGGAGACCAGGCATTTCACGCAGATCTCTGACTCGGTTTCAGACCCGCTGTTCATGGGACCAGGGCGAGGTCGGCCCCCGATTCCTGCAACATGTCCTCCAACATGGCCGCGGTCAGCGGGCCCAGATGGCGATTGGCGATCTCACCGTCGGGCGAGACGACGAACGTCATGGGCAGACCGAGGATGGCCGGCATGCCTTCCGGCGGCGTAATGCCCGCCAGCAAAATGGGATAGTTCACGCCCAGACCGTCGACAAACGCCTGGAGCTCCGCCACTTCCATATCTTCGATATCCAGTCCCAGTACCGTAACCCCCTGATCCGCATATTGTTCAGAAAACCACGCAAGTTCCGGCATCTCGGCCAGACAGGGAGGGCACCAGGTCGCCCAATAGTTGACCACGACCCAATCGCCCCGGTAATCCGCAAGTCGGTGGATCTTACCGTGCAGATCGGGCAGCTCGAATTCAGGCGTGGCGGCGGATGCCGCGAAACAGCTGCTCAGCAACAGAGCCAGAATGGGCCCGCTCATTCCGCATTTCCCAAGGTGCACTTCATCTCCTAATGCGTTCCATTTGAGTCCATCACCAGGACGTCGGCAATAGTGCGGTCCAGCACCGGGTTCAGCCGCGCCTCGGCATCAGCCAGGACCGCCACGAACGGACCTAGCCAGCCCGGCGCTTCGTTCAGCTCGGCGACGGCAGGGAGTTTGAACGGCGTTATACGTCGCAGTTCCTGCAAAGTCAGATCGTCCAGATCCCGGCTCAAAGCCCAGGTCTGATCCTCGGTGCGGTGGATGATCCGGGCCCGCTTCAACAACAGCAATATGGTTTCCAACTCGGCCTGCGGCAGGCCCAAGGACCAGCCATCCCGCCCCCTCAAATCGAGTGTGCGCCCTTCCCGCTGGCGTTCTCGCAGCCGCCGCAACAAGTCGAGGGTGCTCACGAATCCCATCGACTTTGGCGAATCGCGCGTCCAATTGGGCCGGCCGGCACAACAGCTGCACTCGGCGCCGAGCAGAATGATCACCCAGGTGACATAGATCCAGACCAGGAACAGAGGAACCGCAGCCAAGGCGCCGTAGATGGTTTGATAGGTGGGAAAGTGGGTTACGTAAAGAGCGAACCCGCCCTTGGCCATTTCAAACAGCACCGCCGCCACCACGCCGCCCAGTAACGCGTCCCGGATTCGAACCCGCGTATCCGGCACGATGGTGTACATCAGCGTGAAACCAACCGCTGCCGATAGCCAGGGCAGCAAACTGAGAACCAGGCCACGTGTTCCCTCCGGACTGACACCGCGAACCAGCGGCAGCGACACCAAATACGATGTCGCGACCAGACTGGCGCCGATCAAGAGCGGACCCAAGGTCAGCAGTGCCCAGTAAACCAGCACGCGTCCGATCAGGCTGCGGCGGTGATGTATCTTCCAGATCCGGTTCATGGCCGCGTTGATGGATGAAATCAACATCACAGAAGTCACAATCAGCACCACCGTGCCGATGGCGGTCAGGCCCCGGGCCTTGGACGCAAACGCCTGAAGATAGGACTGGACCACCTCACCCGAAGCAGGCACGAAATTCTGGAAAATGAAGTCCTGAAGATCGATGGTCACGCGGTCGAATGCAGGGAAAACCGAGAACAGGCCGATCACCACGGCCATCAGGGGCACCAACGAGAGCAGTGAGGTATAGGCGAGGCCGGCAGCCAATTGCAGGCCGTGATCGCCAAGGAAATTGTGGAACGCACAGCGCGGCAGAGTAAGCAGTCTGGACCGGAATGCCCGTTGCGACAAAAGCGTCGGTGTCATCGGCTATCCGGCGCCGGCGAACGCAGGGAACTAACCACCGCGTCGGATGCTGGCGTTCTCCCGCGCCCGTATGGCAAGTTCGCGGGCATCGGTCGCCTGCCGGCGTGCGCTGTCATAATCCTGGGATTCGAGACTTTGTTCGGCCGAATCCAGTAGTGCTTTGGCGGTCGCGTAGTCTTCGGCCGAGTAGACCGGCGCACCGGCATTTTCGGCCGCTCGCAACGCTTGTCGGGCATCGCTCATCTCCTGAACTGGCGCGGACGCGCAGGACGCCAAAACCAGAAGATAAGCAACGGCCGTTATGAGTATCCGACGCACGGTTGCCTGATGTTCTGCTATGATCTTGCCGCCCCGGAGCGGAGTCAGCACGGGTGTCACCGACTCAAGCTAGCACCGCCTCACTAGAGCGTCAAGGCGGCCACCCAGAGGCCAATCATGTTCCCGGACGACCAAGTTATTCTGTATCACAATCCGCGCTGCTCGAAGTCGCGGGCGACCCTCGAACTGCTGCGCCAGCGGGGTATCGAACCGCATATCATAGAGTATCTCAAGATGCCACCGAGTCGGGAGCAACTGATCGAAATCCTCCGCCGGCTCAAGTTGAGCGCCCGCGATCTGATGCGCAAAAACGAAGGCGAGTATGCCGAGGCCGGTCTCGGCGACCCAGGCCTGACCGAGGACACATTGATCATTGCCATGGTGCAGCGACCCAAACTCATTGAACGCCCGATTCTGGTCACCCGGGGCAAGGCCGCCATCGGCCGCCCACCGGAAGCGGTGCTGGAGATTCTTTAGATGGGTGAGATTCTAGTGCTTTACTACAGCGCCCACGGCGCCACCGCAGACATGGCCCGTTATGTCGCGCGCGGAGTCGAAGAAATTTCGAACATGACCGCACGGCTGCGAACCGTGCCCCGGGTATCCGCAGTATGCGAGGCGGTCGAGGATGACATTCCCGCCAGCGGCGCGCCCTATGCGACGACGGAAGACCTCAGGCAATGCGACGGTCTGGCGCTGGGGAGCCCCACCCGTTTCGGCAATATGGCTGCCCCGATGAAATCGTTCCTAGACGGCACCAGCGACCTTTGGCTGTCCGGCAGCCTGGTGGGGAAACCGGCCGGGGTCTTCACCTCCACCGGCACACTACACGGCGGTCAGGAAACAACGCTACTGACCATGATGCTGCCGCTACTGCACCACGGCATGCTGCTGCTGGGGCTGCCCTACACGGAGACCGCCCTGATCGACACCCAACAGGGCGGAACACCCTATGGGCCCAGCCACCACGCCGGCATCGATAACGGTCGTGCGCTGTCGGACCACGAGAAAACCCTGTGCCAGGCCCTGGGCCGGCGCCTGGCCACGACCGCCGACACACTGTGCCGACACTGACGCGCCTGGCCCGCGCGGCCGCGCTGGCGGGTTATTTTGGACTGCTGATTCTGCTGACGGCCTGGTTTACCCTGATCGAGCCGTCTCCGCGGTTCCCGGTGGTGGTGCCCCTGGTGGCTTTGGTCGGGCCCCTCCTTTTCCCTCTGATGGGATTGCTGAATGGCCGACGCTATACCCACGCCTGGACCTCATTTCTGGCCCTGTTCTACTTCACTGCCGGCGTGTTCGTGTACGCGGGCGGCGAGAGCAAGCCCTGGCTACCCGTACTGGAAATCGCCCTGAGCATACTGTTGTTCCTCGGCTGCATTTTTTATGTCCGCCTCGCAGGGAAGGTCTGATCAACCGATGCGAATCGCGCTGCGGTCCACAAGGGCGCAAATGCGAGGCCCCCGGTGCAGCGCCACAGTCATTCTGCGGCCAAGCCGGGAAACCCGGCGGGCGCGGGCTGTAACATTACTGTAATATCGCACCTACACTCCGCGTCTGGATCGATAGGACGAGCAAAGGCCGCCATTGGACATCACACTCTGGGTCGAGCTAATCATTTTTGTCATTCTGCTGGCATTCTCGGGATTCTTTTCAAGTTCGGAAACCAGCCTATTTTCCTTAAGCAAGCTACAGCTGGACCAAATGCGACGAGACGACAATCCGAATGTCGGGTTGATCGAAAGACTGCTGAGCGAACCGCGCCGTCTCATTGTAACCATCCTGATTGGAAACGAGTTTGTTAACGTCGCCGCGTCGGTGATCTCCGCCGCAATCGTGATCGAGTTGATGGGCGCGGACAACAAACTCTTCAACCTCTTTATCATGGTGCCCATTCTGCTGCTGTTTGGGGAGATCACCCCCAAGACGCTGGCGATCAAAAACAACGTCGCGTTTGCCAGTGCCCAATCCCGGCCGATCGATCTTTTTTCCCGACTGATTACACCCGTGCGCTGGGTCATTCGGCATATCGCCGAATGGTTCACGACGCTGATCGTCGGCAGGGACCTGAAATCCGGCAGCATCGTTACCAAGGACATGGTGCGAACACTGGCCCATGAGGCCGTTGGCGACGGCGTGCTCGGATCCCACGAAGCACGCTACATCGAGCAGATCTTCAGTTTCGGGAACGCGACGGTAAAAGACGTCATGACACCGCGTTCCAACGTGTTCTTTCTTCCGCTGGACCTGCCGTTCGACCGGTTGCTCCAGGCGTTGCGGGATTCGAAACACACCAAGGTGCCTGTGTATCAGAACCACCGGGACGAGATCGTCGGCGTCCTGCACGCCCGCGACCTGTTGGGGGCCGATCTTGCAGCACTGCGAAGCAAACCGGAACGGCTGACCAGGATCCTGCGCGAACCCCACTTTGTCCCGCAAACAAAGCCGGTCTGCGACCTGTTCCACAGCTTCCGCAAGCGCAAGCTGTCGGTCGCGCTGGCGGTGGACGAATACGGCGGTGTGACCGGTATGGTCTGCATGGAAGACCTGCTGGAATGCATCTTCGGCGACATTCCCAGTCCTTCGGACCGGCTTGGCGCGGCTGAAGCCGAAGTCCTGGATGACGGTTCGATCCGCATCGATGCCGCCATGCCGATCGGTCAGTTCAATGAGGCTTTCGGAGAACCATCCGAGAGCACGGAGTTCGAGACCGTTGGAGGCCTGGTGTTACACGAACTGGGTGAGCTGCCCGATATCGGAAGGCGGGTTCTGATCCGCGGTTTTGAGTTCACCGTCCTCAGCGTCGAGAGCAATCGCATAGCGACGCTGTCGGTGAAACCCCTGTTGCTAGAGACACCTGTCTCCGAGAACACGGAGGAAGCACCCGCAGCAGCGGCGTCACCCGCCTTGGACGTCCCCGTGCCCGGTGAAGCCCGGCTACCGGACCCAGGCGATCGTTCGGTCAAGGACTGACCCACATGGACACAAGCCTGACCCTGCTGGTGATGCTGATCTGCCTGATCGCCGAGGGATTTTTCTCTGGCTCGGAAATCGGAATCGTCAGCGCGGATCGGATCAAACTGCGGCACGCGGCGGCAAAGGGATCAGGGGGCGCGAAGCTGGCCCTGGAGATGCTGGAAAAACCCGAATGGCTGCTGTCCACCACCTTGGTGGGCACCAATATCGCAGTGGTGACCAATACCACCATGGCCACGGCCCTGATGATCGATTTGTTCGGTCCGGGTTCGAGCTGGCTCGCCATAGTCATCGCGGCGCCGCTGATCTGGGTGTTCGGAGAGATCGTCCCCAAGAGCGTGTTTCAGCAGCGGGCAGACATGATCACGCCCCGAGCCATCTACATACTCAGGGGCTGTTCTTTTGTCTTTTATCCCATCCTGATGGTTTTCAGTTCGCTTGCGCGACTGCTTTCCCGCATGGTGGGCGCCGGCTCGACCAGCCAAAGCCCTTTCACCTTGCGAGAAGAAATACTGAGCATGATGCGGATGCCCGGCGAGGAGGTGGACATCGAGCCGATGGAACAAACCATGATTCGGCGGCTGTTCAACTTCGGTGAAACCACCGCGCGTGAGGTCATGATGCCGCTCATCGACG
>JAHEDQ010000198.1 GCA_024641125.1 Candidatus Competibacteraceae bacterium | reverse complement strand
GGTTCTCATCCAGCCGGACATCGGGCCAAATCTACGACCCCTTTGATCTTTGTCGCGGTTGGTGATGAGATCGGGGTCTGCAACCGTCTGGGTCGATCAGCCATTGCCCCAGGCCGTCAAGCGCTTACCGGCCGACCGGCATCGCGTTCAATCAGCGAGACGATCGCCCACCGAATCGATCAAGGGAGGCATACCATGAGCCGCGTCGTTCTGACCGTCAATGCGGGCTCGTCGAGCCTCAAGTTCGCTCTGTTCAACACAGCGGAAACCGGGCTTGCGGAACTTGCCCGCGGTCAGGTGGAAGGGCTGGGCGCACAGGCAAATTTTCGGGTCAAGGCGCCGGATGGAATGGTGTTGGCGAAGGCGGACTATCCAGCTGATGAGGGGCCAGGCGACCCGGGTGAGGCATTGCACCTTGTCCTGGACTGGCATCGATCCCAACATCCGGACATGGGCATCGATGCGGTGGGCCACCGGGTGGTGCACGGCGGTCCCAACTTTTCCGACCCCATGGTGATCGACACGGACCTGATCGCTCGGCTCAAGGCGTTCATTCCCCTGGCGCCGCTGCATCAACCTCACAACATCGCCGGTGTCGTGGCCGCACGGGAGGCCTTCCCCAAGGCCCTGCAGGTGGCCTGCTTTGATACCGCTTTTCATCGCAGCCACCCCTGGGTGAACGATGTTTTCGGCCTGCCGCTGGAGCTGTACGAAGAGGGTGTGCGCCGCTATGGCTTTCACGGCCTGTCCTACGAGTATGTGATCGGTGCCCTGAGGCGAATTGCACCCCATCACGCTGCGGGTCGCGTCGTGGTAGCGCATCTGGGTAATGGCGCCAGCATGTGCGCCATACACGACGGGCTTAGCGTGGGCTCATCGATGGGGTTCAGCGCCCTGGATGGCCTTCCCATGGGCACCCGCTGCGGCCAGATCGATCCGGGCGTACTGCTCTATCTGCTGGACAGTAAAGGCATGTCCGTGGCGGAGCTCAGCGATCTTCTCTATAAGCGTTCGGGGCTCGCCGGCCTGTCGGGCCTGAGCCACGACATGCGCGAGCTCGAGGCCAGCCCGCGCCCGGAGGCGGCCAAGGCAATCGACTATTTCGTGTTTCGGGTGCGCCGCGAACTCGGCGGAATGACGGCAATTCTGGGCGGCATCGATGCCCTGGTATTCACCGGCGGCATCGGCGCAAACGCCGTGCACGTCCGCGAGCGCATCTGCTCGGGCTTTGAATGGCTGGGCATCGAACTGGACCAGCATCGTAACCGCATCAGCGACGCCGTCATCTCCTCCGACCGATCACGCTGCCGCATTTTCGTTATCCCCACCGATGAGGAGTCGGTCATAGCAAATCACACGGTGTCGCTGCTGAATTCGGTATCAGGCTGACGGCGCACACGCGCCGTGTATCTAACGACCGCGGGTGCGGTCATCCGTTCCACCATCGCTCAACTACAACAGGTTCCCAAAATGCACACACGAACACTGGGCCCGTTCAAAGTCTCCGCGATCGGTCTGGGCTGCATGAACATGTCCATGGGCTACGGTCCAGCCAACGACGCGGACTCCGAGCGCTTGCTCTTGGGTGTGCTGGATCAGGGCTACACCTTTCTCGACACCGCCGCACTCTACGGCTTGGGCCACAATGAGGAACTCATCGGCCGCACGCTGAGTGACCGTCGCGACCAATATACGCTCGCGAGCAAGTGCGGCCTGATGCGGGGACCGGATGGCCGTCCCACCTTGGACGGGCGGCCGGAGGCGATTCGCCGCTCCTGCGAAGACAGCTTGCAGCGCCTGCGGACCGAAGTAATCGATCTTTACTATCTGCACCGTCTCGACCCCGATGTGCCAATTGAGGACAGCGTAGGCGCCTTGGCGGAACTGGTGTCGGCTGGAAAGATCCGAACCATCGGGCTGTCGGAGGTCTCGACCGACACCCTGCTCAGGGCACATGCGGTTCATCCCATCACCGCGGTGCAGTCAGAATACTCGCTCTGGACCCGAACCCCGGAGCGCAAGATGCTGGCCGCCTGTCGTGAACTGGGTGTTACGTTCGTGCCGTTTTCGCCGCTTACACGGGGTTTCCTGGCAGGCTCTGCCCAAGATGTCACACATCTGTCCGAAGATGACATTCGCTGCACCAATGCCCGGCCTCGGTTCGAGCCGGAGGCATTCGCAAAGAACGCGGCTTTGCTTCGGCCTTTTCAGGACATTGCCGATGCTCAGGGATGCAGTTCTGCGCAACTTGCCTTGGCCTGGATTCTGGCCCGTGAGGATCGTACTTTAATCCCTATCCCAGGCACCAAAAACATCGATCATATGGCAGAAAACGCCGCGGCCGGCGACATCGTTCTCGATACCTCGGTGGTCGAGCACCTGGATAAGCTGGTCAATGAACATACCGTCGCTGGCGCGCGCTACACCGAGGCATTGATGCACTCCATCGATTCTGAAAAAGACTGAAGCGACCGATCAACCTGGGCCGTCAGCGGCGGTCAAATCCCGCCAGACATAGACACATGGTCGGATAGCCTCGAATGCAGGCCATCGGGCGCAGTGCGCGATCTGCTCAATCGTGTGTGGCAGGGCAGAAGCTTGATGAGTGGCTTGTTCCCACAAGGACGACCAAACCCCTTGGGTGCAACGCTGCTGCCCCCATCGCGGTGATGTGACGATGGCCGCGAATGCCCTCAAAGCGAGCGCCCGTGTCATTCGGCAGAGACCGTTCGGACTCGCGGACCTGGGAGCTGGAATTGCTCGGGCAGGGCACAGGAAACGGTGAGCCGGCCCGTACCTGCGTAGACCAGGTAGAAGACCCGATGGGCCTGTCGCCGCCTCTGCGTTTAACTGATGTCAGCAATCGATTGGGACGGAGGGCAACTGACCGATGGCGCGCCCATCTTCAGCAGTGCCGCAAGCCCGATCACACCCTGCCGCTTCCGATGTCGTTTCATACCTGATAGCTCACCCAGCCGAAGGGTTGGATCGTCATCAGAATGAAGGACGACTGGAAGCGCATCTTCGCGTTCGACCCGTAGAGCGGTCCCCATTCGGACGACGACCTAGTGTCGCGTAAGTTCGTTGCGTTGCAGAGCGCCCCACTTTCGCGGTGTTGGGCGCGCTTGAATGAGCGCAGGCCAGTCCTGCGCCCGCCCGCCTAGCGCCTGGGCGCTCCTCGCCCCGCTGAAATGCAACGAACTTACTGGACAGCACACTAGATTAGGTAAGCAGTCGAGAGTGGCGCGGCGAATTGTATCTGGACATGCCCTGATTTGACGGCTTCCCGCCACCTCGCAGAAACATACTTATCGCCCGGGAGAATCGGAGGCGCGATATGCGACCTGTACTTAGTTCAATGATGGCATCTTCGTCCTCAACCGGCGAATTTGATCCCCCGGCTGCCTAACACGCAACGCCACTGGCGAACCTCAAGCGCAATCACTTCGATCATGTTGTCGCAGCTGATCAAAAGACGCTCTTGGGTTATGCTGCCGCACTGTCCCGGCCCCGGCACGGCCTCCGCCCCTGACGGGAATATGCTGCCCATCGTGCAGCTTTTTTGGCTAAAGGAACTCAAGGCCTTGAAACAGTTCCCATCGCTGCAGACCCCGCCCCGCTACAATCTGAATCAGGTAATCGAAACGATCAAGGTCTCGAAACACATTGGTCCTGCCAACCGATGACTCCCCAAACCGAGTTTGGTATCCGGCCGGCACGGCTCTCCTGGTGGGGCCCCGCTGCGTTTTTTTTGGCAGAGATTGTGTCAGGAGACAGTAAATTGAAATCTAAGCAACGCATCTTGACATGGGTATTGATACTGTTCACCAGCCTTGCAAGCGGTGGCCTGGCAATCGCCGCAAACGATCCTCTGCCTTCGTGGGAAGAGGGTGCGACAAAGCAAGCGATTGTGAACTTTGTTCAACAGACCACCGACAGGTCGAGCCCGAATTTCTTGCCATCGGCTGAGCGTATCGCCACCTTCGACAACGATGGCACGCTGTGGCCGTCGCACCCGATCTACGTCCAACTTGCGTTCGCACTGGATCGCATAAATGCACTGACGCCGCAGCATCCGGAGTGGAAGACGACCATGCCTTTCAAGGCCGCGCTTGAGAATGATTTCGAGGCTCTGGCTGCCGCGGGCGAGAAAGGAATACTCGAACTGATCATGGCCTCGCATGCCGGCATGAGTACGGCCGAGTTCGAGACTATTGTCTCGGAATGGTTTAAGACAGCGCGCCATCCACGCTTCAAGCGGCCGTACACCGAGTTGGCCTATCAGCCGATGCTGGAAGTGCTCGCCTACCTGAGGGCCAACGAATTCAAGACCTATATCGTTTCAGGCGGTGGCGTGGAATTCATGCGGCCGATGACCGAAGCGGTTTACGGGATTCCACCCGAGCAGGTGCTGGGTTCGAGCATCAAGACCGAGTACGTCTTAAAAGATGGCAAGCCCGTTTTGATACGCCTGCCTGAGCTCAATTTCATCGACGACAAAACCGGCAAGCCGGTCGGTATCAACAATTTTATCGGAAGGCGGCCAGTCGCTGCGTTTGGCAATTCGGGCGGCGATCGCGAGATGCTCGAATGGACCGGCGCGGGCACCGGGCCGCGACTCATGATGCTGGTGTTCCACGATGATGCCGAGCGGGAATATGCATACGGTCCGGCCAACGGGCTGCCGGACACCCATTTCGGTACGTTTTCCCAGGCGCTGATGGACGAGGCCAAGCAGAAGGGTTGGGCTGTGATCAGCATGAAAAACGACTGGCGGCAGATCTTTCAAACCGAACGGTAGTGTCCCGTCCCATGAGTGCGGTTCACTTCAGCGGGGCGAGGAGTGCCCAGGCCCCAGGCGCGCGGGCGCAACACCGCACCGCATCAATAGGCGTGCGCTCGCCAGGTCGATCCGCTTGGTCGAGCCGTTCGAAGCACTCTGCACGACTGTTCGCGGCATTCGACCTGCCCTGGGGCAGAACTCAGTCATCAATGGCCATGATCTCGCTGGCCATGGTCAACGTCGCGAGCACCGGATGATCGTGCTGGGCGATTAGAGTTGTTCTATTGTCAGATCTGCAACGATGGAGCGGTGCATTTCAGTCCCAAGATGCACGTTCACGAATAGATCGGAGACGCCTTAAGTCCCCGTCCTCGGCGATCGCCTGGACCTGCGGGAACCCATGAATTTCGGGCGCCAGACCCCCAGAGCGACATTGAGCGCTGCGATGCCCAGCACCACCCAGAGCGATGCCCACTCCGCTTGGACGGCCCGACCGAGCATGCTCGGGTCGAAGTCCCCTGCCAGCGCCCTTTTGCTGAGCGCCGCCTCCCGCTGCGCGGGTCCTTGAACCGCCATAAGCGTGCCCTCGAACATGAGCACGCCCGTGGCCAGCTTCACCCATACCCAGCCAGCGTTGTGGAAACCGGATGTATACGCCATGGAAAACAAGCCGCTGACCAGCGTCAGCGCCAGTGAAGGCAGAAGCACCCACTCGGCCAGCGCGCCCATGGCCAGACGCATCTGCGCGTACTCTGCCAATGACGACGGTTCCGGTGTGAACAGCAGCAGCACGAGCAGGGCCGCCATGGCGCCCATCATGCCGATTGCACCCATGGTGTGCAGGAACTTGAGGAGTTGCCGCATGATTCGCCCGCATCTGGCCCAAATGGGCAAGATACCAGCGTCCTGTTATAGAAATAAGTGGCAACGCAGCATGGCGACGGACGCGCGGATCGCCGTCGGGATCGTGGTCAGTGGATTCACAGACATGCGAACCGCGCCTTGCGTCCTGGTCTGTGGCAAGCTCTGCGCCGGCCGCTCACTGCGGCGCAGTAAACCAATCGTTAACGGAGAGCAGACACCATGCGCATAGGCGTCATCGGACTCGGATCGATCGGTCTCGGCATCGCCAGATCCGCGCTGTCCGCCGGTGATGAAGTGGTGGGTGCGGACCTGTCGCAGGCTCAGCGAAACGCGTTCGCGGCCCTAGGGGGCGAGGCAACCGGGGATGCGCCCGAGGCGGCCAGGGGTGCGGATTGTGTCTTTTGTGTCGTGATCAACGCGGCGCAGACCGAAGCGGTACTGTTCGGTAAGGGCGGGGTCGCCGAGACAATGCCGGAAGATTCGGTTTTTGTATCCTGCGCCACCCTGCCACCGGAAACGGCAGAGCGTCTGGGTGCGCGGCTTACCGGTCTCGGGCGTCTGTATCTGGACGCACCCACCAGCGGCGGGCCGGACAAAGCGCTGGCGGGCGAGATCACCATCATGGGCTCCGGCGCGGCGGCCGCCTTCGACAAGGCCCAGCCCGCTCTGGACGCTGTGGCGGCCAAAATATACCGGCTGGGCGATGCGCCAGGCGCGGGTTCCGCTATGAAAGCGGTTAATCAACTCCTGGCCGGCGTGCACATCGCGGTGGCCTGCGAGGCTGTGGCCTTCGGCGCCCGCCTGGGGCTGGAGCCCAGTCAGGTCTACGAGGTCATAACCGGTGCGGCCGGCAACTCATGGATGTTCGAGAATCGGGTGCCCCATATTCTGGACGGAGACTACGCACCCAAGAGCGCGGTGGGTATCTTGACCAAGGACCTTGGCATCGTCCTGGACGCGGCCAGGACACGCCATTTTCCGGTACCCATGGCGAGCATGGCACTGCAGATGTTCGAGATGACCGCCGCCGCGGGCATGGCCCAGGACGACGACGCATCGGTGGCCCGCCTCTACGCCCTGATCGCCGGTCTGTCATTGCCGGAAGCCGGCGACTGATCGAGCAGGACTCCGGAATGGGCCGCGGAGATCGGGGCCGGATCAATGGTCGGCCAGTCGCTTGCCCACGAAGGTTCTGTAGACATGCGCCACGGCGGAGAAGTCCTAACGCCCGTACCCGGATGCAGGTGAACAGGGCGCCCACATGCCCGGCCACCTCGGCGACCGACTCGGCCACTTCAACACCCGGGATCGCGCCGGCCGGTGCGCGCGTCGCGGCGTCGATATGGAGCACACGCATGGATTTACCTGCGGCCGCAGGCACCCGAGTCATGGGCAAACCCATGCTGCCCAGCTCGATGAAGCCGATTTCATCCGCCACGGATGACCTTCCGCTGAATTCAAGAACGCGGCGCCGATCCGGTCAGTTGGGACCGGGGCTGCCCATATGGATACGCTCGCGGTGCAGCAGATACAGACCGCTGGCGATCACCACCGAGCCGCCGACCACGGTCCAGATATCCGGTAAATCGTGGAACAACCAGTAGCCGATGGCGACCATGGAGATAATCTGGGTGTAGCTGAACGGGGCCAGTATCGGCGCCGGCGCGTAACGGTGCGCCTGAATCAGGAAGTAGTGCCCGACGGCGCCCAGCGCGCCGATGGCAATCATGGGAAAGAGGGTGTGGCTGTTGGGTTCGGTCCAATCGAACAGGGCGAAGGGCAGCACCCCGAGGGTGCCCACCAACCCGGTGTAGATCTGGGTGGTGCCGGCCCGGTCCACCTGGGCCAGTTTACGGGTCAGGATCTGATACAAGGCGGTGGTGACGGCCATACTGAGGGACAGCAGAACCGCCCAGTGCATCAGACCGAGCCCGGGACGGATGATGATCAGCACACCGACAAAACCCACCACCACCGCGGCCCAGCGATGTGGCCCGATGTACTCACCCAACAGTGGCACCGACAGGACCGCGACCCACAACGGAATGGTAAAGGAGATGGATGCGGTCTCCGCCAGCTGCAAGTACTGCAGCGCGGTGAAGTTCAGGGTCGTGGAGGCCAGCAGCAGGCTTGAGCGCAGGATCTGCAGCCTGAGATTGTTGCTGCGCCAGATCCCGCGTCCGGCAAACGGTGCGTACAACACGACACCCAGCAGAAAGTGTCCGGCATAGCGGGCGAACACAATCTGGGCGATCCCATGCCAGGCTGACATGTACTTGGCGCAGGCGTCCAGCAGAGCGAACAGGGCGAAGGCCGTGATCATGAGCCCAATGCCCTTGTAGCGCGCATTGGGCTCATGATCGGCCAGCCCGACAAAGGGTCGGGTGGACATGAAGCAGGCCCGCCTCAGTGGCTTTCGCGGGGTATCGGCGCGCCGGAGCCACCCTTGAGAAAGTCGAAGTCGACACCCTCATCGGCCTGCAGCACATGGTCCACGAACAAGCGGTAGTAACCGCGATCGGAATCCCGGGGCGGAGGCGTCCAGTTCTGCCGCCGTGCGGCCAGCTCCTGGTCCGACACCTCCAGGGTCAGGCTGCGGCCGGCCACGTCCAGTTCGATCATGTCACCGGATCGAACCAGCGCCAGCGGCCCGCCAACGGCGGCCTCCGGCGCCGTATGCAGCACCACCGTCCCGTAGGCGGTCCCGCTCATGCGGCCGTCGGAAATGCGAACCATGTCGCGGATGCCGCGCGCCAGCAGTTTTTGCGGCAAAGCCATGTTGCCCACCTCGGGAAAGCCGGGATAGCCCTTAGGCCCGCAGTTCTTGAGCACCAGAATATCTTCCGGCGCCACATCCAGATCCGGATCATCGATTCGCGCCTTGAAATCGTCGATGTCCTCGAACACCACCGCGCGGCCCCGATGCTGCATCAACCCAGGGGTGGCGGCGGAGGGCTTGAGCACCGCACCCAGGGGCGCCAGATTGCCTCTTAGCACGGCTATGCCGCCGTGCTCCATCAGCGGGGTGTCCAGATCGCGAA
>JAHEDQ010000197.1 GCA_024641125.1 Candidatus Competibacteraceae bacterium | reverse complement strand
CAAGTGTCAGCAGCATTCGCTGGCTATATGCTCGTAGTAAGCTTCCCCCAGCGTATCGAAAACCTTAGCAACGGCATTGGAATCTGTCAATTAGATCTGACTGCTATATATGTCTAATTTAATTGACACTTTTAAGCGGGCGGCTGCACAGGATAAGCCCGGGCAGCGGCTGCCGCACGGGCTTATGGCTGGGGTTGCAACCGGGCAGTCTCGGCCTCAGAGCGCCCGGCCTGTCAACGCTTCCGGCTGAGCACGGGAATGCCGAACATGGACGACAAGGGCGTTGGATTCTTTGACAGCAGGGGCAGACCGAAGCTGGTTTCCCCCGGACTGCTGTCCCGAGTCTTGGTCTTGAGACCGAGCCTTGAAGACAGGGGCGCCGGGTCGTCGGAGAGCAGCGGCAAACCGAAACTCGAATCGCCGGGACCGGCTTCGCCGGACAAGGTCTTGAGCCCGAATCGCGACGAGAGGGGCGTCGGATTGTGACTCAGAGGGCCCCCGAACCAGTTTGGAAAGGTCAACTTGGAACTCAACAGTCCACCGAACATGGAGGCGAAGGGACTCGGATTATGGGAAAGCGTCGGAAGACAAAACAGATCCGAGAGCGGCGTCGCCTGAGACTTGAGCCCCTGGCTTTCCACCACCGGTGGCAGGACAATATCAACCGGGTCAAAACTGTCCAGGACGGCAGCCGCCACCCGGCCGGAGCCGAACGGCACCGTAACCAGTACGAGTGACAAACCGCGCTGCAGCCCTTCGGCGTAGACATGCGCGTGATCGGCAGGCAGATGCCCGGCGGCGTGACCGCCAATGATCTCCGCAGAGAGCGTTTCCGCCGAATCCCCATCGCCCACGGATCCCGCCTTGATGACGGATATCCAATCTTTCTCGCATCCACGCTCAATGAGTTTTTTGGCGGCGGCATTCGCCTGCTTCTCAGTCTTGAATAACCGCCCGATCGGAATAAGTCTCATGCTGGCTCTCCAGTGTGTTCGAGGGGTGATGTCCCGGTGACGACAGCGCACCCCCCGGCCGCTCGGTCACCCACCCGTGCAAGAGAAGCGCGGACCTATGGCGGCCCGCATTGTCATCAGCCTTTACCCAGGCGATCCATAGCGATCACCCCATAGTCTGGGCGACCACCCTGCCGGCGAGGCCGCCCATTGCCGGGGCACATTTCAACTCGCGCCCATTGGTTTTCGCCACTGGCGAGCCTACCACAGCATGCTGAAAACCTTAGCAACGGTGGTGCTTTGTGTCAATAAAGTATGACTGTAATAAGTGTCCATTCTATCTGACATTTATTGCTTAGCGAGCGCCCGGTTCGCAGGCAGAACGCGTCTTCGGATTGGGCCGCCAAGGGCCATTCGGATAGGGGAAGGCAGGCAGGGCTTTGCCCCGCAGGTGATGGCACCAGGGCGATCAAAACAGCTTGTGCTGCCCGAGCTCCTGGCCGGCCATGCCGTGTTCGAGCACGTGCCGGTAAAAATCCTCCAGCGTCGCGGTGCCCCATGAGGGTGTCGCCGCCGCGTCGTATGCACCGATCTCAGGATTCCATGACAGCATGGACTCGGTGGCGTAATAACGGCCAATGCGGGCAAACTCGGCTTTGTCGGCCATCCTCGGCACCAGCCGCGACAGCGCGGCCAGAGCGGGAATGGCAACATCGAACACACGCACCGGCACCTGGCGAAACTTCGGCTCTCGGCCGCAAAGGCGAAACAGCAACTCACCCTGACGCCGGGGCGTGATCGGCTCACCCGGACCGCCGATTGGAAGGATGGCGTTCCCTCTGTCCGCAGTGGTCAGGCAATCTGCCAGAAAGCAGGCCAGATCAGCCTCTGCAATCGGCTTGCACGCGGTCAATTCCCCGTCACCGAAAACGGTGAAGGGCTTGCCCGACTGAACCGCCTCCACCTGTCCCGCAAGCGATTTGAAGAACGCGGTGGGCCGAACGATGGAGAAAGTCAAACCGGACTGGATCAGATCGCGCTCAAAGGCCAGTTTGGCGTGCTGGAAAGCCAGCAGGGGCTTTTGCACGCAAATGGCCGAAAGCAGAACGAATTGCCGGGCCCCCGAGCGTTGCGCCAGCGCCATGACGTTGCGGTTCGCCCGGTGCTCCACCGCCCAGGCGTCGCGGATGCCACCGGAGCGGGAGGCCAGGCAGGAAAAAACGCCATCCAACGGCGGACCGCCAAGATCGAGTGCAGACAGCGCCCGGGGATCGCAAACGTCGGTCAGATGCACCTCGGTATCCGTCAGTGCAGGATCGGCTGCATCACCCTCATCGCTGCCAGCGCCGCGGGGTCCGCGCACAAGGCAGACCACCCGATACCCGCGGGCAACCAGTTCTCGGACCAGAATCCGACCGATATAGCCGGTGGCACCGGCCACCAGCACGCGGGCGCCCGGCTTGATCCGAGTCATTTCGAGGGTCCGCGCTTTGTCCATACCCTTGTGCCGCCCGTGTCGAAACCGATTTTCTGTTCACCTCACTGTGCGAAGGCGTAGACTGGAAGGACACCTACACTCTTCCCCGGAGACCTGACCCATGACCGTCTGCCCCATCGCCATCGCCGCCAGTTGCCGTAAATGTCCCGCAGTGGGCGTTTGCCCACTCAAGCGCGTGTTGGGCGATTACACCGATCAAGACACCGAAACCGCCAACGAAGCGAAGCCCGGCGAAAACAAGAACCCACCGGCCGCCTAAGCCCAGGTCGCCACCCGAATCAGAGGGCATAGACACCCAGCACGCCGGCGATATTCCGCACCCGCTGCAAGACCGCATCCGGTGGCGGGCATTCGATGTCCACCAGCGTACAAGCCACCTCACCGCGCGACTTGTTGAGCAGATCGCAGATGTTGATATCGGCCGCGGCGATGGCTGACGTGATGCCCTCGATCATATGCGGCACGTTGGCGTTCACCACCAGCATGCGATAACCGCCGTTGCGGGGCATGGCCATTTCCGGAAAGTTGACCGAGTTGCGGATATGGCCATGCTCCAGGTAGTCCCGGACCTCGTCCACCACCATGGCCGCGCAGTTTTCCTCGGACTCCCGGGTGGAAGCGCCCAGATGCGGCAGGGCGATGACCCGTTCGTGGTCCTTGAGCAGCGCATTCGGAAAATCGCATACATAGCCACCCAGCCGGCCCTGCTGGATGGCCTCGCACACGGCCTGATCATCCACAATGCCGTGACGGGCGAAATTCAGCAGCACACAGCCTGGCTTGATACGGCCGAGGCGATCGGCGCTCACCAGATTGCGGGTGGCCTCGATCAGGGGTACATGCAGGGTGACAAAGTCCGATTCCCGCAACACCTGGTCAACGCCCAGTGCCTGCTCGGTGTGAGCGGACAGCTGCCAAGCATTGGGCACGGTGATGCTGGGGTCGTAGCCGATCACCCGCATGCCGAGACCGAACGCGGCGTTGGCCACCTTGACGCCGATGGCGCCCAGACCAACCACACCCAACGTACGGCCCTCAAGCTCCGTGCCGCGGAACTGTTTTTTGCCGGTTTCCACCTGCCGCGAAATGTCGGTGTCGCCGCCGGTCAACCCGCGCACGAATAACCAGGCCGGAAACACGTTGCGCGCCGCCAGCAACATGCCGGTCAACACCAATTCCTTGACCGCGTTGGCGTTGGCCCCGGGCGCATTGAACACCGGTATGCCGCGCCGGGTGTAGTCTTCCACCGGAATATTGTCGGTGCCGACCCCCGCACGACCCACCGCACGCAAAGTCTTGGGAACATCCCAACCGTGCAGATCATAGGAGCGCAACACCACCCCATCGGGGCGTTGAATCTCTGAAGCCACCTCGTATCGATCCCGGGGGAAGCGTTCCAGGCCAGCCACCGGTATGCTGTTCAGGGTGAGAATCTTGAGCATGGTTCAAGCGCCGTCGGGCTGACCGGGTTTGCGCGTGTCGGGATGCATGCGCACCCCACAGTGGCGCGCCGCGCGGGCCAGCAGGTGAGCACTCACCGGCGCTGTAATGAACAAAAAAAAGGTCACCAGCAGCTCGTGCAGGCTGAGACCCGGTCCCCGTAAGGAAAAAAACAGCACCGATGCCGCCAGCACACCCCCAACCCCCAGCGTGGTGGCCTTGGTGGGTGCATGCAGCCTTTGGTAAAAATCCGGGAACCGGAGCAAACCGATAGACCCCACCAGCGCAAACGCGCCGCCAAGCACCACAAAGAAACTGATCAATGCCTCCTGCCAAAGCATACGGTTCACTCCTACTCGATGATGTCGCCGCGTAACAGATACTTGCAGAGCGCGACCGTGCTAACGAACCCCAACATTGCGATCAGCAGTGCGGCCTCGAAAAACGAGGTCGTCGCCCGGGCAATGCCATACAGCACCAGTAGGGCGATCGCGTTGATGTACAAGGTATCCAGCGCCAGGATCCGATCCGGCAGATCCGGGCCGCGAAACAACACCCAGACGTTCAGCACCACTGCAATGCCCAGCATCGCGGCGCCCAGTGCAAGGGCCAGGTTCAGCATTGGAAGATCTCCTGTAGCGGGCCTTCGTAGCGCTGCTTGATCTGATCCACCAGCGCCTGCGCATCGTCCAGGTCGATGGAGTGGATCAGCAGGTGCCGAGCGTCCTCGGAAAGGTCCACGGATACCGTGCCCGGGGTCAGCGATATGGTGCTGGCCAGTACCGTGATCGCAAACGGATCGGTCAGTGCCACCGGAAACCAGACAAAACCCGGACGCAGCCCGCTGCCGGGTCTCAGCACCAGGCTGGCAACCCAGAAGTTGGCCACCACGATGTCGGTCAGCAACACCGTCAGATACCGCAACAGCAGCCCCCAGCGCGCCACCTTCGGCGCCTCCGGCCAGAAGCGGCGGGTCAGCAGCGGAATCAGCACCGCCAGTACCGTGCCTAGCAGCAAATGACCCAGGCCCAAGGTGTTGTTGACCACCATCCAGACAGTAATAAGGCATAGGGTCAGGGCCGGATGGGGCAATAGCTTTGCCGGCGGATTGCTCATGGTTCCGCACCTTTTCCCGTGGCATCCCCGAGCACCTGCAGAATGTAACCCTGCGGGTCGGCCAGTTGCGCCGCGGTCTGGTCAAGATAGGACTGAACCGGTGCCGCGAACACAACCAGCAGAGGGCTGGCCGCCAACAACAGCATCGCTGGGAGCACCGCCCCCAGCCGCACCGGCGCCGGAGTAAGGGGCTCGCCGTCGGTGGACCAGAACAGGCGGCTGCCGGCCCGGCTCAGGGCCAGCAGTACCAGCAGACTGCCAACCAGCAGCACGGCCCAAAGCCAGGGGGCGAAGTCGGCGGACAGGGCCGCACGCAGAATCATCAGTTTGCCGAAGAATCCGCTGAGCGGCGGCAATCCAGCAATGGCGACGGCCGTGGCGAAAAACAAAGTGCCCAGCAATGCGGGATTGCGGACCGGAGGCCCGTTCAGTTGCAGGCTGTCATCGATGGGACCGCGCTGATCGGCGATCAAGTCGACCAGCAGAAACAGCGCGCCGGTCACCAGGGTCGACTGGATCATGTAATACAGAGCTGCGGACAGCGCCTCGGGCTCCAGCACCGCGACGGAAGCAAACACGGTCCCGATGGAGAGCACCACGAGATAGCCGCACAATCGCCGCAGACTGACGCTGCCCAGAGCGCCGACCCCGGCGGCTGCGACGGTGGCCAGGGCCAGAACCACCAGCAGGGTGGAGATTATGGGCGTGGTTTCGCTGCCCTCGAGTCCAAACGTCAGGGTCAGAACCCTGATCACCGCGTACGCGCCAACCTTGGTCATGATGGCGAACAGGGCGGCAACCGGGGCGATCGCCGCGGCATAGGTGGCCGGCAGCCAGAGGTGCAGCGGCAACAAGGCGGATTTCAAGGCAAACACCACGGTCAAGAGCATCAGCCCGGCCTGCACCAGGATCAGCTCGTCCGGACCCCGCTCGGACACAACCCGCGCAAGATCGGCCATGTTCAGGGTGCCGGCATCGGCGTAGAGCACCCCCATGGCAATCAGGAACAGGCTGGATCCGGCCAGGTTGAGAAGCACGTAGTGCAGGGCGGCGCGGGTCCGGCTGGGTCCGCCCCCCTGCAGCAGCAGCCCATAGGACGCAATCAGCAAAATCTCGAAAAAAACGAACAGATTGAACAGATCGCCAGTGAGAAAGGCGCCGTTGAGGCCCATGAGCTGGAACTGAAACAGTACCTGAAATTGGCGGGTGTGCTCGGACGGGCGCGCCTGATGGGCCAGATGGGCGGCAGTCGCCAGCACCGCGCAGATCATCAGCATGAGTGCGCTCAGGCGATCCAGCACCAGCACGATGCCGAACGGTGCCGGCCAGTCACCGAGGGGATAGACCAGATAGCCGTTGCCCATCGCCTGCGCTATCAGCCAAACCGCGATGGGCACTTGAAACAGGGTCGCCACCGGCCCCAGCCAGCGGTATGCGGGCCAATAGCGTGCCGGCACCAGCATCATCAGCGCTGCGGCGATCAGCGGCAACAGAATAGGCGTAGCAATCCAGTGCATCAGTCCGCCCGCCCGTCCACATGATCGTTGCCCAGGTCGTTCAGTGCGCGCAAGGCCAGCACCATGACAAAGGCGGTCATGGCGAAGCCGATCACGATTGCGGTCAGTACCAGCGCCTGGGGCAAAGGATCCACATAGCGCTCCACGCCGTCCGCAATCAGCGGTGGATCCCCTGGGATCAGGCGCCCGCTGCCGAACAGAAACAGATTGACTGCATAGGACAGCAGGGTCAGCCCGAGGACCACGGGAAAGGTCCGGGCCCTGAGCATAAGGTAGACGCCGCACATGCTCAGCACGCCCACCGCGATGGAAAACAGCAGTTCGATCATGGACCGATGTCCTCCTCCGGCGTCGGACCGGCGCGCTCGGGCGCATCCCCGCTTTGCGCACCCAGGCGCGTCAGAATCAGCAGCACCGTGCCCACCACCACCATGAATACACCCAGGTCGAAGGCCATGGCGCTGGCAAGTTCGAACTCACCGATCCAGGGCAAATGCACATGGGCATAGGTCGAGGTCAGGAAGGGCGCATCGAACAGCCAACTCGCCACCCCGGTGGCGGTGGCAATCAAAAGCCCAATCGCAACCGTGGGCCGCATATCGAGCGGCAGCCGATCCGAGGCCCAACGCATGCCGTTGGCCGTGTACTGGAGAATCAGAGCACTGCCGGCCACCAGCCCACCGATGAAACCGCCCCCAGGCGCGTTGTGTCCCCGCAACAGCAGATACACCGCCACCATCAGCGCCAACGGCAGCAACGGCCGCGACACCATGGCCAGAATAAGGGGGTGCTTATCCGTATCCCAGGGCCGGCCGCAGTCATCCAGCGTGGGACCTTTCAGACTCAAATCACGCAGCATCGCGAATATGCCCACCGCGGCAATGGCCAACACCACGGACTCGCCGAAGGTGTCGAAACCGCGGAAATCCACCAGAATAACGTTGACCACGTTGGCACCGCCCCCGCCCGGCACCGCGTTGTCCAGGAAGAACTGGGAAAGTGCCTTGGGCGATTGCGTCAGAATCAGGTAACACAAGGCGGTCATACCCACCCCGACCGCCAGCGCCAGCAACCGGTCACGCCAGACCCGCACGGCGCTGGCCGTCGGAGCGGCGGACTGAGGTAGAAAATACAGCGCCAGCAGCATCAGAATAACCGTGGCCACTTCCACCAGAATTTGGGTCAACGCCAGATCCGGCGCGGAGAAACGGGCGAACACCATCGACACCGCAAGACCCACCAGGCTGAGTGGTATCAGAGCCAAATAACGCCGACGATGCATGATCACGGTGCCCAACGCGCCCAGAACGATAAGGGCGAGCGGCGCCATGCTGATGAAATCGAACGGGTGGGCCAGTGGGGTGTGCACCAGACCGGAACCGACAAAAGGCAGCAGGGTCGCCACGCAGGCGGTGACAACCAGAAGGTACAGGTAGCGCTGCAGCGACCCGTTCTCGAAACGGTCTGTGCCCTGACGGGACCAAAGCAGCAGCCGCCCCAGGCGGTCGTCGGTCAGATCCTTGGCGCTGACTGCCGGAAACATACGCGCGTGCAGCGCGAACAATCGGTGGCGTACCGCGTACAGGGCGACACCACCGCCAAGCGCGATCATGCTCATCAACAGCGGCAGATTGAAACCGTGCCACAACGCCAGACTGTACTCGGGCACTGGATGCCCCAGGACATCGCGCACCGTCGCCTGCAGCAGCCACTGGAGCGTGTACTGGGGGAAAACGCCCACCAGCACGCAGATGATCACCAGGATCTCCACCGGAACCTTCATCCAGCGTGGCGGTTCATGGGGTTGTTTCGGGAGATCGACCGGATCCCCGTTGAAAAAGACGTCGTGGATGAAGCGTGTCGAATAGGCGACCGCGAGGGCGCCGGCGACCGTAGCCAGAGCCGGCAGAACCCAGTGGGAAGAGCCCAGTAACTCCACGTGCAGGGTCTCGCCGAAGAACATCTCTTTGCTCAGGAAACCGTTCAGCAGCGGCACACCCGCCATGGCCGCCGCCGCGGTCATGGCCAGCACCGCCGTATGCGGCAGAAATCGGAACATGCCGTTCAGCTTACGCATGTCCCGGGTACCGGTTTCGTGATCGATAATGCCGGTGGCCATGAACAACGACGCCTTGAAGGTGGCGTGATTGATGATATGAAACACGGCGGCCACCTCGCCCAGGGGTGT
>JAHEDQ010000196.1 GCA_024641125.1 Candidatus Competibacteraceae bacterium | reverse complement strand
GAACCGAATCGAACAGCGTTTCAAGGCCCTGGCGCGGAACCGACGCAAAGCGTTGATACCTTACGTAATGGCTGGCGATCCGTCGCTTGCCGAAACCGTGCCGCTGATGCACGCCCTGGTCGAGGCGGGTGCCGATCTGATCGAACTCGGCGTCCCGTTTTCCGACCCCATGGCGGATGGACCGGTCATTCAGGCGGCTGGAGAACGCGCCCTGGCCCAGGGGGTATCATTACAGGATGTGCTTGAGTTGTTGCGCCAGTTCCGTGTCGACGACACCGACACGCCAGTATTGCTGATGGGGTATTTGAACCCAATCGAGATCATGGGCTATGACACCTTTGCCGACGCCGCGGCATCGGCCGGTGTGGACGGCGTCCTGACGGTTGACTTGCCGCCCGAGGAATCCGACACCTTGCTGAACGCCTTGGACAGAGTCGGGCTCGATGCCATCTTCCTGACCGCGCCCACCACCAGCGACCTGCGCCTCAAGCGTATCGCCGGAGTCGCCCGAGGGTTTATCTACTACGTATCACTCAAGGGCGTCACCGGATCAGATGCGATCGACACAGACGGGGTTCAGCACAAACTTGCGAAGCTGAGGGCGCTGACCGATCTTCCCCTGGGCGTGGGTTTCGGCATAGCCACACCCGAAGCGGCAGCCGAGGTCGGTGCCTTCGCCGACGCAGTGGTAGTGGGCAGTGCGCTGGTGCGACGCGTCGGTGAATTCGGCGAGGATCCGGAGCGTATGAGGCAAGAGGTCTGCGCATTGCTGGGTGGCATGCGTGCCGCTCTGGATGCAGCCTGAGCGCGATCTGACGCCAGCGTCTGCTAATGGCATCGTGAGGAAATCTGGCCGATGAGCTGGTTTGAAAAACTGGTCCCCTACCGGATACGCACCGAGGCCGGCAACCGCCGGCGCTCCGTTCCCGAGGGTGTATGGAGCAAATGCGAATCCTGTAGCGCAGTTCTGTACCGTGCGGAACTGGAGCGCAACCTGCACGTATGCCCGAAGTGCAGCCATCACATGCGCATCGGGGCCCGTCAGCGTCTGGAGCAGTTTCTCGATGCCAACGGCAGCCGCGAGATCGGGGCAGCCATGGAGCCGCAGGACTTTCTCAGATTCAAAGACAGCAAGAAGTACCGCGATCGATTGATTCAGGCACAGAAACTCACCGGTGAGAAAGACGCCCTGGTGGTAATGCAGGGGTACCTGTTGGACATGCCGGTGATTGCGGCTGCGTTTGAGTTCGAATTCATGGCCGGGTCCATGGGCTCGGTTGTCGGAAGCCGTTTCGTAGCCGCCGCCGAAAAGGCTCTCGAAGACCAGATCCCCATGATCTGTTTTACCGCCAGCGGCGGCGCCAGAATGCAGGAAGCACTGGTATCGCTGATGCAAATGGCCCGCACCAGTGCCGCGCTGGCCCGCTTGTCCAGCGCCGGAATACCGTACGTCTCAGTGATGACGGACCCCACGACCGGCGGCGTTTCGGCAAGTCTGGCGATGCTCGGAGACATCAACATCGCCGAGCCGGGCGCCCTCATTGGTTTTGCCGGACCGCGGGTGATCGAACAGACGGTGCGGGAAACCCTTCCCGATGGGTTCCAGCGCAGTGAGTTTTTGCTCGATCACGGGGCGCTGGATTTGATCGTTGACCGTCGCGAGATGCGCAGTCGCATTGCCCGGCTGCTGGCCATGTTTACCCATCAGGCCAGTCCAGCCCCGGGCGCTAGCTTGCTGGGTCCGTCCGGTTCCAATCCGGATGCGGCCGCCTCCGATGCCGCCGCGGCACAGCCCGCAGGGCTCAAGGATACGGATCTGGAACGCGGCCACGCTGATCGGACGCCCGAAACCTGAACCGCCCGCAACGACCGCTTAAACGGATGCACCGCGCGCGTCGGTTCGCCAACTCCGCATCGAGATTCGGCGGTTGAAAGCATCTACTGTCTCGGCAGCTCAGAATCTGTTCCCGCGGCCCGCTCATGTTCCGATCGGGCGCCACCGGCCTGGGTCGCCCAGCCAGGCGTGCGACACCTGATATGCCGAGATTCACACAGCTCCGCCAGTGGCTGGATTGGCAAACCACCCTGAATCCGAGAGATATCGACCTTGGCCTTGATCGTCTGAGACAGGTACCCGCTTTGCCGCTACCGTCAGGGCAGGTGATCACGGTGGCCGGCACCAACGGCAAAGGTTCCAGCGTTGCGTTTCTGGTTGCCATGCTGGAGCAAGCCGGTTACCGGGTCGGCGCTTACACTTCGCCCCACCTGTTGCGCTACAACGAACGCATACGGATAGATGGCGCGCCCGTATCGGACGCCCTTCTGTGTGACGCGTTCGACTGGGTGGACCGTGCCCGAGGAAAGATTCCGCTTACTTTTTTCGAGTTCGGTACCCTGGCCGCCCTGCGCGTGTTCGAAATTCGAAAGCCCGATGTTGTCGTGCTGGAAGTTGGCCTCGGCGGCCGTTTGGATGCGGTCAACCTGGTGGATGCCAACGTGGCGCTGATTACCCAAATCGGCCTGGACCACACGGAATGGCTGGGCTCGGATCGTGAGGCCATAGGCCGTGAGAAAGCGGGTATTCTGCGTTACGGCCAACCTGCAGTGATCGGAGATCCCGACCCGCCAAGCAGCGTGCTGCGAACAGCGCAATCGGTGGGCGCTCGGCTATATCGGGCCGGGCAGGACTTCGGATTCCGCGCCGGAGAGCTGGATTGGACATGGTGGGGTCCGGACCAGATCCGCCTGCGCTTACCCATGCCCGCCTTAGACGGGGCGCATCAGCTGGCCAACGCCGCTGCCGCGCTGATGGCACTGCGTCTCACAACTCTGGCAGTGCAACCGGAACGCAGCGAGATTGCGCGCGCTCTGACGGAGGTGCGGCTCCCGGGGCGGTATCAACGCATCGCCGGAGCAGTGGAACACCTGTTGGATGTCACGCACAATGCGGATGGCGCACGGGCGCTTGCGCAGCAACTGGCGAGGGATCCCGTTCCGGGGCGGACCATCGCCGTGGCCGGACTGTTGCGCGACAAGAGCGCGGAGGCCGTATTTTGCGCTCTGTGGCCCCATGTGGACCGGTGGCACTTGGCGCCAACGATTGGCGAGCGGGGTCAGCCGGCAGAGGCACTGATTCGATCGGTGCCGGATGCGGGCCGAGCGCGGCTACACGCCAGCGTGGAGGAGGCGCTTGAGAACGCCGATCGGATGGCCAGGACGGGAGATCGTGTGCTGGTCGTGGGCTCTTTTCAGATGGTGGAATGCGCCCTACGGCGATATGCCTCGAGGCTGGATTCTGATTGACGATGGAGGCGACGGTAACGCGTGGAGCGACGTCTAAAGAACAGGTTGGTGGGGGCTGTCGTGCTGGTTGCCTTGGCCGTTGTGTTCCTGCCGGAGTGGCTTCGGCCGGTGGCGCAACCCCCGGCCCCGGCAGTGGATCTGACCCTGCCACCGCCACCGGCGCAGACTTACCAGCCCAAGTCATCTGCATTCGAGCCCTCTGGCGAACAAGCGGGTCTGGCCGAACCGCCGCCCCAGGTGCCGGTGCAGGATGCACCGCCGGCGAGCTTGCGCGGGTGGGTGGTGCAAGTCGGCAGTTTCTCCAACCAGGCCAACGCTTACCGGCTCAGCGATCAGTTACGCCAAGGGGGCTACGCGGCCTTCGTCGAGGCGGTCACGGTCAATGACCGCACTCTCCATCGGGTCAGGGTCGGTCCCGAATTGAGTAAATCGGCCGCCGAAAACCAACGCCAGGCCATAGCCAGCGCATTCCAAATCGAAGGCAGGTTGATGGCGTATCCATAGGCGCAGAAGGACCGCGGGAAGGTTCTGTTCTTACCGGACCCGCAATAGGGCTCAATTCCTACGAATCCCGGCCTTTGGCGGGCCCCCTCCCTCTGGTAGAATCCGCAACCCGAATCGGTAGCGGCGCCGAGCCCAACCGGGTTCGCGCAGGGTAATCCTACAGCATGGTCGACAACCTGATCTGGGTGGACTACGGAATCCTGGGCATTCTGGCCTTTTCCATGTTGATCAGCGCCTGGCGTGGGTTCATCCGGGAGGCGCTGTCCCTTGCCTCCTGGTTGGCGGCATTGGCGGTGGCAGTGATGTTCTCAGATGGGGCCGCCAATGTGCTCACCGGGTACATCGAGCTGCCATCTGCGAGACTGATCGTGGGGTTCGCGGTATTGTTCATCGTGACGCTGCTGCTGGGTGGACTGGTGAGTTACACCGTGGGCCATCTGGTCGACATGACCGGACTCAGCGGCACCGATCGGGTGGTGGGCGTCGTGTTCGGTCTGCTGCGGGGGATCGCCATCGTGACGGTATTGGTGCTGTTGGCCGGGCTGACCCCCGTTCCCCAGGATCCATGGTGGGGAGAGTCCATACTGTTGCCCCGATTCGTTGATCTGGCGGTGATCATCCGGGGCATGATCCCCGAACCTTACTCCGGGTACTTCGAGCTTCCATGATGTTTGCGCCCTTCAACGGAACCATGAGCAAGTTTTACGGTTGGTTCCGGGGCAGTGGTTCCATGTGGGATACCGTGCGGGCGCATCGCACATGAAACCGTGTGAGTGCGTGACAGCTTCTCTAACCCAACCTCGAAAGGCAGAAAGCGAGCATGTGCGGAATCATCGGGCTGGTGGCCCATCGCCCAGTCAATCAGGGCTTGTTTGATGGTTTGACGGTTTTGCAGCATCGAGGCCAAGACGCGGCTGGTATGGTGACCTGCGATCGCGGAAAATTCTATCTGCGCAAGGACAATGGCCTGGTGCGCGATGTGTTCCGTACCCGTCACATGCGTCAGCTGGTGGGCAACATGGGAATAGGCCACATACGCTATCCCACCGCGGGATCGTCCAGTACGGCCGAAGCACAGCCGCTGTATGTGAACTCCCCGTATGGCATCGCGCTGGCCCACAACGGCAATCTGACCAATGCCGAGGCATTGAAAGCAGAGGTGTTCCGCTCGGACCTGCGCCATATCAACACCAATTCCGACTCGGAAATCCTGCTCAACGTGTTCGCCCATGAGCTGCAACGGCAGGGCAAACTTCAGGTGGACGAAGAGGATATTTTTGCAGCGGTCGAACGCGTCCATCGGCGGGCGGAAGGCGCCTATGCCGCGGTGGCGATGATCATAGACTACGGCATCGTTGCGTTCAGGGACCCGTTTGGTATCCGGCCCTTGGTCTATGGACGCCGCGAAACGCCCTGCGGCGTCGAGTACATGGTGGCCTCCGAGAGCGTTGCGCTGGATGCCCTGGGATTCGAGCTGGTGCGGGATGTGGCGCCGGGAGAGGCCATTTACATCGATATGCACGGACGTGTATTCACCCGTCAGTGTGCCGAGTCTTCACAGCTCAGCCCCTGCATTTTCGAGTATGTCTATTTTGCAAGACCCGACTCGATCGCCGATAAGGTCTCGGTACATAAGGCAAGGCTGCGCATGGGCGAGCGTCTGGCCGAGAAGATTCTCAGGGAATGGCCGGATCACGACATCGACGTGGTGGTACCGATACCGGACACCAGCCGGACCTCCGCATCCGAACTCGCCTCCGGCCTGGGTCTCAAGTATCGCGAAGGTTTTATCAAGAACCGGTACATTGCCCGCACCTTCATCATGCCTGGGCAAAAGATGCGGCAGAAATCCGTACGCCAGAAGCTGAACGCCATCGACCTGGAGTTCATCGGTAAGAACGTACTTCTGGTCGATGACTCCATCGTCCGGGGAACAACGTCGGAGCAAATCGTGCAAATGGCCCGCGAGGCCGGCGCGAACAAAGTCTATTTTGCCTCCGCCGCTCCCCCGGTGCGCTATCCGAACGTGTATGGCATCGACATGCCCGCGATGCAGGAGTTTGTGGCCCATGACCGTGACGAGGACGAAATTTGCCGCACCATCGGGGCCGATCGATTGATTTTCCAGGATCTGGAGGATTTGGAACTGGCGGTCCGCCACGGAAATCCCGAGATCAAGGTATTTGAGAACAGCTGTTTCACCGGCCACTACATTACGGGTACGGTAGGGAAGGAGTATCTTTCGCGCCTGGGCGAGGCCCGCAACGACGCGGCCAAGGAACAGGACCGACGTGATGTCGAGGACAACGTTGTGGGCTTGCACAACGCCACGTGAAGGCATAGCCGATCACCCCTAGGGAGGAAACGCAGGTCCGTGGACACCGATCCCAAACAGCCCGACTTCAGCACCCTGGCGGTGAGAGCCGGCCACAGGAGAACCGGGGAGGGGGAACACGCCGAAGCCATATTCACCACCTCGAGTTTTGTGTTTCAGAGCGCCGCCGAAGCTGCCGCGCGGTTCTCGGGCGATCGCCCCGGCAATGTTTACTCACGCTTCACCAATCCGACGGTTGCCGCGTTTCAGGACCGTCTCGCGGCGCTGGAAGGCGGTGAGAGTTGCGTGGCGACCGCCTCGGGCATGTCGGCCATCCTCGCGATCTGCATGAGCCAGCTCAAGTCCGGGGACCACATCGTGGCCTCCAGCAGCCTGTTCGGCAGCACCGTCTCGCTGTTTAATACCTATCTGCAACGGTTTGGCGTTCAGATCAGCTATGTGGCCCTGGGTGACTACGATGCCTGGGAACAGGCCTGTACGGCCCACACCCGGATGCTGTTCCTCGAGACCCCGTCAAACCCGTTGACCGAACTGGCGGACATCCAAATACTGTCCGCGCTTGCAAGGCGCAAGGATCTCCTGCTGGTGGTGGACAACTGCTTCTGTACGCCCGCCCTGCAGCGGCCGCTCGCTCTGGGAGCGGATATTGTCGTTCACTCCGCCACCAAGTTTCTGGACGGCCAGGGCCGCTGTGTGGGTGGCGCTGTGGTGGGTGACCGCAAGCGGGTAGGGCAGGACCTGTTCGGCTTTCTGCGCACGGCAGGCCCGAGTCTGAGTCCGTTCAACGCCTGGGTCTTCTTAAAGGGCCTGGAAACGCTGGAGATTCGAATGCAGGCTCACTGCCGCTCTGCCTTGGGTCTGGCTCAGTGGCTGGTACAACAGCCACTGATCGCTCATGTCTATTACCCCGGTCTTGCCGACCACCCGCAGCACGCTTTGGCCCGGCGTCAGCAAAGCGGGTTCGGCGGTATTGTCTCATTCGACCTCGACGGAGGACGGGAAGCGGCCTGGGATTTGATCGATCATTGCCGACTGCTGTCCATCACCGCCAATCTCGGTGACACCAAGAGCACCATAACCCATCCCGCCACCACCACCCATGGACGCATGACTCAGGCCGAGCGCGATCAGGCTGGAATCGGCGAGGGACTGGTACGGATATCCGTGGGCCTGGAAAGCCTGGCGGATATCCAGGCGGACCTTGAGCACGGGGTCCGGCATTGAGCGACCGTAACCAGGGCCGACGGGATCTGTTGGACGTGATTCATGCGGCCCTGGCCGCGGTGGATGGACGGCGTGCTGTGCGGGCTGCCCTGGAGTCGGAACCACCACAGCGCCTCCCGGTGGTCACCATTGCCATCGGTAAAGCGGCGGACAGCATGTCGCTGGGCGCGCGGGATGCGTTGGGTGACGGTGTGTTCCGTGCCCTGGTTATCACCAAGGACAACCACTGTGGCCCGGAACTCCGAGCCGACCGGCGCTACGAGATATGGGAAACCGCGCACCCCGTGCCGGATCAACGCTGCCTGGACGCGGGTGAGCGACTGCTGGAATTTATCGGCGAGATACCCGGGGATACGCCGCTGCTGTTCCTGATTTCCGGCGGCGCATCCAGCCTGGTGGAGGCCCTGGAACCAGGATTGGATCTGGCGTTTCTCGCCCGGACCAATGCCTGGCTGTTGGCTTCGGGCTTGGACATCACCGCGATGAACCGGGTCCGAAAAGGCCTTTCCAGGATCAAGGGCGGGCGATTGGCCACCTATCTTGGCGACCGGCCGGCGTCGGCGCTGATGGTGTCGGACGTGCCCGGAGACGACCCTGCGGTGATCGGCTCCGGCGCCCTGGTCGCATCTACGCCGGGCCAAATGCCCGAGAATTTACCCGAATGGTTGAGCCAGCAACTCAGATCACCGCCGGATCGGGTTGCCCCAATCCCGGTTAGGATCGTGGCTTGTCTGGAGGATGCCAAACAGGCTGCGGCCAGCCGGAGCCGTGAGCTGGGGTACACCGTAACGGTGGATTCGAGATTTTTGGGCGGTGACGCGGTGCGGACCGGAAAAGAACTCGCAGCGCGCTTGCTCGAGGCGCCGGCCGGGCTGACCATATACGGTGGAGAGACAACCGTGCATCTGCCGGTGAATCCGGGTCGGGGCGGCCGGAATCAGGCGTTAGCCCTGGCCGCGGCCACGGTGCTCGAGGGACATGAGGATGTGTTTCTTGCTGCCTTGGGCACCGACGGCACCGACGGCCCGACCGAGGATGCAGGCGGGCTGGTGGACGGCGGCACCGTGTCCCGCGGTGAGTCGCAGGGTCATGACGCGACGGACTGCCTGCGGCGGGCCGACTCGGGGCATTTTCTCGAAGCCAGTGGCGATCTCATTACCACCGGACCGACCGGGACCAACGTCATGGATCTTCTGCTGGCCTTGAAGTTGGAACCCTGATAATGCGAACGCCCACCATCGAACTGGTGACCTTTGACTTGGACGACACACTTTGGGATATCTGGCCCACCATTGCCCGAGCCGAAACCCGCCTGCACGATTGGCTTGCCGAAGCTTATCCACGGAT
>JAHEDQ010000029.1 GCA_024641125.1 Candidatus Competibacteraceae bacterium | reverse complement strand
ACCATTGAGCCGGAATCAACAACGTAACCCAGGAGACGCCAATGCCGTCGCGTAGAGATCTGGCCAACGCCATACGTGCTCTTAGCATGGATGCCGTCCAGAAAGCCAACTCCGGGCATCCCGGAGCCCCTATGGGGATGGCGGACATTGCCGAAGTGCTGTGGAACGACTTCCTGATACACAATCCCGCTAACCCGGCCTGGAGCAATCGCGACCGGTTTGTCATGTCTAACGGCCATGGTTCCATGTTGGTCTATTCGCTGCTTTACCTGACCGGCTACGATTTGGGCATCAATGATCTCAAGCAGTTCCGTCAACTGCACTCACGTACCCCAGGTCATCCGGAATACGGCATGACCCCCGGGGTTGAAACCACCACCGGCCCGTTGGGCCAGGGGCTGGCCAACGGAGTCGGCATGGCCCTCGCCGAGCGACTGCTGGCGGAGCGCTTCAACCGGCCCGGGCACACCATCGTCGACCATCATACGTATGTATTCCTGGGTGACGGTTGTTTGATGGAAGGCATTTCCCACGAGGCCTGCTCCTTGGCCGGCACCCTGGGTCTGGGAAAACTGATTGCTTTTTACGACGATAACGGCATCTCTATCGATGGCGATGTTGCCGGTTGGTTCCGGGACGACACCCCCAAGCGGTTTGATGCTTATGGCTGGCACGTGGTGGCGGATGTCGATGGGCACGACCCCGCCGCGGTGAAACGGGCAATAGAGGAAGCCCGATCGGTCACTGACCGGCCCAGCATGCTTTGCTGCCGCACCGTGATCGGGCAGGGGGCGCCCAACAAGGCCGGTAGCCACGACTGCCACGGCGCGGCCCTGGGTGAGGACGAGGTTGCGGCGACCCGCATCAATCTCGATTGGCCCCATGCTCCGTTCGAGGTGCCGGCCGGGGTGCGCGATGGCTGGGATGCGCGCGATCGCGGCGCGAAACTGGAGGCCATCTGGCAGGACCGCTTCGATGCCTTCCGCAATGCGCACCCCGGGCTCGCCGACGAATTTGAACGCCGCATGAGCGGCGCACTGCCGGCGGAGTTTCATCGGTCGGCCGAGCGTTTTATCCGGGAAACGCAGGCCAAAGCCGCGGCCATACCGACCCGCAAGGCGTCCCAGAACGCACTCAATGCCTACGGCCCGATGTTGCCAGAGCTGCTTGGTGGATCAGCGGACCTCACGCCCTCAAACAATACGACCTGGTCCGGCTCGGTGGTGGTAGGCGAGCCGCATCGGGATGCCAATTATCTGCATTACGGCGTTCGTGAGTTCGGCATGTCCGCCGTCATGAACGGGATCGGCCTTCACGGCGGTTACATTCCCTATGGCGGCACCTTTCTGGTTTTTTCCGATTACGCCCGCAATGCGGTGCGCATGTCCGCTCTTATGGGGGTGGGCACGATCTTCGTGTACACCCACGATTCCATCGGACTGGGTGAAGACGGTCCCACCCATCAGCCGATTGAACAGGCCGCGTCGTTGCGCCTGATACCCAATCTGCATATTTGGAGGCCCTGCGATGAGACCGAAACGGCGGTTGCCTGGCAGTCTGCGATCGAGCGCCGCGATGGGCCGGCCTGCCTTTTGTTCTCACGCCAGAACCTGCCGGCGCAACCCCGCGATGCGACACAGCTTGCGGACATCGCCCGAGGCGGCTACATCCTCAAGGACTGCGCCGGGGTACCCGAGGCAATTGTGATTGCGACCGGATCCGAAATCGCCCTGGCCATGGCTGCTGCGGATCAAGCGGCCGGAGAGGGGCGCCGTGTCCGGGTCGTCTCCATGCCCTGTGTCGAACGCTACCAAAACCAGCCAACCGACTATCAGGATCAGGTTCTGCCCCCGGCAGTGACCGCTCGGGTCGTGGTAGAGGCGGGCGTCACCGCACCCTGGTACCGCTACGCCGGTGTCAACGGCAGGGTCCTGGGCATTGACCGCTTTGGCGAATCTGCACCCGGTGGGCAACTCATGGAGGCCTTCGGATTTACCGCCGCAGGCGTTTTCGAGGCGCTGCGCGAGGTGCTGTGAGCACCGCTGTCGCAGCTGTGCATTAATCATGGATTACAGTGGGAGAAGTTGATGACCGTAAAAGTCGCAATAAACGGCTATGGCCGAATCGGACGCAATGTACTGCGGGCGCTGTACGAGTCGGGACGCAACGGTGAGATCGAGATTGTGGCGATCAACGACCTGGGCGATGCCGAGACCAATGCCCATTTGACCCGGTACGACACCGCCCACGGGCGTTTCCCGGGAGAGGTGGTGGTAAATGGCGACAGCCTGCTGGTCAACGGCGATCGCATCCGGGTGCTGGCCGAGCGCAATCCCGCCGAGCTGCCCTGGGGCGAGATGGGCGTGGATGTGGTGATGGAATGCACCGGACTGTTCACCAGCAAAGAAAAGGCCGGCGCGCACCTGGCGGGTGGCGCCAAGAAAGTCATCATCTCCGCGCCCGGCGGTAAGGACGTGGACGCCACCATCGTCTACGGTGTCAACCACCGGATTCTGAAATCCACCGATACCGTCATCTCGAACGCATCGTGCACCACCAATTGTCTGGCGCCACTGGTGCTGCCTATACACCAGGCCATCGGTCTGAAGACCGGCGTCATGACCACCATCCATTCCTACACCAACGATCAGGTGCTGACCGACGTCTATCACTCCGACCTGCGCCGCGCCCGCTCCGCCACCATGTCCATGATCCCAACCAAGACCGGCGCAGCGGCGGCGGTGGGACTGGTGATGCCCGAATTGAACGGCAAGCTTGACGGGTTTGCCATCCGGGTACCGACCATCAATGTTTCGCTGGTCGATCTCAGCTTCCAGGCCGGTGCGGAAACCACGGTCGATGAAGTGAACGGCATCGTGAAAGCGGCATCCGAGGGCGATCTGAAGGGCATACTCAGCTACAGTGATGGCCCTTTGGTGTCCATCGACTTCAACCACAACCCGTCTTCCTCCATCTTCGACGCCACCCTCACCAAGGTCATGCCGGGTGGTCTGGTCAAGGTTTGTTCCTGGTATGACAACGAGTGGGGCTTCTCCAACCGGATGTTGGATACCACCCTGGCGCTGATGAGCGCCTGATGGCGACACCGGCGCCCGATCCGCATCGGGCGCCGCGATGCGATGTTCTCCTTGGGAAGGTCTGATCAATTGATGCGAATCGTGTTTCGGTCCACAAGGTCGCAGATGCGAGGCCCCCGGCGCAGCCGCAGCAAGTGATCGGATCTTCCTTAGGGGCGATCTGTTCGAACTTGGACTGCGTTTCAAGGAGGCTTCCATGTCCATCGTGAAAATGACCGACCTCGACCTCGCGGGGAAGCGGGTGTTGATTCGCGAGGACCTCAACGTACCCGTCAAAGACGGCAAAGTGACCAGCGATGCGAGGATTCGGGCGGCACTGCCAACCTTGCGTATGGCACTGGATGACGGTGCCAGGGTCATTGTCATGTCCCATCTGGGCAGACCCACTGAGGGCCAATACGATCCGGCGTTTTCTATGGCACCGGTCGCGGACCACCTGGGCGGTTTGCTCGGGCGCAATGTGCGCCTGGCTAAGGATTGGCTGGACGGGGTCGAGGTGGCCGGCGGCGAACTGGTCATGGCGGAGAATGTTCGTTTCAACCGGGGAGAGAAAGCCGACGACGAGTCGCTTTCGCGCAAAATGGCGGCCCTGTGCGACGTGTACGTTATGGATGCGTTCGGCACCGCTCATCGGGCCCAGGCATCCACCCACGGCGTCGGTCGCTGCGCCGCCGTGGCCTGTGCCGGACCCCTGCTGGCAGCCGAGCTGGACGCTTTGGGCAAGGCTCTGGATCATCCGCGTCGCCCTCTGGTCGCGATTGTGGGTGGCTCCAAGGTGTCCACCAAGCTGACGGTTCTGGAATCGCTGTCCACTATCGTGGATCAGCTCATCGTCGGCGGCGGCATTGCCAATACGTTCCTGGCCGCGGCAGGTTATCCGGTGGGCAAATCCCTGTATGAGCCTGATCTGGTTGACGAGGCCAAACGCTTGATGACGGCAGCCAAGGCCAAGGGGGGTGAGATCCCTATTCCCACCGATGTGGTCGTGGGCAAGGCCTTTGCGGAGGATGCGGAGGCCGTGGTCAAGACCGTTGCCGATGTCCAGGACGATGACATGATCTTCGATGTGGGTCCGGACACAGCCGGACGCTACTCGGCATTGATGGGCGAGGCGGGCACCGTGGTCTGGAACGGACCCGTCGGTGTGTTCGAGTTTGACCAGTTTGGCCATGGCACCGAGATGCTGGCCCGGGCAATCGCCGATTCCAGCGCGTTCTCCATAGCCGGCGGTGGCGATACCCTGGCCGCGGTGGATAAGTACGGCATCGAAGCGGGCATCTCCTATATCTCCACCGGAGGTGGTGCCTTTCTTGAGTTCCTCGAGGGCAAGAAGCTGCCTGCCGTTGCGATGTTGGAAGAGCGGGCCAGACGGATGACCCTGTGAGACCATGGAAAATCATCCCCGCCAGACCAAGATCGTTGCAACCCTGGGCCCAGCGACCGACCGTCCGGGCGTCCTTGAGCAGCTGATTCGAGCGGGTGTCAATGTCGTTCGTATCAACTTTTCCCATGGCGACGCCGAAGACCACCGGGCGCGGGTCGAGGCTGTTCGTGAAGTGGCTGCGCGCTGCGGCGAGCAGGTTGCGATCTTGGGGGATCTGCAAGGACCCAAGATCCGCATCGATCGGTTCAGGGGCGGTTCCGTGGAGCTCAGTCCGGGCGCTCCGTTCGCCCTGGACGGCAGTCTGGACCAAGATGCCGGCAATGCCCGGGAAGTGGGGCTGACCTATAAGGAGCTGCCCAGGGACGTGGTGGTCGATGACGTCCTCCTGCTGGACGATGGCCGTATCGTGCTGAAAGTTGTCGGCGTGTGCGGCGAACGCATCGAGACCGAGATTCAGGCCGGCGGTCGACTGTCAAACAACAAAGGGGTCAACCGTCGAGGCGGCGGCTTGTCTGCGCCGCCGCTGACCGCCAAGGATCTGCGGGACATTCTGTTGGCCGCCGAGTTGAAGGTGGATTATCTCGCGGTTTCTTTCCCCAAGAACGAGGACGATATCAACGAAGCGCGCGGTCTGCTGCTCGAAGCTGGGCATGACGCTGGGCTGGTTGCCAAGATTGAGCGCACTGAGGCCGTTACCAACATCAACGAGATCATGTGGGCCTCGGACGCGGTGATGGTCGCCCGAGGGGATTTGGGTGTGGAGATCGGCGATGCGGCACTCGCCGGGGTGCAGAAAAACATTCTGCGCCGGGCTGCTGAACTGGACTGTGTGGTGATCACCGCCACGCAGATGATGGAATCCATGGTGGAAAATCCGATCCCGACTCGGGCTGAGCTGTTGGACGTGGCCAATGCTGTGCTGGACGGCACCGATGCGGTGATGCTCTCGGCGGAAAGCGCGGTGGGCCGCTATCCGGTCAAAGTGGTGGAGGCCATGGACCGAATTTGCCGGGGCGCCGAGACCCACCGCATGGAGCATCCCATGGTAATGCTCGAGCCGGAGCAGCATTTCGAGCGAGCCGACGAGGCAATCGCCAAGGCGGCCATGTTTGTTGCCAATCATTTCAAAGTTCAGGCCATCGCCGCCCTGACCGAGTCCGGTTCCACCGCCATGTGGATGTCCCGCATCCGCAGCCGTCTGCCGGTGTATGCGTTGACACCCAGTGCCGCCACCGCGCGGCGGGTTGCTCTGTATCGTGGTGTGCACCCGCTGTTGCTGCCTGAACCCGGACCGGGTGAGGCCAGCGACCGTGCCGCCATGCGAACCCTGTCGCAAAGCGGAGCGGTGGCGGCGGGTGACTTGGTGATCATGACGCTGGGCGATCGCGCCGGTATGCCCGGGGGCACCAACACCATGAGAATACTGCGGGTGGCTGAGCCTACCTGAGCGAGCTGAAAGGACGCGGTTCATCCCGGGGGAAATGAACCGCGTCCTTTCAACTGTCTCGCAGGTCAACCGCAGGCTTGCAGACAGTGTGCCATTTGGACGAGCCGGGTCCTGTTTTGAATGATGATTTTATAGGGAGAGTGCAATGGCGCTGATCACATTGCGACAACTTTTGGACCACGCAGCCGAACAGCAGTACGGCGTGCCGGCCTTCAACGTCAACAATCTCGAGCAGATGCAGGCGATCATGGAGGCGGCGGACCAGACCGATAGCCCGGTGATCGTTCAGGCTTCAGCGGGCGCACGCAAGTACGCAGGCGCGCCGTTCCTGCGCCACTTGATTGAGGCAGCCGCGGAGCAGTATCCCCGGGTGCCGGTGTGCGTGCACCAGGATCATGGCGCCTCGGCCGGAATCTGTCTCCAGTCAATCCAGCTCGGTTTCACGTCGGTGATGATGGACGGGTCTCTGGAGGAGGACATGAAAACCCCGGCGAGCTATCAGTACAACGTGGATGTGACCCGCACGGTATGCCAAATGGCTCATGCCGGCGGCGTTTCCGTCGAGGGTGAGCTGGGGTGCCTGGGTTCACTGGAAACCGGCATGGCCGGGGAGGAGGATGGATCGGGGGCGGAGGGCCATCTGAGCCACGACCAGCTTTTGACCGATCCCGAGGAAGCGGCCGATTTTGTCAAGCAGACCCAGGTGGACGCCCTGGCCATTGCCATCGGAACCAGTCACGGTGCGTATAAATTTACCCGGCCGCCCACCGGCGATATTCTGGCCATAGAGCGCATCAAACAGATTCACGCCCGTATTCCGGACACCCATCTGGTCATGCATGGATCGTCGTCGGTGCCCCAGGACTGGCTGGCCGTGATTCACGAGTTTGGCGGCGACATCGGCGAAACCTACGGTGTCCCGGTGAGTGAGATCCAGGAAGGCATTCGCCATGGTGTGCGCAAGGTCAATATCGACACCGACCTGCGCTTGGCTTCGACCGGCGCAATACGTAAACACCTGGCGGAGAACCCCAAGAACTTCGATCCGCGAAAGTATTTCATTGCCGCCAAAGACGCGATGAAACAGATTTGCATCGATCGATACGAGGCATTTGGCACGGCGGGTCAGGGCGCCAAAATGTCGCCAATACCCTTGGATCGCATGGCTGCCCGATACCTTGCCGGCGAACTGAAACCGCGCGTCAACTGAACCGGGCCTGATCGACTGGCATCACCCGAGAGGTGGCGATTCCCGGGTGTCTGCGGTTCCGGCTGCGAAAGACCTTGCGGATGGATGGCGTGATCACCATGTCCGACCCCAGAGCCATCGGTTTGATCGCCGGGGTGGTGCTGTTCCTGGCCATTCCGCGCCTGCTTCCGCGTGTGTTGGTCGGGTTTCGATATTTTCTCAGCCCGTCGCAACTGGTGGAGCGATGCCGTGCGGAACCCGATACGCTGCTTCTCGATGTTCGCTCGCCCGGAGAGTTCTACGGTCCAGATGGGCACTTGCCAGGGGCCTGGAATGTGCCATTGCCGAGCCTCACCGAGGCTTTGCAGAATGCGCATGCACCTTTGAACGATCCCGGACGCGCCGTGATCGCCATTTGTCAAAGCGATCTGCGGGCAGGGCAGGCGGTTTTGAAACTACGCAAGGCGGGATACATACAGGTCTGGGTCCTGAGTGGCGGCATCAACGCCTGGATTGAAGAACACCGCCCGGTGGACCAAGGCCCGCCGGGCCCTCACAGCACTTGAGGAAGGTCTGATCCATTCGTGAACGTGTATCTTCGGCTGCAGTGCACTGCACAGCTTCAGCGTTGCAAATCCTGGCAACAGAAAAACTGTTACCCGCGATCTGCGCCTTGAATCAAATGTACCCGGGATCCGCTTCTCCATCCCTGCGCCTGGGCGCTTGTCGGCAACGAATTTGTGGCGCGGGGCACTAAGCCTCCACCACCGGAATCCCGGCGATCCTGGCGCGCCATTCCGCCGGCCCGGTCTGGTGCACCGATTGCCCAGTGGCATCCACCGCTACGGTCACGGGCATGTCCTCGACCTGGAACTCATAGATCGCCTCCATTCCCAGGTCTTCAAAAGCCACAACACGGGATTTGCGAATCGCCTTGGAAACCAGGTAGGCGGCACCGCCCACCGCCATCAGGTAAACCGCCTTGTTGTCGCGTATGGCCTCGATCGCTGTGGGCCCACGCTCTGCTTTGCCGACCATACCCAGCAGGCCGGTTTGTTCGAGCATGGTCCGGGTGAATTTGTCCATCCGGGTGGCGGTGGTCGGGCCAGCCGGGCCAACGACCTCGTCACGCACCGGATCCACCGGGCCAACGTAGTAGATAAATCGGTTGGTGAAATCCACCGGCAGGGCTTCGCCCCGGGACAGCATATCAACCATGCGTTTGTGAGCCGCATCGCGGCCGGTGAGCAATTTTCCTGATAGCAATATAGTCTCGCCGGGCTTCCAGTCGGCGACTTCCGCCGGTGTCACCGAGTCCAGGTTGACGCGTCGGGCGCCGGCGCCCGGATCCCAGCTGATATCGGGCCAGTCATCCAATCTGGGTGCCGGCAGATCGGCCACGCCGCTGCCGTCCAGAACAAAATGTGCGTGCCGAGTGGCCGCGCAGTTTGGTATCAAGGCGACCGGCTTGGATGCCGCGTGGGTGGGATAATCCAGAATCTTGACGTCCAGCACCGTGGTCAGGCCACCCAGTCCCTGGGCTCCGATGCCCAGTGCATTCACTTTCTGAAACAATTCCAGGCGCAATTCTTCCAGCGCCGTGCGGGCGCCCCGGGCCTTCAACTCATGGATGTCGATCGGCTCCATCAACGCCTCCTTGGCCATAACCATGGCCTTCTCGGCGGTACCACCGATTCCGAGACCGAGCATGCCCGGTGGGCACCAGCCGGCGCCCATGGTGGGGACGGTTTTCAGAACCCAGTCGACAATGCTGTCGGACGGGTTGAGCATTGCGAACTTTGATTTGTTCTCCGATCCTCCGCCCTTGGCGGCCAGGGTCACCTCCACCTTGTCCCCGGGTACCACCTGCATGTGTATGACCGCCGGTGTGTTGTCACCGGTATTCTTGCGCGCACCGGCGGGGTCGCTGAGGATGGAGGCCCGCAGTTTGTTGTCCGGGTGGAGGTAGGCCTGACGCACGCCCGCGTTGATCATGTCCTCGACGCTCATGTCAGCGTCCCAGGACGCCGACATGCCGATCTTCAGGAAAACCACCACGATGCCGGTGTCCTGGCAGATCGGCCGATGGCCTTCGGCGCACATGCGTGAGTTGATCAGGATCTGAGCCATGGCGTCCTTTGCGGCCGCCGACTGCTCGCGCTCATACGCTTCGGCCAGAGCATCGAGATAGTCTTTTGGATGGTAGTAGGAGATGTACTGCAGCGCGTCCGCCACACTCTGGATAAGGTCCGTCTGCCTGATCACCGTGGCCATGGTGCTGCCCCCCCGAGCTTGAGTGATTTGATGACCCGTACAGGCTGGGCCGAAGGACCTCATTCTAGCCTACCTGCTAAAGTGACGCTGCGGCATAGGAACAGTGAGCCCGCCGAAGATCTGCACGGCCGGCAACGTTGTCCCGGTGCGCCGCAGTTGCCAAACAGGCATTACTCCCCCAACGCGGCTTCCAATTCTGCGTAGGTCGTAGCGCGCTCCGCGGTGTCCAGGTCGAGTCCCATCTGACGTCCTATGTGCGCAAGGGAAATGATGCCGCGCACTGCAGGGACGCCGTCCCGATCCGGGTCGGCGTCTACCACCAGGGCATGCTGGCGTCCCGAATCCCGCAGACTGGCCACGATATTCCCCACCTTGGCGTTCACAACGGCGTCATAGGGAAGAACTTCCAGTCGCCCCTTCAGGGTCATGAGATCCCGGACCACCAATTGACTAGGCTCGTAGCCCAATTTTTGCGCCAGCGTGACGGGTTTCTCGCCTTGTATGTCCCGGGCGGTAATCAGTCCGTATACGATTCCGTCGTCCAGGTCGGTCACCAGAAGCAGCCTGACCGCGCGCTTACGCATGCGCTGCAGCGCTTCGTGGATCGGCATGGTCATGCGGGCCGTCACCGCCGTGACCTGGCACAGGTCAGTCATGACGTCGATCGCCGGGCTGTCCAAAGTAACCGAGTCGGGCAGGTGCTGGCGCGGCTGAAAGTAGCTGATGGGTTTGCCCAGGGTCTCGAAGGCAAGGGCCTGGTACTCATCTGTCATTGGATGCTCATCCCCCGGACATGGTTGGTTAACGCTTGAATCAGCGTGCTGGATTTCGAAGGCGCGACACGGTCATTGCGGATGTCGGACACGGAACCCTTACTACCGTGGTCACCGCGTTTACTGTGTGTTGCTCAAACCCGATCGAGGAATTCGGTACAAGCCCTGGGTCCGGATCCGGGAAACTGAACTCAGCCGTGATAGGCCGGGCTCAAATCATGCACCGCCTCGATCATGGCGCCGGCATGACTGGGGTCTACATGCTGGTGTATGCCATGCCCCAAATTGAACACATGGCCCGGTCCGGCGCCGAACTCACCCAGCACCCTTGCTACCTCCGCGCGAATTCGCTCAGGGGAGGCGTACAATACACAGGGGTCGAGATTCCCTTGCAAAGCCACTTGCCGGCCGACCCGTCGGCGGGCATCCGCCAGTGAGGTGGTCCAGTCCAGGCCCAGCGCGTCGCAGCCGGTCTCAGCCATCGCTTCCAGCCACTGCCCGCCACCCTTGGTGAACAAAACCACTGGCACTCTGCGACCCTGCGCCTCACGGGTCAGGCCGTCCACGATGCGGGCCATGTACTGCAAGGAAAACTCGCGATAGCACTGGGGCGAGAGAATGCCGCCCCAGGTGTCGAAAATCATCAGTGCCTGGGCGCCGGCGGAGACTTGAGAATTGAGGTAGGCGGTTACCGCATCCGCGGTGACCGCCAGCACCTGGTGCAACAAGTCCGGTCGATCGTACAGCATGCCCTTCACATGAGCGTATTCTTTGCTGGCGCCGCCTTCCACCATATAGGTAGCCAAGGTCCAGGGGCTGCCAGCAAAGCCGATCAGTGGCACCCGGCCGTCCAAGGCTTTACGAATCACCCGCACCGCCGCGCTTACGTAGCCCAGCGCCTGTTCCGGGTCCGGTGCCGCCAGACGTCGGATGTCGGCCTCGGAGCGCAGGGGCCGCTCGAATTTGGGTCCTTCCCCTTCCGCGAAATATAAACCGAGGCCCATGGCATCGGGCACCGTCAGTATGTCGGAAAACAATATGGCCGCATCAAGCGGATATCGATCCAGCGGTTGCAGGGTGACCTCGCAGGCAAGGTCCGGATTCTTGCACAGATCTAGGAAACTGCCGGCGCGGGCACGGGTGGCCCGGTACTCGGGAAGATAACGCCCGGCCTGACGCATCATCCACACCGGCGTCGTATCCACTGGTTGTCGCATGAGTGCTCTTAGGAACCGGTCGTTCTTGAGATCGGACATGCCGCTTGGGACTCCAGAGAATTGGATCAAATTCCGTAAGCCGGGTGGGATTACAAGCCCAGGTAGTCGAGGATCCCTTCCGCGGCTTCCCGGCCCTCGAACACCGCGGTTACCACCAGATCCGAACCCCGCACCATGTCGCCGCCGGCAAAGACCTTGGGATTGGAGGTCTGAAACTTCGGGCCGGGGCCGGTGTTGGTGAGCACCCGCCCCCTCACGTCCAGGCCAATTGTAAAATCGCCGAACCAGTCCGGCGGGCTTGGACGAAAGCCGAAGGCAATCAGAACCCGGTCGGCCGGAATGATCTGCTCGGTTCCTGGCATCGGCTCCGGCGTGCGGCGCCCACGAACGTCGGGTTGGCCGAGTTGGGTCTGGATGACTTTCACCCCCTCCACCCGGTCGGAGCCGACAATTTCGATGGGTTGTCGATTCCAAAGAAAACGCACGCCTTCCTCGCGGGCATTGCCCACTTCCTTCTTGGACCCGGGCATGTTGGCTTCATCCCTGCGGTAGGCGCAGGTAACGCTGGCCGCGCCCTGGCGTACGCTGGTGCGGTTGCAGTCCATGGCGGTATCGCCGCCACCGAGGACCACCACCCGCTGTCCGTGCATGTCAATAAAGTCCGATGGGCTTTGTGCCAGATCCATCACCCGATTGACGTTGGAGATCAAGTAGGGAAGCGCGTCGTAGACACCGGGTAGATCCTCGCCGGGGAATCCCCCTTTCATAGAGGTATAGGTGCCCATACCGAGAAACACCGCATCGTACTGGTCAAGCAATGTCGCAAACGGCAGCGACTCCCCAACCTCGGTATTGAGCACAAACTCCACACCCATGCCTTCCATGATCTCACGGCGGGTCTGGACCACCTCCTTCTCCAGCTTGAAGGGTGGAATACCAAACGTCAGCAAGCCGCCGATCTGAGGATGCCGGTCATAAACGATGGCCTCAACACCGTTGCGCACCAGGACGTCGGCACAGGCCAGGCCGGCGGGCCCCGCACCAACGATGGCGGCCCGCTTGCCAGTGGCACGGACCCCCGACATATCCGGCCGCCAGCCTCGTTTGATCGCTTCGTCCGTAATGTACTTCTCGATCGAGCCAATGGTTACCGCGCCAAAGCCGTCGTTGAGGGTGCAGGCCCCCTCGCACAGCCGGTCCTGGGGGCAAACCCGACCGCACATCTCTGGTAGCGAATTGGTCCGATGCGACAGCTCTGCAGCTTCGAACAGGTTGCCTTCGTCTATCAACTGCAGCCAGTTCGGGATGTAGTTATGGACCGGGCACTTCCACTCGCAGTAAGGGTTTCCGCAATGCAGGCAGCGGCCTGCCTGTTGCGTGGCGCTGCTTGCGTCGTAGTGGCCATAAATTTCTTTGAACTGAATAACGCGCTCCTGAACCGGAGCTTTTACCGGATCTCGGCGAGGCAGGTCGAGAAACTGCATGGCGTTGGTCTTGGACATGGGCTGTTCGATCCGCGTTCTGATTATGGGGCCTCTGATCTATCCGTGAACTCGCGTCCTGGGCCTCAGATGCACATCTTCATCGTTGCATATCTTGGCAGTAGAACAACCACTGCCCGCGATCTGCGTTTCGAAGCTACACATTTCACCCTCCGATCTGCTTCGTTCAGAGCAAATGAGAGGTTCCTCAAGGTTTTGGCTGCTCGATGGCGTGGTGCCGGCAATTGGCCCAGCACCCGGTCAAGCCGCGCGGCGAAGCGTATCCATCAGCGACGCCAGATCAGCCGCTTTCGGTTTCACCAGCCAGAAGCGGCCTACATACATACTGAAATCTTCCAGCAGTTCTCGCCCCCAATCGCTGTCGGTAAGGTCAACGAAGGTCTGCAACTGGTTCAGCAGATAGTCGCGCTGTGGCTCCATGTCTTCGGTGACGATTCGGTGAATGTCGATCAGTTCATGATTGTAGCGATCGACGAAGGCGTTCTCGATATCCAGCACGTAGCCGAATCCACCGGTCATGCCGGCACCGAAATTGATTCCGGTACGCCCTAGCACGATGACCACGCCACCGGTCATGTACTCACAGCCGTGATCGCCAATACCTTCAACCAACGCCACCGCGCCGGAATTGCGCACCGCAAACCGTTCTCCAGCCATGCCGGCGGCATAGAGCGTGCCTCCGGTGGCGCCATACAGGCAGGTGTTTCCGATGATTGTGGTCTCCTGGCTGGCGAAGCTGCTGCCCGCCGGCGGATGGATCACGAGTTGTCCACCGGCCATGCCTTTACCCACATAGTCGTTCGCATCGCCGGCCAGGGTCATGTGCAGGCCGCCCGCGTTCCAAACGCCGAAACTCTGCCCGGCGGTTCCCTGGAGGCGGACCGTGACCGGGCGGTTGGCCATGCCATTGTTGCCGTGGCGCAGCGCGATTTCACCGGACAGCCGGGCGCCAATGGAGCGATTGTTATTCTTGATCGTGTAATGAAACTCGCCGCCGGAACCGGTTTCGATGCTGGGCAAAATGTCCGTCACCATTGTTTCCGCCAGTTCGCCTCTATCGAAAGGATCGTTCCTGCTGGTCTGGCAAAACCTTGGTTTGTCATCGGACACGCCGCCGTCAGACAGAATCTGCGACAGATCGAGCTGCCGCTGTTTTTCGGTCTCTCCCGGCAGACGCTCGAGCAGATCGGTTCGACCGATCAGGTCATGCAGCGAGCGCACACCGAGGCCGGCCATCAGCTCCCGCGTCTCACGGGCGACGAACTGAAAGTAGCTCATCACTTTTTCCGCCGTGCCTCGGAAATGATGCATGCGCAGCACGTTGTTCTGGGTGGCAACGCCCGTGGCGCAGTTATTGAGGTGACAGATGCGCAGATATTTGCAGCCCAGCGCCACCATGGGTGCGGTGCCAAAACCGAAGCTCTCGGCGCCCAGGATGGCGGCCTTGACCACGTCCACACCGGTTTTCAGCCCGCCATCGGTCTGCAGGCGAACCTTGTCCCGAAGATTGTTTGCTCTCAGTGTCTGGTGTGCCTCGGTCAGCCCCAGTTCCCAGGGTGAGCCGGCATACTTTACGCTGGTGAGCGGCGAGGCGCCGGTGCCGCCGTCGTATCCGGAAATCGTAATCAGGTCGGCATACGCTTTGGCCACGCCCGCCGCGATGGTGCCGACGCCCGCTTCCGCCACCAGCTTTACCGACACCAGCGCCTCGGGGTTCACCTGCTTCAGGTCGAAAATCAATTGGGCCAGATCCTCGATCGAGTAAATGTCGTGATGCGGGGGCGGTGAGATCAGGGCGACGCCGGGACGGGAAAACCGCAGGGTTGCGATCATCTCGTTGACCTTGTGCCCCGGCAACTGCCCACCTTCACCCGGTTTTGCGCCTTGTGCGACTTTGATCTGGAGCACTTCGGCGTTGACCAGATAGTGCGGTGTGACGCCGAATCGTCCAGAGGCAACCTGCTTGATTTTGGAGACCCGCTCGGTTCCGTACCGAGCGGGGTCTTCACCGCCTTCACCGGAGTTTGATCGGCCCCCCAGGCGGTTCATGGCCGTTGCCAATGCTTCATGGGCCTCCGGCGACAGGGCTCCGAGGGACATGCCGGCGGAGTCGAACCGCCGGACGATCTCCTGTTCGCTCTGAACTTCGTCCAGAGGGATCGGCTCTTGGTCATCGCGGATCCGCAGCAGGTCCCTCAACGTGGTGACCGGTCGCTCGTTTACCAGAGCGGCGAATCGGGCATAGTCCTCGTAGCGGCCGCTGTTGACCGCTTCCTGCAGCGTCGTCACCACATCCGGGTTGAAAGCGTGGTACTCGCTGCCATGGACAAACTTCAGCAGCCCGCCCTGCTCGGTCTGGGCCCGGCGGCTGTAGGCACTGCGGGCCAGAGCGGCGACATCTTCCTGCAGATCCGTAAAACGGGTCCCCTGAACCCGGCTGGTGGTTCCGGTGAAGCACAATGAAACCACCTCGTCTCCGAGACCGACGATCTCAAACAGCTGTGCACCGCGATAGCTGGTGATAGTCGAGATCCCCATTTTGGAGATGATTTTGAACAGCCCCTTGTTGATGCCCTTGCGATATTGCTCGGACAGCGTGTCCTCCAGTTCGGCTGGGATTTCACCGCTGCGCGCCAGGTCGTGCAGGCACTCATAGGCAAGATAAGGGTAAATGGCGCTGGCACCGTAGCCGATAAGCACTGCAAACTGGTGAGGATCCCGCGCGGTGCCGGTTTCCACTACGATGTTGGCATCGCATCGCAGCCCTTCCTTCACCAGGCGGTGATGTACGGCGCCGGTTGCCAGCAGTGCATGTGCTGGCAGTGAACCGGGCCGGATTGCCCGATCGGAAAGCACGAGGATGACCTTCCCCGCCTGGATCGCCGACACGGCTTCATCTGTGATCCGGACGATTGCCTGTTCCAGAGTCTCTTGGTCCGGGGCGAAGTTCAAATCGATTGTTTGGGTTTCGTAACCCGGCTTGGGAATGGACACCAGAGCTCGGAACTTGCCTTCCGACAGCACGGGACTGCGCAAGACCAGGCGCGCAGCGTGCTCAGGGGTCTCGTCAAACATATTCAGTTCGGCGCCAAGACAGGTTTCAAGCGACATGACGATGCTTTCACGCAGTGGATCGATTGGTGGGTTCGTGACCTGCGCGAATTGTTGGCGGAAGTAGTCATACAGCGATCGCACCTGATGTGAAAGCACGGGGAACGGGGCATCGTCACCCATGGACCCCACAGCCTCTTGACCTGCCTCGGCCAGCGGTCGTAGCACCTGATCGCGTTCTTCGAACGAAACCTGAAACAATTTCTGATAGGTGTTCAGCGTCTCGCTGTCCATGGGCTCACTGGTGAGAACCGTGGCCGGCAGTAAGGTACCCAGCTGGCGGTTGTAGCGCTTCATCCAGTGCCGATAGGGATGCCGGTTCTTGAGCAGCGTATCCACATCATCCGGCAGCAGAAGCCGGCCGGTTTCCGTATCGGCGGCCAGCATCTGTCCGGGTTTAAGGCGACCTTTGATTACCACCTCCTGAGGATCGTAGTCATAGACACCGATTTCCGACGCCAGGGTGATATGCCGGTCGCGGGTGATTACATAGCGTGCTGGTCGTAGGCCATTTCTATCCAGCGCGCAGGCGGCATGGCGGCCGTCGGTGAGAACGATGCCGGCGGGGCCGTCCCAGGGCTCCATATGCATGGAGTTGTACTCGTAGAAAGCTCGCAGGTCCGGATCGATCGACTGCAGGTTCTGCCAGGCCGGGGGGATAAGCAAGCGCATGGCCCTGAAAATGTCCATGCCACCGGCCAGCAGACACTCCAGCATGTTGTCCAGGCTGCTGGAGTCGGAGCCACTCATCGAGACCAGCGGCCGTGCGTCATCCAGATTGGGGATCAGCGGGCTGTGGAACTTGTGGCTTCGTGCGACCGACCAGTAGCGGTTGCCCTGGATGGTGTTGATTTCGCCGTTGTGGGCCAGAAAACGGAACGGTTGGGCCAATCGCCACTGGGGCAGTGTGTTGGTGGAAAATCGCTGATGGAACACCGCCAGCGCGGTCTCCAGCTCGGGGTCGTGAAGGTCTTGATAGAAAACCGGCAGGTTGGCCGGCATAACCAGCCCCTTGTAGGAAATCACTCTTCCCGACAAGCTGGGCATGTAGAATGTTGAATCTTCCGGCTCCACCGCTTTCTCGGTTCGACGCCGTGCCAGATACAAGGCACGCTCAAGCGCCTCTGAGCTCATGTCTGCGGGTGCGTTGACGTAGATCTGTTCGATTCGCGGTATGCTTTTGAGAGATTCCTCGCCGCAGGCGCTGATGTTGGTGGGTACGTCTCGCCAACCGGCCACGCTCAGGCCGCTCTGTTCCAGCTCGGTGTGCAGCCGCTCTCTCGCGGCTGCTGCCAGGCTCTGATCCTGATTCAGAAAAACCATGCCCAGCGCGAAGTGCGGGTCCAGCGCGATGCCGGCTTCCTCCGCCTTGGCCCGGGCAAACTGCTCGGGCAGCTTTATCAGCAGCCCACAGCCGTCGCCCGATTTCCCGTCTGCGGCGACAGCACCCCGGTGAGTCATCCGGGTGAGGGCGGTCACTGCAGTCTGCAGCAGCCAGTGGCTGGGCTTGCCGTCCATGTTTGCGATCAGCCCGAAACCGCAGTTGTCTTTTTCGAACTCAGGCCGATAGAGGCCCTTGGGCTGTTGCATTTCTTGCATCACCGGCGTTGACCCTGGATCGTTAAACGTTGCGACCGGGCAGCTGCCGACCGACCGTCACAACGACTAGAGAGGGGTCAGACATCTACTGATCGATCGGGAGCCTTATTACGCGAGACCACTTGACCCCGGGAGGGGTTCCCGTTCCATGCCGCCCGGGTGACGCACAGGCATGCGTTCTGATCCACCGAGCGGCCGTCGAGTATAACCACGCACTGCAACATGATCAATTGAGTCACCGTTGCGCGGGACGCCAGTGGGCCATGCGGGGAGTTCGGTTATTCACAGAGCGCCGCTGATGAACCAAGGTAAGGCGCACACCACAGGAATGGCGGGCCCTTTTTCAAGGAGTGCAACGCGATATTGGCTCATCAGCGACGCGCCCTTTGGGCCAGCCCACAAGCCACGTTGACCGCGTTAAACTCGCTGGAATTGCCGACGCCAGTCCCGCGCTCGCGTGCCTTGCCAACTCGGCTTGCGGACTGGCTGTAGGTTACTGAATTTCCGGCATGGCCCACTGAGGAGCCTCTGATTCATTCGTGAACATACATCTTGGGACTGAAACGCACAGCTTCATCGTTGCAAATCTTGGTTTTAGAGCAACTGTTACCCGCGATCTGCGTCTTGAATCTGCATACTTCAGCCTCCAATCTGCTTCCTCCAGAATAAATTCCGAGTCTCCCTAAGTCTAAGGGCCGGTGCCGGTAAAATGACGCAAAGTGGATTCCAGCGCGGTGCGGTCAAAGCTGTCGCTGATCACGCCCTGGCCAATACCCCGCAACAGAATCAGTTTGAGTCTGCCGTCGGTAACCTTCTTGTCAATGGCCATCTTGGCTGAGAAATCCGCGGCGGACATGCCGGCCGGTGGTGACTTGGGTAGCCGGGCCCGTTGCAGCAGGTTACGCAGGCGGATGGTCGCCTCCGGCGCCAACCAGCCCAGTCTCTCCGACAGGTCGGCGGCCATCAGCATGCCGGTCGCCACCGCCTCGCCGTGCAGCCACGATTCGTAGCCAGTTGTTGCTTCGATGGCATGACCAAAGGTGTGACCCAGGTTGAGCAGGGCGCGGGTGCCCTGTTCCCGCTCATCCCTGGCCACAACCGCCGCCTTGTTGCGGCATGCGCGCTCAATGGCCCAGGTGAGTGCAGCGGGATCGCGGGCCAGCAATCGATCGATATTTTGTTCGAGCCACTCGAAAAAGGCCGTGTCGTCAATCAGGCCGTACTTGATGATCTCGGCGGCACCGGCGGCCAGCTCCCGATCGGGCAGGGTCGATAGCGTATCGGTGTCCGCGATCACGCAGCGAGGTTGGTGGAAGGCACCGATCATGTTTTTGCCCTGGGGGTGGTTGACACCGGTTTTGCCGCCCACCGAGGAGTCCACCTGCGCCAATAGGGTGGTGGGAATCTGGACGAAGTCGATGCCCCGTTGGTAGCAGGCCGCCGCGAAGCCGGTAATGTCCCCCACCACGCCACCGCCAAAGGCCACCAGTGTGGCGGTCCGACCGAAGCGGGCGTTCAGCAATTGATCGAAGATGGTTTGGGTCGTTGCGATGGTTTTGAATCGCTCGCCATCCGGGAGCACCACGACTTCCAGGGTCCGATCTGACAGCAGTGCACGCACCGGCGCGAGATACAGCGGTCCGACGGTCTCGTTGGTGACCACCATCGCCTGGCGCCCCGACAGATGAGGCAGCAGCAGGTCAGGCCTGTTCAGCAGGCCCGGGCCAATGTGTATCGGGTAGCTGCGCTGGCCCAGGTCGACATGGAGAGTCTGCATCGGCTGATCACTCATTAGGCGGTGCATGGTGCGTCGTCTGCTTGGCGAAATGCGTGGCGATGAGGTGCACGACGCGCTGCACATGGCGCCCATCAGTATCCACCACCATATCGGCCACTTCCCGGTAAAGAGGATCGCGCACCTCTTTCAGCGCCACCAGCTTGGCTCGGCGATCCGGCGTTTGCAGCAGCGGACGACGCCGGTCTTGTGCGGTGCGCCTCAATTGTTCATCAACCGAGGTCCTCAGGTATACGACGAAGCCGCGGCAGATGAGGCGTACGCGATTTTCCCGATCCAGCACCGCGCCGCCTCCGGTGGCCAGCACGATACCCTGCTGCTGAGTGAGTTCATCCAGTATGGCCTTTTCCCTTCGTCGGAAGCCTTCCTCGCCTTCGAGTTCGAATATCAGCGGGATGTCGGCGCCTGTTTGTTCCTCCAGTACCCGATCGGAATCGAGAAAAGGGTAGCGGAGGCGCTTGGCCAGTCGCCGCCCGATGGTGGACTTCCCGGCGCCCATAGGTCCCACCAGGAACAGATTGAGTAAGGGCATGGGCCGGAGGCTTGCACAGCTGAGCGCACAAAATCAAGGCGCCAAACGACCGAAGGCCGGGCATTCATCGCCCGGCCTTCGGTCGTTTCTGGCTCAGCCCGCCTGCTATTGCAGCAGGGCTGACTCCCGCACGATGCGGGGCGTGACGAAGATCAGCAGCTCGGCCTTCTCGTCCTGATCGAGATTTCGACGAAACAGGCGGCCAAGTCCCGGAATGTCTCCCAGCAACGGGACTTTGTCCACGCTTGCGATCTGGCTGCGTTCGTAGATACCACCCAGCACCACGGTCTCGCCGTCCTCGACCAGTACCTGCGTCTCCACCGCCCGGGTGTCGATGGAAGGCACAAACCCGCCGGCGAGGCCCGAAGGAACCAACTCGCCAATGGCATCCTTGTTGACCGTCAGATCCATGATGATGTTGTCATTGGGCGTGATCTGTGGCGTCACGTCCAGGCTCAGCACCGCCTTCTTGAAGCTGACACTGGTGGCGCCGCTCGAACTCTGTTCCAGGTAAGGAATTTCCGTGCCCTGTTCGATCCGCGCCTGTTTGCGGTTGGTGGTGACCACACGTGGGTTGGACAACACTTCGCCGCGGCCTTCCGCTTGCAGGGCCGACAGTTCCAGGTCCAGGAGAAAATCGGCGCCCAGAATCGCAAGACCGAGTCGGCCGAAGGGCGAGTTGGTCGTTGGCAGGTTGACGCCAATGCGGTTGGCGATGCCGGTGAGCGCAAGTGGGCTCTGTGACAGGTCGCCGTCTGCGATCGCTGTCTGGGTGGCGCCCAGCTGGGAGCCGGATACACCGCCGCGGCGTGAATCGCCCGAGGTTATCCGCAGGCCACCGCCGAACCGCACGCCCAGTTCCTTGGTGAAGTCGTCGTTCGCGATCACCACCCGGGAATCGATCATCACCTGTCGCACCGGGACATCCAGCGTTGTAACCAGATCCCGAATCTGCGTAATTTTGCTGTTGATGTCCTGCACCAGAATGGTGTTGGTTCGCTCATCGATGGTGATGGAACCGCGATCAGACAACATCGACGATTCACTGGATTTAAGCAGAGCGCCCACTTCGGCGGCTTTGGCGTAGTTGACCTGAATCATCTCGGAGCGCAGCGGCTCCAGCTCAGCCGTCTGCTTCTGGGCCTCGAGCTCCAGCTTTTCCCGGGCCGCAATCTCTTCGGTCGGTGCGATCAGGACGACGTTGCCGTTTTCTCGCATGCTCAGCCCCTTGGTCTTCAGGATGATGTCCAGAGCCTGATCCCAGGGTACGTTCTTAAGCCGCAGCGTCAGATTGCCCCCGACGGAATCGCTGACCACCACATTCAGGCCGGTGAAATCGGCCAGAATTTGCAGCACTGCCCGCACCTCGATGTCCTGGAAGTTGAGAGACAAAGGCTCGCCACCGAACTTGCGCTTCTGTGCCTCCAGCGCTTCGGCAGTCTGCTCGGGCTGCAGCGGTTTCACCTCCAGCGTGTAGTCCGTGCCGGCCTGGTAGGCGAGGTACTCGAACGGACCCACGGTATCGACCACGATGCGGGCGCCGCCTGAGTAGTTGAATAAATCCACAGTCCTGACCGGTGTCGCGAAGTCCACCACGTCCAGGCGTCGCTCCTGGGCCGGGGTCAATTGCATGCCGCGCAGGTCGGCCACCACACGGTTGCCTTCCTGGCGGACGTCCACCGATACCGCTGAACCCGGAAGGGTGAGGTTCAGAACACCCTGGCCCTCAGTGCCGCGACGGAAGTCCACCTTGGCGTCGGCACTCGATCCGGTCGATGCCTGCGGAGCAGCCGCAGCCGTGCCTGCGCCACCGGCATCGAGGGTCAGGTAAACCGTATTCCCCTGCTGCTCAAGGTTGTACGGCACCATCCGGCTCAGTTTGATGGTTGCCCGGGTTCGGTCCTGGGCCTCCGACACGGTCATGCTTTCCAGCATGCCGACACCGATGCGTCGATACCGTTGACTGATCCCATTGCGGACTTGAGGGAAGTCCACCACGATTCGGGCGGGGTCGCTGATGGTGAAACTGTCATAGCTGGTAATGGACCCATCCAAACGAAAGCCCAGGCGCACTTGGTTGCCCGGCATTGATGACACGTCCACATTCTGCAACGTCGACCCCTGAGCGGCGACGTGACCCGGTAGAACGATTGCCAGCACCAGGAGGGCCGCCAGCGTTCTGCCAATGGCCCGGCTGGATGCCAGGGCCTGCCCGATTCCGATCATGCGAAACGCTCCTCGTTCTTTGTGTTCTCGATGCATGTCCATTACTCAGCAAGCGTGAGGAAGGACTCACGCTTCTCCCAACCGCCCAAGCCGTCCGGGACGATTTCGATTAGATCGATCCGTTGGTCGGATACGCCGATCACCTGGCCGTGATTTGTGCCCATGTAGTTGCCGACCGTGATCCGATGAACCACGTCGTCCGGCGCCTCCATCAGGGCCCAAAGGCCATCCTTGGTGATGGTGCCAACCATCTTTATGGACTCCAGTGAATACGCCTCCAGCAACTCACGAGGGCGATCCAGGTTTGGCTGAACCCCTGAATTGGCCACCGGAGCAGGGATGTCCTGCAGGAACGATGCTTCTTCGAACGGGTTGCGTAATCCGTAGGCCGCATAGGCAAAGGGCCGGTAAGGCTCAAGTTTGGGCGGCGGATCCAGCTTCTCGCCGGGCGTAGTCCGTTTGATGCGCGCGACTTCCTCATGCAAATCGGTCATGTCTGTGCTCAGACAACCGCTCAGCATCAGTACACTGGTGGCGATAAGCAGCGGGCGCATGTTCGGGGTCATGCTCATTCTCACGACTCCTCGTCTTCGTCGAGATAGCGGTATGTGTTCAGGCTGGCTTCGAGCACCAGTTCTTCGGTTTCCCGGTCGTTTTTCTCGTCACCGGCGCCTTTCTTCCCACTACCGATTTTGAGATTACCCACCGTGACGATTCTAGGCAGAGCGGAAACGCCGCTCAGAAATGCGCCAAACTGATGGTAGGTGCCTCGGGCACGGATGGAGATCGGTTGTGTGGCGTAGAATTCCTGCGGGCGTTCCGACTCGGGTTTGAAGCGGTCGAATACCAGACCGTTGATCAACCCGGTATTGGAAATGTCTTCAAGAAGGTCAGGCATCTCGGTGCGGGTCGGGAGTTGTCGCAGCATTGATGCAAGCGATTTCTCCATTTCGGCCAGCTGAGCGCGATAGGCCTCAAGATTCGCAATCACACGCTGCCGTTTGTGAAATTCCTTAAGCAGTGTTTGCTCTTCACCCTGTACCTGCTGAAGTTGCAGCCGCATATGCTGGGTGTCGAAGTAGTATCCCGCGCCAATCACCGCTGCCATGATCAGCGCCAGGACGGCGGCCTTGCCGACGGCCGGCCAATTGCCGATATCCGTCAGGTCAAGATCATTGAGTTCGGAAATATTCATGACGCCTGGTCCTCCGCTTTTGCGGTCAGGCGCTTCTTCGCCACTTTGAGCTCGAAGAAGCTTGCCCGTATGCCCAGCACTTCTTTGTTGTTGATGATTTGCAGGCTGGGTTCGCCGAACCAGCCGGAGTCACGCAGGTTGCGCATGAAATCGGACACCAGATTGTTGGAGCGCGCGACGCCCACCAGAGCGAGTGCTTCGCCAGACCGTTGCACCCGGGTCAGGTAAACCTCCTCTGGCAAGACGCGCACCATCTCATCGAACACGTGGACCATCTCGGGACGGCTGGTTTGCAGATTCTGGATGACTTCCATACGACCCAGGATTCGGGTCTTGGTGTTTTCCATGGCCTTTATTTCCTTTTCGACCAGCTTTTGTTTTTCGATCTCATCCTTGAGAAAGTCGTTGCGTGCCGTTTGATACTCGATGCGGTTGTCGAAGAACAAATGGACACCACCCACTATTATGGCGGCGGCCACCAGGCTGGTCAGCGCCAGAATTCCAAATTCCCGCTGCCGCTGCTTGCGCTTTGCCTCGCGCCAGGGAAGTAGATTGATTTGCCTCATGAGTGGTCAAAGCTCCTCAGCGCCAGTCCGCAGGCCACAAAAAACAGTGGGCCTTCCTGCATTAATGTATTGCGATTTACCCTGCGGGCCGCTGACATCTGCTCGAATGGATTGCCCATGAAAGTGGGAATGCCGGTGTTTTCCATGATGAATGCATCGAGACCAGGCAGCAGCGATCCACCCCCGATCAGCAGCAGGCAATCCACCGAGCTGTAGTGGCTGGCGGAGGTGAAAAACTGGAGGGAATGGTTGATCTGATCAAGCACCGACTGTTGAAAAGGCACGAGAATGGTTGATCCGTAGTCCTCCGGTAGATCACCGCTTCGGCGAGCCACCTCAGCTTGTTCCCGTGACAGACCGTAGGTTTCACCAATGTTGTTGGTAAGCTGGTCGCAGCCGAAGGTCTGATCCCGGGTATAAAGCGTCGTCCCGTTCTGAATCACGGTAAGTGTGGTGAGTGCTGCGCCGATATCAACGACGGCTACCCGATGCTCGGGTCGTATAGAAGGATGCCGTTCGGCCAAAACTCCGAAAGCGTTCTCCACCGCGTAGGCATCCACATCGACTATGGTGGCCTTCAATCCGGCCGCTTCCAGCGCCTCCTGGCGAATTTCAACATTCTCCCGGCGAGATGCGACGATGGTCACGTCCAGCGTATCCGGGTTGGAGTCCGACACGCCCCGCACTTCGAAGTCCAGATACACTTCATCCAGCGGGTAGGGAATGTATCTGGGCGCCTCCATGCGGATCTCGGTCTCGATTTCGTCGGTGCTGCGGTCGGAAGGCATCGGCACCGTGCGCGTAATCACCGAAGATGTTGGCACCGCTACGGCCGCATTCTTGGCCGAGCTTCCACTCGCTTTGACGGCCCGCCGAATGGCGTTGCCTACCTCATCTGGATCTGCGATGTTGCGGTCGGTTACCGCGCCTGGAGGCAACGGCTCCAGTGCGCGTGCTTCGACCTGGAACCGGTCGGCGCTGCCGCCCAGTTGCAGGACTTTGACGGCCGAGGTGCTGATATCCACCCCGAGGATGCTGGATCGATTCTTTAGAAACAACGGAGGATTCCCGCTAAAGCCAATGTTTGCCGCTTGCTGTGAACCTGTTTTAGCTCACCATCGAAAGGCTATAACAAGCCGTATTCGTTTGCATGGCGGATTTTGCGCAGCGTAACAGCGCAATCGTTTATACTGCGCCGTAACTTGTGAGACTGCTTTTGTAAGATTATTCGGACGATCATGAGACTAATGCTTCGACTTCTGCGTTACGGCTTGTATCTGAGCATCTTCTGCGTTCTGGTTGGCATTGCTGCGGCGTTTGGAACCTACGCTTACCTGGCACCAAAACTCCCAAACAGCAGCGCTCTTCGGGACGTACAGTTCCAGGTTCCGTTGCGGGTCTACAGTCAGGACGGTTTGTTGATCGCCGAGTTTGGCGAGAAGCGCCGCATTCCGGTTTCTTTCAAGCAAGTTCCTGACCGGGTGATTCAAGCTTATCTCGCTGCTGAGGATGATCGTTTTTTCCAACATCCCGGCGTCGACTATCAGGGGCTGATGCGCGCTGCCTGGTCTGTGGCTTCCACCGGCGAGCGCAGCCAGGGTGGCAGCACCATTACCATGCAGGTAGCGCGTAACTTCTTTCTAAGCCGCGAAAAGACCTACCAACGGAAGCTCAACGAAATCGTACTGGCGCTCAAGATGGAGCGGGAGCTGAGCAAGGAAGAGATCCTCGAGCTGTATCTGAATAAGATCTATCTGGGTAACCGCGCCTACGGTGTCGGTGCCGCAGCCCAGGTCTACTATGGCTTGCCGCTGGACGAGCTGACCCTGGCCCAGGTGGCGATGCTTGCGGGATTGCCCAAAGCACCCTCCACATCCAATCCCATCGCAAATCCTGAGCGGGCGCTGCAGCGGCGCAACTATGTGCTGGATCGGATGAAGAGGCTTGGGTACATCGACCAGTCCGAGTACGTCTCCGCGCGCGCTGAGGGTATCAGCGCACGGCTGCACGCGGCGCCGAGTGAGATCGATGCGCCGTATGTAGCCGAGATGGTGAGAGCTGAAATGCTCGAGCGTTTCGGGGAAGATGCCTACATCATGGGGCTGGTGGTAAAGACAACGGTGGACAGCCGTATGCAGGCGGCCGCCGACCTGGCCCTGCGCCGGGCGCTGTTGGAGTACGACCGGCGTCACGGATGGCGGGGCGCGGAGGCAAAACTCGACCCTGACGCCATGCCGCTGGCGGAACAGATGGCGTCTTTGTCGGCTTTGGATCCCATCGGTGGTCTCCAGCCCGCTATGGTGGTTGAACTGCAGGAAAAATCGGCTACGGTAGTGTTCCCTTCGGGTGAGCGCGGAACCATACCGTGGGAGGGTTTGTCCTGGGCCCAAGCCTATCGGACCGAAAATGCGCTTGGGCCTGAGCCGAAACGGGCCGGGGATGTAGTCCAGCGCGGCGACATTGTGCGGGTGCTGGTAAACGGCGACAGTCTGGAACTCAGCCAGCTGCCGGAGGTTCAGGGGGGGTTCGTAGCGCTGGATCCCAGGCAGGGCGCGATCCGGGCGCTGGTGGGTGGGTTCGACTTCTTCGCCAGCAAGTTCAATCGGGTCATCCAGGCTCAGCGTCAGCCGGGCTCGAGTTTTAAGCCTTTTCTCTACAGTGCGGCCTTGGATGCCGGTTATACCGCTGCCACTCTGATCAGCGACACGCCCATAGTCGTTGAAGACGCCAGTCTTGAGGGCGACTGGAAGCCCCAGAATTACTCCCGCAAGTTTTATGGTCCGACGCGCCTTCGTGAAGCGCTGTATCGCTCCCGTAATCTGGTTTCGATTCGTTTGTTGCGTGATATCGGCATCGATTACGCCCGGACCTATGTGACCCGCTTCGGATTTCCGCCGGACGCACTGCCTGCCAATCTCTCGATGGCGCTAGGGTCCGGTGCCTTGACGCCGATGCAGATCGCCACCGGATTCGCGGTGTTCGCCAACGGCGGCTACCGGGTGCATAGTCATTTGATTGAGCGAATCGAAACCGCAGACGGAAGGGTGCTCGATCAACCGGTGGTGCACTCCGTTGGCGGCGCGGAACCCAACAGCGTAGCCGCGGAGCGGGCGCTCTCGGAGCCGGTGGCTTACATAATGCGGTCTATTCTCAAGGACGTGGTGCGCCGGGGGACCGCGACCAAAGCCCTGAAGCTGGGACGCAAGGACATTGGGGGTAAGACCGGAACGACCAACGATCAGATGGATGCCTGGTTCAGCGGGTTTAACAGTGGTTTGGTGGCAACGGCCTGGGTCGGTTTCGACCAGCTGAAACCTCTGGGTCGGCGCGAGGCCGGAAGCGTTGCCGCGTTACCCATGTGGATGTATTTCATGGAGACCGCGCTTGACAGCGTTCCGGAGGTCGAACCATCGCAACCGCCGGGTGTGGTGGAGCGGCGAATCGACCTGAAGACGGGGCGTATAGTGGCATCCGACAATCGCGGTGACGGCACGTCCACGGAATTGTTCGCCGCGGACAATTTGCCCAATGCCGCCACCGTGACCGGAAGTGCGGCCAGCACCGCAGCCGAGGGTACTGCACCCCAAGCCAGCGAGGAATCGCTGTTCTGATTGAGGGAAGTCAATGGCGGTGCGTCACCAGGGTCGTCACCGGATCCTCCTCGCGCAGGAGGCCGCACGGATCATGGCGGATGAGGGAGTGCGGGATTTTCGCCTGGCTAAGCGCAAGGCGGCTGAGCGACTGGGTCTTCCGGTAAACGGCACTCTGATGCCGCGCAACACCGAAATCGAACAAGCCTTGATCGATCACCAGCGTCTATTCAATGGTGCGGGGCATTCACAACATCTTCGATTGCTACGCGAAGCGGCACTCGAAGCGCTTGATTTCTTCGTGCGGTTTCGCCCACGCATGGTGGGGTCTGTACTGTCCGGCACCGCAGGCAGACACTCGGCGGTGGATCTGCACCTGTTTGCAGACACGGCGGAAGACGTGGTGCTGTTTTTGATCGAGCACGATATTCCGTTCGAGACCACTGAGCGCAGGATGCGCATGGGCTCGGACGACTATGAATGGTTTCCGGTGTATCAGTTTGCCGCGGGCGATGTGCCTATGGACCTGGTGGTGTTCCCTGAGAAGTACGAACGTAGGCCACCATGGAGTCCGGTGGACGCCAAGCCCATGCGCCGCGCCGGGCGCGGCGAGGTTCAGGCTTTGTTGGCGCTGGACCCAGATCCGGTCTAGCAGCGTGTCGAAACAGCCGCATTCGGCGCTCTGGGGCCTTGAGAGGGGCCTCAGAATTTTAATTGGCTGGATGTGAGCTGCGCTTTCTCCGTCGTGTCCTGAGTTCTGAACCCTGATTCGGTGCTGACTGGACAGCGGCCGGATTTTATTCCGTTGATTGCGCGATTCAGATGCAGCGCGGCCGAACGCTAAGCTTATCGTTGCTCCAGCGTCAGCACATCCCGTCGCGCCGGTCCGGTGTAAAGTTGACGGGGCCGGCCGATTTTCTGCCCCGGCTCGGATATCATCTCCATCCAGTGGGCAATCCATCCCACGGTGCGACCGATGGCGAACATGACGGTGAACATTTCCACCGGCAACCCCAGCGCTGCGTAAATGATGCCTGAGTAGAAATCCACGTTGGGATAAAGCTTGCGCTCGACGAAGTAGGCGTCCTCCAACGCGATCTCTTCCAATCGCATTGCCAGTTCCATCCGTGGATCGTTGCCGTAGGTCTTGAGCACCTCGTGACAGATCTCCTTTATGATCTGCGCCCGCGGGTCAAAATTCCGATACACTCGGTGGCCAAAGCCCATCAGACGAAACGGGTCTTCCTTGTCTTTCGCCTTGGCAATGTACTTATCGATATTCGAGACATCGCCGATTTCGTCCAGCATGCGGAGAACCGCCTCGTTGGCGCCTCCGTGTGCCGGACCCCAAAGGCTTGCTATGCCGGCTGCAATGGCGGCATAGGGATTGGCGCCCGATGAGCCAGCCAAGCGCACGGTGGAGGTGGAGGCGTTCTGTTCGTGGTCCGCATGCAGGGTGAACAGGACGTCCAGTGCCTTTTCCGCTACCGGATCCAGCCGGTATTCCTGGGTGGGGCGGGCATACATCATGTGCAGCAGATTCCCGGTATAGCTCAGGTCGCTGCGCGGATAGATGAACGGTTCCCCGATAGAGTGTTTGTATGCGGCTGCGGCGATGGTCGGAATCTTGGCAATCAGCCGGTAGGCCGTGTGCATACGGTGTTCCGGATCGCGGATATCCAGCTTGTCGTGATAGAACGCTGACAATGAACCCACCACGCCGGTCATCATCGCCATTGGATGCGCATCGTAGCGAAAGCCGTCGAAGAACGCCTTCAGGTTCTCGTTGATCATTGTATGGTTGCGGATGGTGCGCTCGAAGGCGACCTTCTGTTCGGCATTCGGTAGTTCGCCGGTCAGAATGAGGTGGCATACCTCAAGGTAGTTACAGCGCTCCGCCAGCTGCTCGATCGGGTATCCCCGATACATGAGAGTGCCCTCACTACCATCCAGGTAGGTGATCGTGCTCTGGCAACTCGCGGTGGAGACGAACCCGGGATCGTAGGTGAAGTAACCAAACTCTTTGTGCAGCTTTCCGATGTCGAGCACCGGAGCGCCTTCCGTGCCGTGTATGATCGGGAGTTCGATCTGTTTCCCCGTGCTCGGATCAGTCAGGGTGATGCTCGTATCCGACATTCGGCTGCCCCCTCAAAAACAAAGAAAATCAAAGCGCGTTCGAGGCGTTACTATCCCGCCTGCAGTGCTGGACTGAGAAATGGCTCGAACCCAGCCGGAGGAATTGGGAGAACGGCGGTCTAGCCGTCAAATCTGGCATGCTGCCGTGCAGCAATTTGCGTCACAGCGGAGCGGATAATACTGAAACCGGGCGTGCATGTCCCGTGCTTTCCGTTTTCCAATGTGAAAAGCGGGCAAATGTGACCGAACGGTCGAGAGGTTGGCGGCGCAGCTGTTTTCGGACTGCGCACGCTGTTTGGGAATCAGGACAAACCGTACTTGCGTCGGAAGCGATCCACTCGCCCAGCTGTATCCATGATTTTCTGCTTGCCCGTATAAAACGGGTGCGATTTGCTGGATATTTCGACCTTGACCAGGGGGTACTCGTTGCCGTCCTCCCAGCTGATGGTCTCCCTGGAGTCCATGGTGGAGCGGGTCAGGAACGCAAAGTCCGAGGAGATGTCCTGGAACACAACCTGCCGATACTCGGGATGGATGCCTTTTTTCATGCTTCGGGCTCGAATGACTGAACGGGATGCCTAAATAGCGCGATCGCGCACCCTATCGGAAAGTCGGGGTGGAAATCAAGCCCCTTGGAGCCACCGGCGGTCACGATGCGCGCTACCTGGAGTGCGCCGTTCCCGCCGGTTGTTTCTGCCCGTTTGTTTCTGCCAACGGGGTGCTCTATCGTTGGGCGAACTGAGACCCAGTTGTGTCATAGTCGCTGCGGCACTTAGAGATTCCGGCCCGCTCCTATGGCGCGGCCAGGCATGGACCTCATCTTATAGTTGGAGTCAGTCCCCAGACACTGAGGCATCCACACCGAGTTCGGACCACACGGGTAGCGGGCGGGCACATGGCGTACGGCGGATCACAGCACTTGCCGATCGACGGCTTTCGTCTGCTTGAACGAACAGCGCGATGCGGCCTGATCTCGATCGCGAACAGATGTTCTTTATCTGTTGTGGGCATCGTGTTTGCCGTCGGGATCAATACACACGCTTGGGCCGCTGACTCCGCCTCGGCCGATGAAGCCGCCGACGTCAGGACCATTGACAAGGTATGCAAGTGGGGGGTGCTGCCGGGAGAACCGGCGCGGAACTCAATCTACCTGGGTATGTGGTCGTATCATTTTTGGGGCGACAGTGACTATCGCACCGACAATCAGTTGATTGGCGGTGTCTATCGCGGTTGTTATGCCGGTACCTTCATAAACTCCAACTATGACCGCA
>JAHEDQ010000028.1 GCA_024641125.1 Candidatus Competibacteraceae bacterium | reverse complement strand
GACGCCCTGCCAATCACCATCCGCGGTGTGACCAAGACCTACGGTGCGGTCCACGCCCTGGACGAGGTCAGCCTGGACGTTCGCAGCGGTGAGTTTCTGACCCTGCTCGGCGCCTCGGGCTCGGGCAAGACCACACTGCTGATGGTCCTGGCCGGCTTTACCCGCCCAGACCGTGGCAGCGTCAAATTCGGTGAAACCGAGATCATTCGCACACCCCCGCACCTGCGCGGCGTGGGCATGGTATTTCAGAACTACGCGCTGTTTCCGCATATGACGGTGGCCGGCAACGTGGGTTATCCGCTGCGGCTGCGTCGAGTGCCCGCGCAACAGGCGCAGGAACGGATAGAACAGGCGCTGGAAACCGTGCAGCTGGGCGGTTTCGGCGGGCGGAACATCGACCAGCTCTCCGGCGGGCAAAAGCAGCGCGTCGCCCTGGCCCGCGCCATCGTGTTCGAGCCTCGCATACTGCTGATGGACGAGCCCCTGTCGGCGCTGGACAAGAAGCTGCGCGACCGTATGCAGATCGAGCTGCGCGATCTGCACGACACGCTGGGCATGACCACCGTGTACGTGACCCACGATCAGCGCGAGGCCTTGACCATGTCGGACCGGATCGCGGTGATCAATCACGGACGGCTGATGCAGCTGGACGACCCGACCCGGCTGTACGAACGTCCCGCCAACCGTTTCGTGGCCGATTTCATCGGTGACTCCATGTTTGTGCCGGTGCGCCGCAGTGGCGACACCGTCTATCATGGGGATGCGGCGCTGACCCTGAGCGACCCGATTCCCGAGGCCGGTTCATTGCTCCTGCTGCTGCGACCGGAGCGACTGCAGGTGCTGAACGACGACCCGGATCCGGCGATGAATCGATTCGCCGGCACGGTCACCAATCTGGTGTACCAGGGGGACAGCTACCTGATGTATGCCAAGCTCGCCGACGGCGTAGAGATCGCGCTGCGCGGCATGACCCGGCGGGATACCCTCGACACGCTGCCCAAGGTAGGCGATCCGGTGACCATCGGTGTGCATGCGGACGACACGCTGCTGATCGCGGACGAGGACTGAGCCCGTGTCCAGTGCCATGATCGAGACACACGAACAGGGCCTGCGGCACGATGCACGCCGCGAACGCTGGGCCCTTTTCGGGCTCAGTTCGCCGGCCTTGATCCTGGTGCTGGTGATCCTGATCATTCCGGTGGGGTGGCTGTTTTACCTGTCCTTTATCGGGGCGGACGGCCAGTTTTCGCTGGAGAACTACCAGCGCATGGTGGATCGAAAATCCTACCGGCGCATCTTCGAGACCACCTTCCAGGTCAGCCTGATCACCACCGGCCTGTGCATACTGATCGGCTACCCCCTCGCCTATTTTCTGTCTCAGTTGCCCAGCCGCATCGCCGGTCTGTGCCTGATTACGGTGTTGCTCCCGTTCTGGACCTCGCTGCTGGTGCGCACCTATGCCTGGTTGGTGCTGTTGCAAAAGCGCGGCCTGGTCAACACCTGGGCCATGGACCTGGGCCTGTGGGACGAGCCGATCAAGATGGTGCACAATCTCACCGGCACATTGATCGGCATGGTGCACATCATGCTGCCGTTTCTGGTTCTGCCTCTGTACGGCTCCATGAATGCGATCAACCGCGATTATCTGAAAGCGGCGTCCAATCTGGGGGCGAGCCCGACACGGGCGTTCTGGACCGTGTTCTTTCCACTTTCGGGACCCGGTCTGTTCGCCGGGTCTCTGATCGTCTTTGTGCTTTGTCTGGGGTTCTATGTGACCCCGGCGGTGCTGGGCGGCGGCAAGGTGATCATGGTGTCCATGAAGATCGCCTCCAACATCGAGCTGTTTGTCAACTGGGGTGCCGCCAGCGCCATGGGTGTGGTGCTGCTGCTGCTGACCATGTTGATCCTGTGGGTCGCTTCGCGGTTCCTCAGGCTGGAACAGCTCGCAGGGGGCGGACACGGATGATGCGCTGGCTGAACAGTCCCGCCTCCGAAACGCAGATCACCCACGCCCGGCGTCTGTGGCTTTATGCCCTGTCGATCGTGATCATGTTGCTGCTGGTGGCGCCCACGCTGATCGTCATTCCCATGTCGTTTTCGGATTCGCAGTACCTGGAGTTCCCGCCGGAAACCTGGTCTCTGCGCTGGTATCGACACTACTTCGGGTCGCCGGAGTGGATGGCCGCCACCGCCACCTCGCTGAAGGCGGCGTTTCTCACCATGCTGGTGGCCACGCCGGTCGGTGTGCTGGCCGCCTACGGGCTGCACACCTCAAGCATCCGCTACGGGCGGCTGGTGCTGGCGCTGTTGATCACCCCGATGATGGTGCCGCTGATCCTGGTTGCGGTCGGGGCGTTCTATGTCTACGTCAAGCTCAAGATTCAGTACACCCTGCTGGGGCTGGTGATGGCACACGCCCTGCTGGCCCTGCCGCTGGTGATTCTGGTGGTGGGTTCGGCCCTGAAAAGCTTTGATCTGAACCAGGAGCTGGCGGCACGCAGTCTGGGGGCACCCCGTTGGAAGGCGTTTGTGACGGTGACCCTGCCGCAGATCCGCTTCGCCGTCACCACCAGCGCGCTGCTGGCGTTCCTGACCTCTTTCGACGAGGTGGTGGTGGCCATGTTCGTGTCCGGCGGCGACAATGCAACCCTGACCCGCAACATGTTCAACGCGCTGCGCGATCAGATCGACCCGACCATCGCCTCCATCTCGACCATCATGATTCTCGTCACCACCCTGCTGATGGTGCTGGCCCTGACTTTCGGCAAGGCCAAAGACGCGGGTTAGAAATCCGGCGTGGATGCGGCCGACGACAAATCCGATCCGTTACCTGCGCTTGATCAGAACGTCCACCGCGATCGCCGTCGTTGTGGAGACCAGAATAGGATTGACGTCCATCTGGTCGATGTGATCGCGAAAATCCACCGCCAGCCGCGACACCCGGGCGGCGGCCTCGCACAGGGCTTCCATCGCCAGGGGCGGCCGGCCGCGAATTCCCCGCAGCATGGCGGCGGCCTTGAGCGTATTCAGTGCGCGAGCGGCGTCCGCCGGCTCGAACGGCGCCGGCAACACGGCCCGTTCGTTCAGCAACTCGACCAGGGTGCCGCCTGGACCGATCATCACCGCCGGACCGAAATCCCGGTCGTTGAGCACGCCAATGATCCACTCCGACACGCCCCACACCATCTGGCAGACCAGCACCCGAGGTCCGTGAACACGACACAGGCCATCGTAGGCAAGGCCCGCCGCGCCCGGGTCCACCAGATTCAAGCACACACCTTCCACGTCGCTCTTGTGGGCGATGCCGGGCCGGGCGGTCTTCAGCACCACCGGATAGCCCAGGTGCTCGGCCGCGGCCAAAGCGCCGGCTCGGGTGTCGACCGACTCGGCTGCCGGGGTCGTTACCCCATAGGCGGACAACAGGCCGTACCCAAACGCCTCGCTCACCCATTCCTGGGTGGAAAGCGCTCGGCGCAGCGGTTCGGCCTCGGGGTGTTCAACGTAGGATTGCCGAGAGCGGATCCGTCGATCCCGGTGGGCGAGGCACTGTTTCACCGCCATCAGCGCCTCACGGGTCCCTTCCAGCAAAGGCACGCCGTGGTCCGCTAAACGGTCGGCCAGGGCCTGATCGTGGGTCAGGGAACAGTTGCTGACCGCCAGCACCGGTTTGGACGTGGACCGGGCCGCCTGGATCAGGACACGCTCGTGCATCTCGTGCAGGTAATAGTTGTCCCGCCAATCCAGCACGTAGAGTCCGACGGCAACGGCATCGTCGGCCATCATCGCCGCGAACGACTCAAGGAAGGTGCCCTCCGCGTGCTTGCCGGAGCGCCAGGCATCCAGAGGGTTATCGGGTTCGAGACCCGGTTCCAGTTGGGCCGATATCCGCTTCAGCGTGTGCGGCGCCAGACGCGCCAACGGCAGTTCAAGATCGCCGGCCAGGTCCACCAGCAGTTCACGCTCTCCACCTGAATCATGGATCGAGGCAATCCCCCCGGACGGCGCGGCCCGGTGCTGGGAGAACAGCAGCAGGCTGGCCGCCATCTCGTCCAGGGTCTGCACCATATGCACGCCGTGCTCGCGGGCAACGGCTTCGAACACGCTGTGCTCGCCGATCACCGCGCCGGTATGCGACAGGGCCATACGCCGGGCAATCTCGGTGCGTCCCACCTTGAGCAATACCACCGGCAGGCGCCGTTCTTCGGCCGTGCGCAACGCGTCCCGAAACGCCTCAGGTTCACGCACCGTCTCCAGAAACAACCCGATGACCCGGGTTGTCTCCTGGGCCATGGCCCAGCGCAGGTAATCGGCGGCGGTGACCGACACCTCGGATCCGGTGGAAACCAGTAGATTGAAGCGCAGCCGGCGGTCGTTATGGGCCAGAGCGCCCATGACCGAACCGGATTGGAGGATGGCCGCGATCCCGCCCGCCACCCGGTCCTTGGGCGCAGGGAATGGTGTCACCCGCAGACCGATATCGAAATTGTGGAATCCCATGCTGTTCGGCCCGCAGATCGCCATGCCGGTCTCCCGCGCAATGGCCTGAAGCCGATCCCGGAACCCGGCGCCGGAGCCGTCGGCGAACACGGTTACGGCGCGGGCGCCGTGCTCGGCGGCCTCCATCAGACAACCCTCGATCCGCTCCGCCGCCACCGCCAGCACCACATGGTCGACCGCCACGGGCAGAGCGGACAGGCTTGGGAAAAACGGAATGCCGCCGGCCTGGCGGTGGCTTGGATGTACCGGGTAAATGCCCCCTTTGAACCCGCCCCCGACGGCCATGTCCAGGAGCGCCTGGCCAAAGCTGTTATCCCGGGTCGAAGCACCCAGAAGTGCGATCGAGCGTGGCGCCAGCAGACAATCCAGATCGAGGGGCGCCGAAGCCGCGTCAGACATCAGTTATTTCAGGGGACTGACACATGCGCTCTGGCTCATGCGGCCAAGGGGGGCTGAACCCGATCCAGGGCGTCCCGCACCACTTCCGGTCCAGCACCATCCCGATAGGCTTGTTCGCTGAGATGACGACGCCAGGCCCGGGCGCCGGGGCAGCCCTGGAACAGGCCCAGAATGTGGCGGGTCACGTGCTTGAGCTTGCCGCCAGACTGCAGATGCCGCTCGATGTACGGCAACAGCGCAGCAACCACCTGGTGGCGGCTGGGCACCGGGTGCGAATCAGCAAAAAACCGCCGATCGACCTGGGCGAGCACATAGGGATTCTGATACGCTGCGCGCCCCAGCATGACGCCGTCCACCCACCGCAGTTGATCCCCGGCCGCGTCCAGGTTCTGAATACCCCCGTTGATCACAAACATCCGCTCCGGGAAATCCGCCTTCAATCGATGGACCACGGCATAGTCCAGAGGCGGCACCTCCCGATTCTGCTTCGGGCTCAACCCCTGCAGCCAGGCTTTCCGGGCATGCACGATGAACACCTGGCATCCGGCCATCGCCACGGTGCCGACAAACTCGACCAGCTCTGCGTAGGAATCGCGGCGATCGATACCGATGCGATGCTTGACCGTAACCGGAACCGAAACCGCTGCCCGCATGGCGGCGACACAGTCCGCCACCAGAGCCGGCTCGGCCATCAGACAGGCGCCGAAACGCCCGGACCGCACGCGGTCGCTGGGGCAACCCACATTCAGGTTGACTTCATCGTAGCCCCAGTCCGCGCCGATCGCGGCCGCACGAGCCAGATCCCAGGGATCGCTGCCACCCAGCTGCAGGGCCACTGGGTGTTCGCTCACGTCAAATCCCAACAGATGGTCCCGATCCCCGTGGATCACCGCGCCGGTAGTGACCATTTCCGTGTACAGCCGGGCCCGACGGGTGATCAGGCGAAGAAAATACCGATCATGCCGGTCGGTCCAGTCCATCATGGGGGCGAGACAAAAACGGTGCGTCGAGGGCATTGAATCCAAACTCATCATCCTCCGCGGCCGGAACGCCGGCCGGCGTGGGCCGTCAATATAGGCCGAAGGGCGTGCAAGTCAAAACGCCGTTTACAAACCATGCGGCATGCACCGGTGGGCATTGAAACCCGCCCGACGGCCCTGGTGGGCCATGCGGGAAGTTCGGTAACCCGCAGCTCGGACGATCCGGAAATCGTTCTCCAACTGGACGGCACCTCGCCTCATTCATTTCTACCGCACACACTTCTAGTACTGCGTCCATCTAATAATGACGGATGCAGAGCGATTCAGATGATTCAAGCCAAGGCGCAGTCCACAGGCAATGGCCATCGCCCTTGTCAAGGACGGCAACGCCGGATTGGATCACCTGAGTCGCTCCCTTCGGGCGAGCCGGGAAGCGCCCGTCCGCGGTGTTGCGCCTCTCGGCAAGGGCGATGGCCATTGCCTGCGAGACGCGCCTAGCGGCCAAGCGCTTCCCAACTCGCTGCATCCATCATTATCAGGTGGACGGAGTACTAGGCTGAACTATAGTTTTCTGGAGCGCCCGCCCCAACGGCACGTATTCCGCGCCGCTTCGCGTCCGCGGTTAGCCGGGACCGGCGGGCCGAATACGCAAGCCAAACCTGTTTGGAGACCCCTATGAAATTCGGATCGACAATCCTCGCGGCGGCTGCAGGCCTCGCGCTCGCCGGCCTCGGCCCGGTCTATGCTGACGCCGGTGACTCGCCGGTGCTGAAACGCATTGAGGACCGCGGAGTGGTGTCCATCGGCCACCGTGAAACCTCAATACCGTTTTCGTACATCGGCGACGGCGACACCCCCATCGGCTACTCCATCGATATTTGCGGCTACATCGTTGAAGCGATCAAGGTCGAACTGGGTAAGGACGACCTGGAGGTCAAATACGTGCCGGTCACGGGGCAAACGCGCATTGCGCTGATGGCCAACGGCACCATCGATCTGGAGTGCGGCTCCACCACCAACAACCTGACCCGGCAAAAGCAGGTGTCCTATTTGCCCACCACCTTTATCACCGGGACCAAGATCGCCGCCAAGAAGGGCGCTGGCATTTCCGGCATCGATGATCTGAACGGCAAAATCATTGGTCTGTCCGCCGGCACCACCAACGAGAAAGCCATAAAGGCGGCGATCGCCGAGCGCGGCCTGGACGTGAAGATCGTGACGGTGAAGGACCACGCTCAGGGCTGGTTGGCTCTGGAGACCGACCGCATCGACGCCTACGGTTCGGATGACGTCCTGCTCTACGGTCTGATCTCCAAATCCAAGGCGCCGGACGACTACGAGGTGGTGGGCGAGTATCTCAGCTTCGATCCCTATGGTCTTATGGTACCGCGCAACGACTCCACCTTTCAGCGCCTGGGCACCGTGGTCGTGGCCGACCTGATGCGGTCCGGCGAAATGGCAAAGATCTACGCCAAGTGGTTCGAGCCGGGACCCACCAATATCAACATGCCGCTATCGGACCGCCTGAAAACCGCATTCGAGATCCAGGCACTGCCCAACTGATGGCAACCCGTTCCGGGGACGGTTCGCCGTCCCCGGAAGTCACTGTGGCGCTGAATCCATGAACTACAACTGGGACTGGTCGATCCTGGTGTCCGAGCCCTATATGGGCTGGCTGCTCCAGGGCTTCGGTTGGACCATCGCGGTGTCCAGCGCCGCGTGGCTGATCGCCTTCACCCTGGGATCGACCCTGGGCATCATGCGCACCACGGAGAGCCGGCTGCTGCGCTGGATCGGCACCGGCTATGTCGAACTGTTTCGCAACGTGCCGCTGCTGGTTCAGTTTTTTCTCTGGTTTTTCGTGTTCCCGGAGATTTTGCCGGACGACGCCAGCCGCTGGGTGAAGCGGGAAATGCCGCTTCCGGCCTTCACCACCGCCGTGGTTGCCCTGGGTCTGTACACAGCCTCCCGGGTCTGTGAACAGGTGCGCTCGGGCATCGAAGCCATCGGTCCGGGGCAGCGGGCAGCGGGCAAAGCCATGGGCTTTAGCGAACCCCAGATCTATCGCTACGTCCTGTTGCCGGTGGGCTATCGCATCATAATCCCGCCCTTGACCTCGGAGTTTCTCACCGTATTCAAGAACTCCTCCCTGGCCCTGACCATCGGCGTGATCGAGCTCACCGCCGCCACCCGCCAGATCGAGGAATACACTTTTCAGGGTTTCGAGGCGTTCACCGCGGCCACCGTCATTTACAGCGTCATCACCTTCGCCGTGATGGGTGCGATGCGGGTGGTGGAGCGACGGACACGTGTGCCGGGCACGGTCGCGCTGGGAGCCAAATAGATGGGTGCCGAGTAGATGAGTGCCGAGTAGATGAGTGATTTTGACTTTTCCGTCATCCTGGACAACCTGCCGTTTCTCATCGAGGGTCTGGGCATGACCTTCCTGCTGACCCTGTTGGCGATTGCCGGTGGGCTCGCAATCGGCACCCTGTTGGCGCTGGCACGCCTTTCGGGCTTTGCGCCCCTTGCGATGGTCGCCGCCGCCTACACCAACTTCTTTCGCTCACTGCCCCTGATTCTGGTAATTTTCTGGTTCTATTTTCTGGTGCCGCTGATCCTGGGCCGCCCGGTGGGCGGCTTTTACTCGGTTCTGGTCGCCTTTATCCTGTTCGAGGCCGCGTACTACTCGGAAATCATTCGCGCCGGCATCTCCTCGGTGCGTTCAGGGCAGGTCGCGGCGGCCCGGGCCCTGGGCATGAATTACTGGCAAACCATGGGCGATGTGGTGCTGCCCCAGGCCTTTCGAGCGATGACGCCGGTGCTCCTGACCCAGGCGATCATCCTGTTCCAGGACACGTCGCTGGTGTACGTGGTGGGACTCAAAGATTTTCTGGTCAGCGCCGAGCTGGTCGCGAATCGTGACCAACGCCTGGTGGAGATGTTCACCTTCGCCGCCGCGGTGTATCTGGTGTTTTGTCTGCTCGGCTCCTATGCCGTGCGCCGGTTGCAGCAAAGGTTCGCAACATGATCGTGTTGGACAAGGTGAGCAAGCGGTACGGCGACTTCCAGGTGCTCACCGATTGCTCTACTCAGGTGGCCCGCAGCGAGGTGGTGGTGGTCTGTGGACCATCCGGTTCCGGAAAATCCACGCTGATCAAGACGGTGAACGGACTGGAGCCGTTTCAGGGCGGCACCATCACGGTGGACGGCATCGACGTGGGCGACCCGAAAACCGATTTGACCAGGTTGCGCGCCCGCATCGGCATGGTGTTCCAGAACTTCGAACTGTTTCCCCACATGTCGGTGGTACAGAACATCCGGGTGGCCCAGATCAAGGTGCTGAAACGACCGGAGGCGGAAGCCCACCAGAAGGCGCTGGCGTTGCTGGATCGAGTCGGTCTGGGCGAGCAGGCGGAGAAGTTCCCGTCTCAACTGTCAGGCGGTCAGCAGCAACGGGTGGCCATTGCCCGCGCGCTTGCCATGGACCCAATCGCCATGCTGTTCGACGAACCCACCTCCGCCCTGGATCCGGAGATGATCAACGAAGTGCTCGATGTGATGCAGGAACTGGCTGCCGAAGGTATGACCATGATGGTGGTGACCCACGAGATGGGATTCGCCCGCCGGGTGGCCGACCGGGTCATCTTCATGGACGAGGGGCGCATCGTCGAGGACGCGGAGACCGACCAGTTTTTTGGCACTCCCCGCAGCGACCGCGCCCAGCTCTTTCTATCGAAAATCCTGCATCATTAAGGAAGGTCTGATCTATAGCGCCCGGTCGCGCCCGGAAATAACCGGCGGTTCAGGCTGGCACCGGGTCGATCGGACTGGGCGGCGCGCCGCCGTGTTCTATGGCTTCCCCGGCCTGCAACAGCAGTTCCTCGTTGAACCGCCCGCCGACCAGCTGAACCCCCACCGGCACCGGGCCCACCATGCCCGTACTGACAGTCAGGGCGGGCAGGCCCATCAAGGGAATCGCAACCTGGAACAATTGGGCCTCGATGACCCGACGAAACGATTCGGGCGATTCCACATCGAGCAGGTCGGGAAACGGCAGTTCAGCGGACACCGGACACAACAGGATTGGGTATTCGGCCAGGAACCGCGCCCATTGGCGGGCGAACGCAACGCGCGCTTGCAGGGCATCGAGCACGGCGGACACACTGTAGTCCGGGCACAAGGACGCCATTTGCCGATACACGAAGCGCGCATCGGCGTCGTCCTCCTGCTGGATCACCCGGGCGTCGCCACGGCGGAACTCGGCCAGCCAGAGTATCGCCTGAAGATGTGCCGGCTCACGCAGAGGCGGGCAGGTCCGCTCCTCCACGGTCCAGCCAGAGTCCCGCAGCCGAGCGGCGGCATCACGCAGCGCCGCCTCCACCTCCGGCGCCACCGCAAGTCCCTCCGGCGCGACCGTCATTGCCGCCCGTTTCGAGCCCTGGCAGTAGTCCAACGGCACCGGTGTCCACCAGGGATCGTCCAGATCCTGCGCCGCCATGGCCCGGAAGGCGAGGCGCAGGTCGGCCATGGAACGGGCTATAGGGCCTGAAACGGCCATGAGCTGGGCGCCGATGTGCCGGTCGGCGGCGGTGAAATTGACCGCCGGTATCCGGCCCAGAGTCGGACGCAGACCATGGATGCCACAGGCATAGGCCGGATAGCGTATGGAACCGCCGATGTCGGTGCCGTGTCCGATCGCGCCGATCCCCGCCGTCACCGCGGCGGCGGCCCCGCCGGAAGAGCCGCCCGGCGTCAGGCTGGGATTGCGCGGATTCCGGGTGTGGCCATGCAGCGCGTTGCGGGTAAACCAGCGCAGCGAGAACGCTGGTGTGTTGGTTCTACCAATGATGACGGCACCGGCTCTGCGCAGATTGGAGACCACCGGGCTGTCCTGATTCGCAACCAGTTCACGCTGGATACGCAGGCCATTGGTGGTGGGGTGGCCGACCTGGTCCACATTCATCTTGACCGTGACCGGCACGCCGGAGAGGGGGCCCGGCGCATCCCCTCGAGCCAGCTGATCGTCCACCGCCCGGGCCGCGGCCAAGGCCTCATCAGGCATCTCCTCCACCACCGCGTTGATGGCCGGATTCACCGCATCGAGACGCTCGAGTGCGCTCTGAGCAATCTCCACCGCCGAAACGCTGCGGCTGCGAACAAGCATGGACAGCGCGCCCGCCGACTGACTCCACAGATCCGACATATCACATCGCTCCAATACTGCCACCCATTCGGAACACCGCTGAACAGTCGGTTCCGAGCTTCGATACACGGTATCGCGTGAATCCGCCCGGCAGACGGGCGATAGTTGTCGGTCGGGCAGGGCTAAACGCGATAAAGGTGCGCAGATTGGGCTCAGACAACGCGGACACGCAGCTCCCCAACGCCATCAACATGGCCGTGCAGAAGGTCGCCACGCTGAACCGGACCGACTCCTGAGGGCGTTCCGGTCAGGATCACGTCGCCCGGCTGTAGTGTGAAGAGCGTCGAGAGTATCGAGATCATCTCGGGTGTCTTCCAGATCATCTGGTTCAGATCTCCGGTTTGACGGATCTCGTCATTGATCTTGAGCCAGATCTCGCCCTGATCAGGATGACCCACTTGTGAGACCGGCATGATCGGCCCGGCTGGTGCAGACATCTCGAATGCCTTGCCAATCTCCCAGGGACGCCCAAGCTTCTTCATTTGGCCTTGCAGATCGCGGCGCGTCATGTCCAGCGAGACGCCATAGCCGAATACACAATCCAGCGCGTCGCCAACAGCGATATCCTCGCCACCGGATTTCAGTGCCACCATCATTTCGATTTCATGATGCACATCCTCGCTGGCCTTGGGGTAGGGGAACTCGGTGGCATCCGCGATCAGGTTGTCGGGGTTCTTCTGAAAGAAAAAAGGAGGCTCCTTGTCGGGATCGTGACCCATCTCAACGGCGTGAGCGGCATAGTTGCGTCCCACGCAATAGACACGGTGTACCGGGAATCGCTCGGCTGTGCCTGCTACAGACAGTGTGGCCTGCTCGGGCGGGGTAATTACGTAGCCGATCTGATTGGCAGCAGTGGCGCCTGTACTCATGATGATTCTCCTGTTTAGGGCCTGTTAACACTGTGCGGACGCCCAGCGTGGGGTCCAAAATAAGGTCGAGATGGCAATGATCAGATCGGGGCGTATTTGCTGCTGCTGAAAGCGGTGCCGGGCTCGATCATGCTGGCAACTCCGGAGGACCTTTGACTCGTACGATTGTGTATCAGGATCTTGCCGGCGGTCCGAATGGCGCTTCGATACCCTGTTCCTGAGCCAGTGCCTCCAGATCGCGGCGCAGTGCCGGATTGAGTGCCAGGCCAATACGCCGACGCTCCGCCGCCGCCGCACCTTTGCCCTCACCGGGCATGCGCACAGGTTCGTGTCCGGGAAGCGGAGCGGAAGCGCGCATTTCGTCGAACACCCGCTTTGCCGTTTCGGCAAAGCGGTCCCCCATGCCAAATGCGGCTACGTTCAACGCCATGACGAACTGGCCGGTATTGGTCTCGCTGCTCGTGTCGCTGGTGAAATCCACCACATCGGAGCCGAATGCCGCACCATTCAACACGCCCGCCAACAGCCCGATGGCGACGGACAGTCCAAAGCCTTTCGGCCCACCTATCGGCAGCATAAAGCCTTCGGATCGCCGCGTTGGATCGGTCAGAGGTTCGCCGTCCCGGCCGACCATCCAGCCTTCGGGCATCGCTGCACCCTGCTGGGCGAGCACCTTGATCTTGCCCATCGCGGCCACCGTGGTGGCCATGTCCAGCACGAACGGATCGGGGCCACCGCTGGGTGCGGAGATCGCGATGGGATTGGTGCCAAGCAACAAGTCTGTGCCACCGAAAGGCGGGACATGATTGGCGCTGCCGACGGCTGCGGCCATGCCGATCATGCCCGCCTCAGCCTGGGGTCGGACATAAAGTGCAAGTGGTCCGGCATGATTGCCACGCCGCACCCCGACCCAGCCGATTCCCGCTTCGCTGGCCTTGACCATGGCCAGATCGCGCGCCGCACTCATGGCCAGATGACCGAGACCGTTGTCGCCGTCGATGACCGCCGTTGCCGCTGTCTCACACGCGATCTTGATCTGTGCCCGTTGATTGCAACCGCCCCCACGCAACCGTGCCAGATACTGCCTGAGCCGAAACACTCCGTGGGTGCCATAGCCAAAGATATCGGCTTCGACCATCAGCCCGGAAACCTTGGTCGCGTCGTCCTCAGGCACCCCTTCAGACACCAACGCCTGGGCGACGAAGCGGCTTAGTGCCTCGGTCGAAACGGGTGAAGCGACTTCACTCATCGTTGCCAACGAAACTGGCCTTATGCCAGAACACGACGCGGCGTTGCGTCCATGTGACCAGAGCGTAGAGCGCAAGGCCGAACAGGCTGAGATAAAGGATCAATGAGAACACGCGTGGCGTGTTGAGCTGTGATGCCGCCACGCGGATCAATTCGCCAAACCCCTTGCCGCCGCCCAGGAACTCGCCGGTAATGGCCCCGGCCATGACGCCTACGGCACCGATTTTTAACCCGGTAAACATCTGCGGAAGTCCCATCGGCAGTTTCATCTTGATCAACGTTTGCATCCGGCTCGCGCCCATTGTCTTGAACAACATTCGCGAATTCTCGTCTGCGGCATGCAGCCCTGCCGCCGTACCGACAACGATCGGGAACGTCGCGATGAATGCGGCCAATGCCACCTTCGATTCGATACCAAAGCCCAACCACGCCACGAACAGCGGTGCGAAGGCAACCTTGGGCATCGTGTCGATGGCCACAAGATAGGGCATGATCGCCCGCTCGCCGAAGGCCGTTTCCCCTACCAGGACACCCAGTGAAAACCCGATGACGATAGCCAACGCAAAGCCATAGATCACCTCCTTTACCGTGATCCACAGGGCCAGCAGCATGTAGTCGCCACTCAGCAGGTTCTTGCCCACAAAAACCAGGTCCTTGAACGTCTCGCCCGGTGTCGGAAGAATGATCGGCGATACCAGGCCAAGACTTGTCGACAGCTGCCACAATCCCAAGAACACCGCAAAGACGAAGGTCATGGAGACGCTGCGCGGAACCCGATCCAGAAAAGAGACCTCTTCCACCCAGACGGTCTCTTGCATCGAGTTGGGTATCGCCTTTGTGTCTGCCTCGCTCACAGCGCTTCCCCCTTGTCCAACAGTCCCCGGATGTAGTCCACCAATGAGCCGAACTTCGGCGTGGTGATCATGTCGAGCGTGCGCGGACGGGGCAGATCCACCGTGACGACCTCAGCCAGTCGTCCCGGTCGCGGCTTCATGACATAGATATGATCCGAAAGGATCACCGCCTCGGCGATCGAATGCGTGACCAGGAATGCGGTGGCATGTTGTTCGGCGCAGATACGCTGAAGCTCCATGTTCATCATGTCCCGCGACAACTCATCCAACGCACTGAACGGCTCATCCAGCAACAGCACGGCCGGCTCTGTGATCAGCATGCGGCAGATTGCTGCCCGCTGTGCCATGCCGCCTGAGAGCTCATTCGGATAGACGTCCTCGAATCCCTTCAGTCCAACCACGTCCAGCAGCTCATGCGCCCGATCTTTTGCTTTGACAGCCGCTGCGCGTCCGTCGCGGATCTCGATGGGCAACACAATGTTTTCAACCGTAGTGCGCCAGGGAAAGAGCGTGGCCTGCTGGAACATCATGCCGATGTCCCTACGTGGGCCGGTGACCGGCTGGTCTTGCAGTACCACGCGACCCGTACTTGGCGGAATAAGACCCGCCATGATTTTGAGCAAGGTGGACTTTCCGCAACCGCTTGAACCGATTACCGATGAAAAACTGCCTCGGTGCAGGGTCACGCTCACGTCTTCGAGCGCGATGACCAGATTGCGCGCATAGGTCTTGCCGACGTTGGTCAACTCATAGACCGGCGCGCTGTTCCCCGCGGACGCATCCGCGGCGGCTGCGGAAAGGGGCATTTACTGGACGGCCTCGTTCCAGGATGCGATGAACTCGTTGGTGTAGGCAGCGTTCAGATCATCCAGCGGCGCAGCGATCTCACCACCGGCCACCAGGCTGGCCTGCCACTCTTCCCAGACCTCGGGCGGCATATAGCCCAAACCTTTGGAGCTATCCACGGCAATCGTCTTGGAGCGGACCGCATCGAACAGGGCAGACTGGAACTCCGGGTCCTCGCCTTCCTGTGGGTTGCCGGCCTTCAGATGTGCCAGCACCACTTCGCGATTCGCATCGTCCAGGGCAAAGGCATGACCGCGCGTGAACGCTCGGCCAAATTTCTCCACCAGTTCGCGATCGTTGCGGATGGTGTCGCCCATGGTGGCAAGGCCATTACCGAAGAATCGGGCAAACTCGGGCGGGGTGATGTCGCGCACCTTCATCCCACGCTGATTGAGGATGGCCGCATCGGCGGTCGACGCGGAATAGGCGTCCATCTCTCCGCTGTTGAAGGCCACGGTGGCGGGGCCGCCATCACCAACGGTGAGAAAGGTGAAGTCGGTGCCTGCCACCATGTTGGACCCTGACATGACGTTGCGGGCAAAGCCCACTTCAGCACCATCGGCGGTGCCGGTGCCGATCACCTTGCCACGCAGCCCCTCGGGGCCAGTGATATCCGACTCCTCGCGCACGACGATGCCAAAGTTGCTGCGCGCCGCCACATTGTAGATAAACACCGCATCCACTCCACGCGAGCGCGCAGCGATCACCGGGCCAGGACCAGGGCGACCGAACTGTGCCTGCCCGGCCGATAGCGCTTGCAGCACCGCAGCGGAACCATTGATGGCCTCGACGCTGACCTCAAGACCCTCCTCTGCGAAATAGCCTTCACCGATGGCAACGAACACGGGAAACGAGTTGATCGCGGACGGGCTGGGTTGCACAAAAGTAACCGGACGCAACTCCTGCGTCTGAGCTGGCGCCCCAACAAGCAGGGCAAACGGCAACACCACAGCTAGAACAATCGACAATCTTCTGGTCATCATGGGTTTCTCAGTGACTGATCGGCTAAAGAACGTTCCCACAAGCTGTTCCTCCTATTTCCGCCGCGCAAGCGATGGTTGAACCAATAAGGATTGGTTTTTTAAGCAGTGCAATTTTCTCTGCAATGCGAAAAAGCATAGTCGCATTCTTATGCATGCACAAGTAATTGTGATCGGTCAGGCCGGGCCCCGCGCTCGCGTAAAATATGAGCATTATAATTTATAAAAAACAATTATTTACGTAAATATTTCCGTGGTGGCGAAGAGAGCAGCCAAAATCAGGCAATACGTGCTGTGACCAGTCAGGTTGTTCTTCCATGGGAATTTCCAAACCCAATTGATCTGCAAAATTGCTGGATCAATTGGTCTATTGGTTATTCAATGTGTAGAATCGCGTGCAGACAATGGCCACTCGTCAAACTGGTGTGAACAAAGAAATCAGCAAAGGGGCTCTCGTCCAGTTGCGTGCGTACATTGCACAAGGGGAGTTCGCTCTAAACGATCGCCTGCCGCCGGAGCGCGCGCTGTGCGAGGAACTGGGCATTGCGCGCTCGGAACTGCGCAAGGCGTTTGCCGTGCTTGAATCGGAAGGTTCGATCTGGCGTCACGTGGGACGGGGCACTTTTGTCGGTGACGGACGTGGCCAGGCAGGAGACTTTCAGCCCATTGCGGGCATTGCCAAACGAACCACACCGCAGGAGGTCATGTATGCGCGGCTTGTGCTGGAACCCCTACTGGCCAGAGAGGCTGCCCTGAGCGCAACCGCGGAACACGTTGACCAATTGCATGAAATCTGCCGAAAGGCTCGGCAAGCGGGATCATGGCGCCAATACGAAACCTTGGACAACCGGTTTCATAGCTTGATAACCGAGGCCACTCAGAACACACCGCTTATTGCCATGTACGATCAGCTAAATGCCCTGCGCCGAACGATCGTCTGGGGACGCTTGCGCAGGCGTCACGACCATCCGCCCAGGGATCATCACAGCTTTGGCGAACATGAGGCCATTCTGTCAGCGATCGAACAACGGGATACCGATGCCGCGCTGACCACCATGAAAGCGCATCTGAAGTCGGTCAGCAATTCACTCTTTCCATCGGTTTGAGGCTGGTGCGCGTTTGATTTCCACCGCCCCTGCGCATGGAAAATCGATCAGGGCACGGAGAGCCGGATTTTGGGGCTCAAAAGCGACCAAGTGCAGTAACTTTTATGGCTCTTGGGACGTGGCGAAGTCCGCAGCCAATACCCCAAAGACCACACCGACGACGCTCTGAGACGGTCTTCGGCGGCGCAATGTAACCGCTGTCCGGGCCCGGCAATGCCTCAAAGAAACTGACTGTTCCCAGCACATGAACTCGCAGCTGAACGCCTCTTCTCAGCTATGTTCTGTCTTCAGCTTCCCGGCAATTGGCACGAAATCATAAGAAGGGTACACCTCATACTTGAAAGCGCCCCAGGCCTTCTCCTCCATGAACCGGTTGAGGCTGCGAAGCGCGTCGGGCTTAAGCCGCAAATTGATCACAAACCCGTAGGACATCGCCACCACCCAGGAAACCAGTTCGGACCCTGCCGGTGGAAAATCCCGATAGAAACCGGTGGCCTTTAAGTGACTCATGATCTCTTGCAATGTTTTGGACTGATCGTGGTGCAGAACCACCGTCACCATCAGTTTTCCATCGTCTGTCATGACCCTTGCCTCCTTCGGCTGTGACGCCTGCAAACATAGCCAGACCTGAATAAGACGTTCAAACGCAACGGGGCGACCTGCACCAGTCTGCGATGAGACCCATTGCCTCCCGGCACCTGCCGGTTGGATTGCGAGATAGAGGGAGCGGTTCAGCCCCACCTCCCATCCGATGGGTAGCTGGTGTCCTGTCATCTAGCAGAGGTGATCCCGGCTTCGCAGGGACTTCGAGACGCCACCTCTGCTGACCAAATCGCCGACGCCAATCGGACCAGGCGGCACGCGGTGGGGCGATTGCACTGTCACGAAGATGTTGTCACTCTACCGATCTTTCCCGCCTCATGAAACCGCTGCCGATGGGAGACAATGAGATGATGCGAACGGGCTTGGCCGATTGGCGCACACCCGCACGGCTTGCGCCTTTTGCTGCGGTCGCGTTTGGTTTTTTGATCGTGTCGGGCGGCGCCTTTGCCCAGGAAACCTCCGGTGCGGCCGATATCGATTGGCTGCAGCTCAGCATGGGCCTGTTCGGCGGCTTGGCCCTGTTTCTCGCCGGCCTGGACGTGCTGTCTGAAGGACTGAAAAAGGCGGCTGGCGATACCCTGCGAACGGTGCTGGAAAAACTCACCGTCAACCGGTTCATGGGCGCCGTGACCGGTGCCTTCGTGACCGGTGTTCTGAACTCCTCGTCGGTCACCACGGTGTTGGTGGTCGGCTTTGTCACCGCCGGCGTCATGACCTTATCGCAGTCCGTGGGCGTAATCATGGGTGCGAATATCGGCAGCACGGTCACCGCTCAGCTGCTCGCCTTCAACATATCAGCCTATTCCCTGATCCCGGTCGCACTTGGTTTTTTCATGTACTTCTCGGCCAAAACCGATCGGACCCGTTACTTTGGCATGATGATCATGGGCCTCGGGCTGGTGTTCTACGGCATGGGCCTGATGAGCGAAGGCATGAAGCCCCTGCGCACCTATGAGCCGTTCATGGAAATCCTCGCCCGCATGGAGAACCCGCTGCTGGGCATCCTGGCGGGCGCGGTGTTTACCGGGCTCGTCCAGTCTTCCGCGGCCACCGTCGGCATCGCGATCGCGATGGCCAGCGAGGGTCTGCTGACGCTGCCGGCGGGCATCGCCCTGGCCCTGGGCGCCAACATCGGAACCTGCGCCACAGCCCTGCTCGCGGCCCTGGGCAAACCGACAGAGGCGGTGCGGGCCGCGGTGGTGCACGTCAGTTTCAACATTCTTGGCGTGCTGGTCTGGCTGCCGCTCATATCGGTACTGGCGGACGCCGCCATCGCCGTTTCTCCGACCGCGGTCGAGCTTGAAGGCAAAGCCCAAATGGCGGCGGATGTACCCCGGCAGATCGCCAATGCCAACACCCTGTTCAATGTGATCAACACCCTGCTGTTCATCGGTTTCACCACCTGGTTCGCCCGTCTGGCGCAAAAGCTGGTGCCCGATCGAGCCGAGCCGGAGGGGGTGATCATCGAACCGGAGTTCCTGATCGAAGAAGCTCTGGAAGTGCCGTCGATTGCGCTGGATAACGCGCGCAGGGAAATCCACCGCACCGGTGGCATCGCCCTGGACATGATGGACAGCATCGGCAAGGCGCTGGAGCAGCATGCCCCTGAGCAACTCGACGAGGTTGCGAGACGCGATGACTCTGTGGACATACTCGAATCCGAGATCATGAGATATCTCGGTCTCATTCGACAAGGCTCGCTGACCCAGGAGGAGGGCGCAACCCACCAGGCGCTCATGACCTCGATAGCCGACCTGGAAAATGTGGCCGATGTCATGGAAACCGATATGGTCCCGCTGTCCAAGCGCTATCTGGAAGGGGAGTTCGAGGCCAGCAGCGCGGAAACACACGAAATGGTGGTGGGCATGTGGGAAGGCGTTCGCCGGGCACTGGAACTGGCGGTGCAGGCGGTGGGTGAAAACGATCAGCGTGCGGCCCAGGACGCTTTGCTTTTGAAGGACAAGATCCGGGATCTGGCCGACGCTTTTTTCCAGCGCCACGCCCTGCGCCTGCGGGCCGACGACCCCAAGTACCTGAAGCGGGTTCAGATGATGATGGAATTTATCGAACAGCTCAGGCACATGTATACGCTGAGCAAACGCATCGCCAAAACCCAACTGCCGGACGAGTTGGCGCGAGAGGCGGGATAGCGCCGCCGGTCCCGCGAGCTGCCCCGCCGCGCTGGGCTCATGGACCCATCGGCGACTGAGGTCATGGCGTCGCGGAAATGGCGATCAATCGCCATCATCGCCATCGCCCAGATCGCGGCCATGAGTCTCTGGTTCGTATCGGCGGCGATTCTTCCGGAGATCGTTGCGGAAGCGAACATCGGTGCCGGCCGGGCTGCGGCGCTTGCCAGCGCGGTTCAGGCCGGTTTCGTGGCCGGCGCGCTGATCTCGGCCATTCTCGGCCTGGCCGACCGCTTTGATCCGCGTATCGTGTTCCTGCTTTCGGCGCTGCTGGCGGCAGCCGCCAACGCCGCACTGCTATTAACGACAGTGGGCGGAGCGGGGCAGATCGCCCTGCGTTTCGCGACCGGTGGCTGTCTGGCGGGCATCTATCCGGTGGGCATGAAAATCGCCGTGGGTTGGGGGCAGCGGGATCGGGGTTTGCTGGTGGGTCTGCTTGTGGGCGCCCTGACCCTGGGTTCATCAGTTCCTCATCTCATCTCCTGGTACGGCGGAACCGATTGGCGGCTGACGGTGGCCGCCGCCTCGGTGTTGGCCAGCCTGGCCGGCATTGTCATCCTGGCCGCCCGGCTTGGTCCCCACCACGCCCGCGCCACCGCCTTCGATCCCCGTACCGTATTTCTGGCCTGGCACAATCGCCGGGTTCGATTGGCCTATGCCGGGTATCTGGGTCACATGTGGGAGTTGTACGCGTTCTGGGCCTGGATCGGCGCCGCGGCCGGCGCCTCGTTCGGCCTCTCCATGCCAGCGGCGCAGGCCACCGATCTGGCGAAGCTGACCGCCTTTGGCGCCATTGCCGTGGGTGGATTGGCCTGCGCCCCGGCCGGGCTCCTGGCCGACCGGATCGGGAAAGCCCGGGTTGCACAACTGGCCATGATCGGCAGCGGATCGTCGGCATTGGCTACGGCACTGAGCTTTGGCGGGCCTGCTCCACTGCTCATTGCCCTGACCCTGCTCTGGGGTCTCAGCGTGGTGCCCGATTCTGCCCAATTCTCCGCGCTGGTGGCGGATGCGGCCCCACCAAATCGGGCCGGCAGCCTGATGACGTTTCAAACCGCCCTGGGTTTCGCCCTGACTATTTTCACGGTTCAGATCACACCCTGGGTGGCCGAGGCCGTGGGCTGGCCGATTACGCTGGCGACCCTGGCCATCGGCCCGGCGCTGGGGGTGGAGGCCATGAGACGCCTGATTGGTTTGACCGGAAAACACCCGTAAAACACAGCACCGTCCAGCAGCCCTTGCTTTATTCTGGACACAGCAGATTGGCGGGTGAAATGCGCAGATTCAAGGCGCAGATCGCAGGTAACAGTGATTCTATTGCCAAGATTTACAACGATGAAGCTGTGCAGTTCAGTCCCAAGATGCACGTTCACAAATAGATCAGAAGCGCCTTGAGAAAGGTCGCGGCACGACGGCATCAGTGCTCGGCGGAATCACGCAATGCGGCCTCTATGTATAGCGTTCGCAGCCGCCGGGATACCGGCCCCGGAACACCCCCACCGATCACATGCCCGTCGATGCGAACCACTGCCAGGGCAAAGGTGGAGGCGCTGGTGATGAACGCCTCCCGAGCGGCGTAGGCTTCCGCCACGGTGAAGCGACGTTCCTGGAACGGGATGGCGGTTTCCTGGCACAGCCGCAGGATGCTGGCCCGGGTGATGCCGTGCAGAATCTCGTTACCCAGTTGCCTGGTCACCAGGATGCCGTCGGCGGTGACGATAAAGGCATTGTTGGAGCTGCCCTCGGTCACATAGCCGTCCTCGACGAACCAGGCATCGTCGGCGCCGGCGCGTTTGGCCGCGGTTTTTGCCATGGACGCCGCCAACAGGGCCACCGTCTTGATGTCGCGCCGTTTCCAACGCAGGTCCGGCGTGGTGGCGACACTGATGCCGCGCTCGGCCAGAGCCTTGTCGATCAGAGCCTCGGCTTGGGTGAACATCACCAGACCGGACTGAATGCCCTCGGGAAAAACGAAATCCCGGTCGGCAACGCCCCGCGTGACCTGAAGATAGACGACGCCCTCATCCAGATCGTTGCGCTCGATCAAGGCCTGTTGTACCGCCACAATCTCCTCGTCGCTGGTCGGCACCGGGATCTCCAGTTCCGCCAGGGATCGATGCAGGCGCGCCATGTGGGCGGCATTGTCCACCAGCCGTCCCCGCAACACCGCCGACACCTCGTACACCGCGTCGGCGAACAAAAAGCCGCGGTCGAACACCGACACCCGGGCCTCTTCCTCGGGCAGAAACTCGCCATTGACGTAGACAATTCTGCTCATGCGCTTACCCCCAAAGTTCCGTCGACGGCGGTTCAATGACGACGGCGTCTATCACCAGGCCCGGTGATCGGTCCTCGGCCAGCAGCAGAGGACCGTCCAGATCGGCCACCGCCGCGCCCTGGGCGAGCAACACCGCCGGCGCCATGGCCAGCGAAGTGGCCACCATACTCCCCACCATAATCCCAAAGCCGGCGGCCTCCGCCTCTCGCCTGACCGCCAGCGCCTCGGTCAGACCCCCGGTCTTGTCCAGTTTCAGGTTGACCATGTCGTACTTTCCCACCAGGCCCGGCAAAGACGCGCGGTCATGGCAGCTCTCATCGGCACATACGGGGATCGGTCGCAACAACGCCGCCAGTACATCGTCCTGCGCCTCCGGGAAGGGTTGCTCAATCATCATCACACCCAGCTGCACCAGTTCTGGCACCAGGTTCTTGTAGTCATCCAGGGTCCAGGCCTCGTTTGCATCGACTATAATGCGGGCATCGGGCGCCCCGGAGCGGACCGCGCGCACGCGTTCCAGATCGCCAGCGCCGCCCAGCTTAAGCTTGAGCAGGGGTTTATCCGTGTTCTGCTCGGCCGCCGTCCGCATCGATTCGGGCGTATCCAGCGACAGCGTGTAGGCCGTCGCCAGAGCTGTCGGCTCAGCCAGCCCGGCCAGGGTCCAGACCGGGGTTCCGCTGGCCTTGGCCGCCAAATCCCAGAGCGCACAATCCAGCGCATTGCGGGCCGCGCCGGCCGGCATGAGGTCCTGCAGCTCGGACCGCTCCAGGCCCTGTTCAACCGGGCTCCGCAGCGTCTCCAGCGCGGCCATGACGCCATCTACCGTCTCACCGTATCGGCCGTAGGGGCGGCATTCGCCCCGGCCCCGGTGCCCCCCCTCACCAAGTTCCACCAGCACCAGATCCACCGCCGTGTTGGCGCCACGGGATATGGCAAATCGTCCCCGAACCGGCCAGGTCTCGGCGCGGATCGCAAACGATCGGCTCACGCCAAAGCGTCCACGATGCGCTCGACGCCGGTGCGCACCGCGTCCACCGCGGGCAAGCCGGTGCGGGACTCGATCTCGCTCAGACAGTCCGCTGCCGCCTGATCGGACAGTTTTGCGGTGTTGATCGATACCCCCACGAAACGCGCCGCCGGGTTGGTGAGCCGCGCCACCCTCAGATTGGCCGCCATACAGGTTTCCAGATCCGGTAGCGGATAGTGCGGCAATCCTCGCATGTGGGTTCGGGTCGGCTCGTGGCACAGCACCAGCGCATCCGCCTGGGCCCCATGCAGCAGCCCCGTGGAGACGCCGGCGAATGACACATGAAACAGGGAGCCCTGGCCCTCAACCAGGTCCCAATGCTCGGGATCATTGGCCGGTGCGTGGGCCTCCACCGCACCGGAGATGAAGTCCGCCACCACCGCGTCGATGGACACACCCTCCCCGGTGATCAGGATGCCGGTCTGGCCGGTGGCCCTAAAATCGGCGTCCATACCGCGGGCCCGCATCGCCTTCTCCAGGGCCAGCGCGGTGTACATCTTGCCGCAGGAGCAATCGGTTCCAACGGTCAACAGCCGTTTTCCTGAGCGAGGCAGCCCGTCGGCCACGTCGTAGGTCCGCTCGGGCTGGCGCACGTCATGTATCTGACGCCCCAAACCGGCGGCAGTCACAGCCAGTGCCGGCACATCGGCCAGTCTGTTGTGCAGCCCTGCGGCCAGGTCCAGACCCGCCTCCAGACCCGCCTGCAGCGCGCTCACCCAGGTCTCGGGGATGAGCCCTCCGCGATTGGCCACGCCCACGACCAGGGTCCGGGCGCCCGCCGCGAGCGCCCGCTCCAGGCTCATATCGGTGAGACCCAAATCGGCCTGGCAGCCCGCCATCCGCAATTGCCCGACGCAGTTCTCGGGCCGCCAATCGCGGATGCCGAACGCCACTTTTGCGGCCAACGGATCCGGCGCGTCGCCGAGAAAAAGCAGGTAAGGCAGTCGTATGCTCATGAAGTCGCCTCAAATACAGACGCGCCACCGGGGGTGGCGCACAGGTCAGCCCGAGTCCGTGGGAAAACCGACCCCGGGTTCAGGCGCACCCCGGCGTGCCGACCACATCAGCAAAGCCAGCATCGTTACCAGAGCAACAAGATGGATCAGCAGCCCGGCCGGCCACAGCAAAGCGGCGCCCAACAACAACGCCAGCAGGCGCGGGAGAATCGGAAGACGCGATTCCCAATACCCCTCCACCGCCGCACTGACCGCCCAAAGGCCAAACACGGCAAAGAAGAAGATCTCCAGCATCACCACCCAGTCCCCGCCAAGCAAGGGCGTATAGGCGAACAGGAGAGGCACGAAGTACAACCCCTTGGCGGTCTTCCAGGCGGAAAAGCCGGTGCGCATGGGCGGTGACTTGGCGATGGCGGCCGCCGTGAACGCGGCCAGGCATACCGGGGGCGTCACATTGGAATCCTGACTCAGCCAGAAAATGATCATGTGCGCGGACAACAGGGCAACGGTCAGCACGGCCGGATCGAACACCTGGCCATAGAGCAGATCCAGGGTTTCCAGGGGTAAGCCGCTGACCATGGCCTTGGCGGCGGCGGCGGACATGGGCGCGGCCAGCGCCTCCAGGGCGCTGGGATCGGACAGCATGAATATCGCCCGCGCAGTTTCCGGCAGGGTCCCGGCGGCAATCAAATCCACCAGCTGGAACTGCAGAATCAGTTGATACAGGGCCGGCGCCGACAGCGTACCCAGGACGATGTAGGCGGCCGTCACCGGCAGACCCATGCCCAGTATTAGCGAGGCCAGACCCACCAGCACGATGGCCAGTATCATGCTGCCACCGGCCCAGTCGGCAATCATCAACGAAAAGGTGTTGCCGATGCCGGCGGTGGCGATGACGTTGACGATCAGCCCCACGGCGCAGAGCAACACGGCGGTCATCACCATATTACGCGCCCCCAGTTCCAAGGCCTCCAGTATCCGCTTCGGCCCCATCCGATGGGGTGTGAGCCATGAGGCCACGACGCAGGCGGCAATGCCGATGCCGGCGGCATAGGTGGGGGTGAATCCGGATATCAGCAGACCGATCAAAACCACCACCGGAATGAGAAAAGGGGGGCCGCCGCGTTTGAGCACCTGGATCAGGTCAGGCGCTTCCTGATCCATCAGGGCGGTGGCGTGGGAGCGCTTGGCCTCGATGCGGACGAAGAACCCCACCGTGGCAAAGTACAGCAGGGCGGGCAGTACGCTCATGGCAACGATCTGGGTGTATGGGATCTGGGTGGTGGCGGCCATGACAAAGGCGCCGGCACCCATGATCGGTGGCATCAGCTGACCGCCGGTAGACGAGGCGGCTTCGACCCCACCGGCGAAAGTGGCCGGGAAACCGGCACGTTTCATAAGGGGTATGGTGATGACACCGGTGGACGCGGTGTTGGCCACGGCGGAGCCGGATATGGTGCCGGTCAGCGCGCTGGCCAGGACGGCGACAAAACCAGGCCCGCCCACGAACCGTCCGGCCGCTGCCCGGGCCATGTCAATGATGAACTCACCGGCGCCGGCCTTGAGCAGAAACGCGCCAAAAAGGATGAACATGAACACGAACGTAGACGAAATCAGCGCAATATTGCCGAACAAAGCGTCGTCGCCATAGATCGATCGGAACATCAGGGTTTCCAGGGACAGTCCGGGAAACCGGAACACGCCGTCGATGAGCGTGCCCCACCAGCCCACATAGGTCAGCGCCAGGATGATCAGACCGGGTATGATCCAGCCTGTGGTGCGCCGGGTGAACTCAATGGCGCCAAGAATGAGCAGGGTGCCGGCGATCCATTCCGAAGCGACCAGGCGCACGCCGCGGGCGTAGATCGCGTCCTCGCGAATCACCATGAAGATGGCCGATCCGGCCACCAGCAGTCCGAACGCGATGCCGATCGCCTTGACCGGAGCGGAGCGCGCCCAGGCCCGCTTGCCGGCCGGCACGGTCATGGAGCACAGCAGGGCGAAACCGGCGAAATGCAATCCGTTCTGCAGCAGGGTGGAGGCGGTACCGAACAGATTGAGCCAGAGATGGCCGAGGGAAATGGCAACCGCCAGCACGAACACCGCCAGGCGCAGTGGGCTGTCGTTCCATGGCAGAGTGTCGTCTTCGTCGTGCTCCACGCCAGACATGCGGTGGCAGTCTCCTGAGCGACCGAACGGGGGGATACACGCCCCCCGCAGGTGAAGGAGCCTCTGATCTATTCGTGAACGTGCATCTTGGGACTGAAATGCACAGCTTCATCGTCGCAGATCTCGGCAGTAGAAGAACTGCTACCCGCGATCTGCGCCTTGAATCTGCACATTTCAGCCTCCAATCTGCTCTGTCCAGAATAAATCAGAGGCTCCTTAAGTCAACGCCGCTTTGCGCGGGATCAGTTGGCCACCAGGCTGTCGGGGATTTCGATGCCCATCTCGCGGTAGTAACGGGCCGCGCCCGGGTGCAGCGGTACCGGCAGGCCGGCAATGGCCTTGTCCAGCGCCATAGCGGTGGTGGCCTTGTGGATCGCCTGCAGGAACGCCAGGTTCTCGTAGATGGTCTTGGTGATCTTATAAACGTCCTCTTCCGGCACGTCGGCACGGACCGCCAGGAAATTCGGCTGGGCAATGGTCTGTACGTCGGCGTCCTGCCCCGGATAGGTTCCGGCGGGAATCAGATAGGGCGTCCACAGATTCAATCCGCCGTCGGCCTGCTTGGCCTGTTCCGGCGTGAAGGAAAGCAAGGTCACCCCATCATTGGAGGCCATGAGCTTGGTCACGGCACCGGTGGGCACGCCTGCGGGGGTGCTCATTCCCACCGCCTTACCGTCCTGTATGGCGGCGGCGCTGGGACCGTAACCGCCATAGATCAGCGTGTAGTCGGTATCGATATCGACTCCCAGGTTGCCCAGGATGGTCTTGTTGGAACCGATGGTGCCTGAGTTCTTTTTACCCAAGGCAACCGTCTGGCCCTTGGCGTTGACGAAGTCTTCGATGGTCCCGGTCTTCGCCTCATCGCTGTCCAGAACGAACTGCTCCACGTTCTGCCACAGCATGCTGATGGATCGCAGCTCGTCCTGGGGACCATCCGCCTCCACCGGGCCGGTGCCGGTGCGGGCGTAGTACCCGTACAGGCCCTGCAGAATCGCGAACTGGGCCTCGTTCTCCCGCAACAGCCGCACATTCTCACCGGAACCGGCCGAATTGATCGCCGACATGTCGATCTTGTCGGTGGGCTGCAGTTTGACTTTGGTCAGGGTGGCCAGGGCGACACCCACCGGATAGTAGGTACCACCGGTGGAGGCCGTGGCCAGAATGTAAGAGTGGTCCTCCTGGGCCTGTACCGGCCCCAGCGCCAAGGTGGCCGCTGCGGTGAATCCAAACAGAACCGTTTTCGCCGACGCCAACAGCTTCATAGTGTCCTCCAGTCAAAGAACCGGCCGAAGGGTGCCCGGTTCAAAAAGTCATTGTTTGGCTTGTTTTGCCCGAAGCGACGGGGATGACCGTCGCGGAAATGCAAGAATAGCCCGATCGTCCGCCAATTGATAACCATTGCTCGAAGCGGTAACGGCGACCGCCCACCCGGACAAACCGCGTCACAAACGGGTGGGTGCAGCGATGCAGGTGCTGAACGGGATGGCCGCGAACGATGTGGGGCGGCTGGCCTCACCTCCCGGCCTCTACTATGGTTCAAGCATGTCCTCGGGTCGGCGCGCCCATAGAACTCCGGAATCCCGATATGAGCCATGTATTCCCTCGCCACACCCAGGTGCGCCTGCCCACGGTGGCGCGCGGTGAAGGCGCCTATCTGATCGACACCCAGGGCCGGCGCTATCTCGATGCCTGCGGCGGCGCCGCAGTATCCTGCCTGGGGCACTCGGACGCGGCGGTAAAGGCAGCCATCCACGCCCAGGTGGATGCCATACCGTTCGCCCACACCGGATTCTTCACCTCCCAACCTGCCGAAACCCTGGCCACGCGTCTGGCTGCGGCGGCGCCGGGCGATCTGGATCACGTCTATTTCGTGTCCGGCGGATCCGAAGCCACTGAGGCGGCGCTCAAGCTTGCCCGGCAGTACTTCGTCGAAATCGACCAAACCCGCCGCCGCCACTTCATCGCCCGTTGGCAGTCCTACCACGGCAATACCCTGGGCGCCCTCGCCGCGGGCGGCAATCGATTCCGGAGGGCGCAGTTCGAGCCGCTGCTGGTGGAGATGTCCCACATCTCTCCCTGCTACGCCTATAGAGGGCTGGCGCCGGGGGAATCCCTCGAGGACTACGGTCTGCGAATGGCGGACGAACTCGAGCAGGAGATCCAGCGCCTGGGTCCCGACACCGTTGCCGCGTTCGTGGCCGAGCCGGTGGTGGGAGCAACCCTGGGCGCGGTGCCGCCGGTGGCGGGATATTTCAGTCGCATTCGCGAGATCTGCGACCGGCACGGTGTGCTGCTGATCCTGGACGAGGTGATGTGCGGCATGGGCCGGACCGGCACCCTGTTCGCCTGTGCCCAGGACGGCGTGGTGCCGGATATGGTCTGTATCGCCAAGGGTCTGGGCGCGGGGTATCAACCGGTGGGCGCCATGATCTGCCGGCGGGAAATCTACCGGGCGATCGAACAGGGATCCGGACAATTCCAGCATGGCCACACCTACCTGGGCCACCCCACGGCCTGCGCCGCGGCCAATGCGGTCCTTTCGCGTCTGCTGGATGATCGGATCCTGGCGCAGGTTCAGCCCCTGGGCGAGGCGCTGGACAGTGCGCTGCGGAGCCGTCTCGGCGACCACCCCCACGTGGGTGATATTCGGGGCCGGGGGCTGTTTCGGGGTGTGGAACTGGTGTCGGATCGAGCCAACAAGAGACCTTTTGACCCAAGCCGCAGACTGCACGCAAAGGTCAAACAACAGGCCATGGCCAACGGCCTGATGTGCTACCCCATGGGCGGCACCGTGGACGGCCGGTTCGGAGATCACATCCTGCTGGCACCCCCCTTCATTGTGGATCAGGCTCAGATCGATGAAATCGTCGACCGATTGGCGACAGCCATCGAGGCCGCTCTTGGCCAGGTCTGATCGGCTGACCATACCCTCCCCGATTCAGTTACAGGAACGGCCATGCGAGCCCCCATCGATCCGAACGATCCAAACCTGAGCGAGGCCCAGAGAGCACTGGCGGGCCGCATCGTCAACGGCCCGAGAGGGGCCGTTTTCGGACCCATGCGGGCGCTGCTGCATGAACCCGCCATCGGTGATCTGGTACAGCAGATGGGCGCGCACCTGCGCTACGCCGGGCAACTGCCGGGCGCACTGCGGGAACTGGCCATTCTCATTACCGCAGTGCACTGGGATGCGCCGTTCGAATGGGATCACCATCGCCCGATCGGTGAGCGGGAGGGCCTGGACCCGGATCTGCTGGATGCGCTTCGGCGCCGCGAGACGCCCCCATTCCGGGAGCCGGATCAAAAGCTGGTCTATCGCTTTGCGATCACGCTGCTCAATGAGCGCAGACTCCCGGAGTCCCTGTTTCGGGCGGCCGAAGACCGCTTCGGCCCGGCGGGCATTCTGGAGTTAATGATTGTGCTGGGCTACTACGGACTGCTGGCCCTGGTGCTCAACGGTTTTGAAATCACCGACTAGTCCGCCTGCTGCAACCATTTGTACAGCACCAGGGCGTCCACATAGCCCCGGGTGGGGTGATTGAACGCCTTGGGCAGCCGTCCCACGGTGCCAAAACCGAGGCTGTGCCAGAGCCTGAGCGCGCCCAGATTTGTGGCGGCCACAAAGTTGAACTGCATGGCCTTGTAGCCGAGATCCCGGGCCACCTGTTGTGAGTGCTCACACATGGCGGTGGCCAGCCCCTGGCCCCGGGCCGCGGGCGAAACCATGTACCCGCAGTTGCACACATGGTCGCCGGGGCCGGCCTGATTGGTCTTGATGTAGTAGGTGCCAAGGATGCGGTCATCCAGTTCGGCGACGAAGGTTTTCCGCGGCACCCTCAGCCAGATGTCCAGGGCTTGATCGCGTGTCGTATCACGCGGATAGGCGTAGGTGTCACCGGTGGCGACAATGTCCCGGAAAATCGGCCAGATCGCGTCGAAATCACCTTCATTGGCGGCCCGGATACTCACCATGCCCGGATACTCACCATGGGTAACGCAGCGCCTCAAGTCTGATTCCATTGATAGAGTATGAAATCGCTGGGTCCTCCGGTGTAGCGATCGTAGAAGGCGCGGCCCCGGGCATTGAAGTGCTGGGTGTTCCAGCGCAGGGCCGGCCAGGCTCTTTCACGTGCCAGGTCTGCCAGCGCCGCGAACAGCGCGTCCGCCACGCCGCTACCGCGCGCCTCCGGCAGCACGAACAGGTCATCCAGAAACCCAATCTCGCACCCCCCCAGCGGACGTGGGCATGTCCGCACATGAGCCAGACCAAGGGCTCGTCCAGCATCATCGCGCGCCAGCAAGCCTTCCAGCACATGACCCGGGTCCAGCAGCCAACGCCAGACCTCATCGGCAATCGCATCGGTCATGGCCACACCGTAAAAGTCGGCATAACCATCAAACAAGGCCCGCCATTCGGCTTTGTCTCCTAGTTCAACAGGGGCGGTTTGGATTTGCATCATTGAGTACCTGCTCTGCTATGCCCGACATGCGGACTCACTCGACGAACATCAGCCCGTGACGCTGCCGACGGGCGGCCTGGGGCTCCTGGGTGCGGTCAGGAACGGCGGCTCGATCCACTCGGCACGGCAAGCCGCCACCACCGCCGAATGCCGTTCCAGGCGCTCCAGCAGCGCCCACAGGTGCGTTAGCGATCGCAGCGCTTCCACCGCGATTCCAGCCCCCTCTGGATAGGCCATGGCCCAGCGACAGCACACCGCCA
>JAHEDQ010000027.1 GCA_024641125.1 Candidatus Competibacteraceae bacterium | reverse complement strand
CCAGTTGGTGGGCGCCGCCTGTTTTGGGTTCGGCTTGTTGCTCTATTTCAGTACCCTGCTGGGTGAGTTTGGCGCCGCAGATGCCTGCCTGGATGCCGGCGGGCGCTGGAATTACGATGACCGGTTTTGTGAACTGTCGGACCCGCCAGCACCGGAAACAAACCCATGACCCAAAGCTTGAACCCACTCGGATTGCCCATCGGCGAGCCGGTTGTTGACTGGATGCCCCCGCAGCTGCCGAGCCGTGTGGCCGTCGACGGCCGCTACTGCCGCCTCGAGCCGATCGATCCGAAACGCCATGGGTCGGATTTGTATCACGCCTATGCAACCGATACCGAAGGCCGCATCTGGACCTACCTGCCCTATGGACCGTTTGCCACTCTGGATGACTATCAGGAATGGTTGGAAACCGTCAGCCGAGCTCAAGACCCGCTGTTCCATGCCATCCTGGATCTCGAAAGTGGGCGGGCCGTGGGGGTAGCCAGCTACCTGCGTATTCAACCGGACCACGGATCCATAGAAGTGGGGCACATCAATTTCGCCCCGCCGATGCAACGCAGGCCGGCCGCCACAGAGGCCATGTATCTGCTGATGAAACGCGCTTTCGAAGCAGGCTATCGCCGCTACGAGTGGAAGTGCGATGCCCTCAACCAGCGTTCGCGGGCTGCGGCGCAGCGGCTGGGGTTGTCTTTCGAAGGCGTTTTCCGTCAGGCCACGGTCTACAAGGGACGAAATCGCGATACCGCATGGTATGCCGCCATCGATTCGGAGTGGCCGGCATTGAGCCAGGCATTCGAGCGCTGGCTAAACCCGGCTAACTTTGCCGCCGACGGTCAGCAACGAGCGCGTTTGTCCGAGATGACGTCCCCGATTCTGGTTGCCCGCGGCTGAACATCGATCGTCTCAGCTGCCTTTTTGACGCTGATAGTCCGCATAATAGTCGTCGAGAAGTCTACGAACCGCGGTACCGATTGCAGCGTAGTCGTACTCGTTGAGGTTGGCGAGCGAAGCCCTCGCCGCCGCATGCGGACAGCGTGATTGGGACGCCCGCAACCGGAGGGACCATGGCGCCGAACGATCTGTCGAGGACGACAAACACCACGTCGGTCGCGTTCGGCATGCGGCCCGCCGTCATGGGCGATACCGCGGACGAACTGCGGGCCGACCCCGTATCCCACCGCAAAACTGAACATCGGGAAGAAGATCGTTTTGACTTGATCCGAGACGTTGATGCCCAACTGGCCGATCAACACACCCGCGAGCAGCGTTCCTGTGACCGCGCCGAGACTGAAACCTCCCAATTTAATGGCGCCGACCCAGTACCCGATCGCAAGCGCCAGGAACACTGGGAGCGCGGGATTCATTTGCAACGTGGCGACGATCCAAATGTCGCTGTACTTCGGCGTATTGCCCGCCCCGGCCGTCGTCGCCTCCTGTTATGGGGGGCGTGTCCCGGTGCGCCAGCACGGTGCGGTGGCCTCGACACTTTACTGTTGCGGCGCCCCGCATCTGGGAGGCCCCGTGGTGTCACCCGTTGACCGAACCCGAGTCACTGATTAATTGTGGTGAAAGCCGCTGGCTTCATCACCGCCCATGGGTCGCGTAATGGGATGGGCTTCGAAATACTCGAGACATCGTTGCATGTCCTCGATCAACAGCGCGCCCAGGTCCTTGCTGACGCCATAGCGCACCAGAATTCGCTGGATCACCAGGTCCTGGCAATTGGCCGGCAGCGAATATGCCGGCACCTGCCAGCCGCGGCTGCGGAGACGGTCCGCGATGTCGTAGAGGGTGTAGCCCTGGGTATCGAACCCGTCCTTGATCTTCCAGCACAGTGCGGGAATGCCACCCTTCGCATCACCTCTGTAGATGATCTCGAACGGCCCTATCTTGCCGATCTCGTCGGCAATGTATTGGGCCGTTTCGTAGCAGGCGCTCTGAATCTTGCGGTAGCCTTCTTTGCCGAGGCGGAGGAAATTGTAGTACTGGCAGACGATCTGCCCACCCGGACGGGAAAAGTTCAGCGCGAATGTGGGCATGTTGCCGCCCAGGTAGTTGACGTTGAAGATCAGATCCTCCGGAAGATCCTTTGCTTCCCGCCACACCACCCAGCCGACACCGAGGGGAGAGAGCCCGAATTTGTGGCCCGATGTATTGATCGACTTGACCCGGGGCAGGCGAAAATCCCACTCCAGGCCGGGTGCACAGAACGGCGCTAGAAAGCCGCCACTGGCGCCGTCGACGTGTATCGGGATGTCGAGCCCGTATCCTTCTGAAGCTGATCCAATGCGTCGGCGACCGCTTTAACCGGTTCGTAATCGCAGGTAAATGTGACACCGAGGGTCGGAACGACGCCGATGGTGTTCTCGTCGCAAAGCTTGAGAACCTCTTCCGGTGTCATCAGCAGCCGCCCGTGCTCCATTGGAATCTCGCGGTGCTCGACATCCCAGTAGCGGGTGAACTTGTGCCAGCAGATCTGCACCGGTCCGGTGATCAGGTTCGGTTTGTCGGTAGGCTTGCCCTGGGCCTTCGTTTTCTCACGCCAGCGCCACTTCATGGCCATACCGCCGAGCATCGCCGCCTCGCTGGAACCAGTGGTCGAGCACCCTTGGGTGTTGGCGGTGTCGGGCGCGTTCCACAGATCGGCCAGCATATGGACGCAGCGTGCCTCGATCTCCGCCGTCTGCGGATACTCGTCCTTGTCGACACTGAGGTCCATCAACTGATGGACCTCGGGTTCCAACCAGGTCGAGCAGAATGTCGCCAGATTCTGGCGCGAATTGCCGTCCAGCATCAGTTCGTCGCGCACCACGGCAAAGGCATGCCGCGGGTGTGTTCCTTCTCGGGCATCTTGTACGTGGGCATGCTGACCGAGAAGTCAGACGAGGCGTAGAGGTCGTCGAAAAACTCAGATCGGATTTCGTCTTTGCTGTGCAGTGCCATTTCAATCGGTCCGCGCTCGTGTGGGCAAAATCGGGATCAGTAGGCCTCTCCGCGCAGACCACTTACCGCGCCATGCGCTGTGCAATGAGTCGGGGGTCGGACAGTGTCGGTACGATGGGTGCTTCTCACACCGCACGCGTTCGGCGCGGAATCGACGCCGGCACGGGCCGTGTGCTGGGCGCCTGAACTCCGCCATGACAAACGCATGTCGGTATCAGAACTTGAACTTGGTGCTTGCCATAACGCGATTGGCGTCGCCATCGTCGTTGTTCTTGTCTTGCGCTTACCTCAGAGCCACTCGATTCCCATATCGACCTGCTCGTAGGGGTTCCAGACCAGGTTTGCGGCGGTGTACAAGGTTCGATCCAGGCTGTCGTCGCTCTGCTCGCTTCTGTTGTCCGCGTTCACCCAGCCGACAACTGCGTTGGAGCGCAACTCGGCGGTCCACCAGTGCTGGAACGCACCGTATCCCTGGAACGACTTGATCGCCTTCAGATCGCCGTCATCAGTGAACAAAGCGTCGTCGAAACCGCCGTCGTTGTTGTAGCTTCCGATGCCCGCGCCATAGGCCGTCTGAAACTTGAGATTGTCCTTTGCAGCGAGTTGGGGAACTTGGATCGTGCCCGCAACCTGCATGCCCCAGACGAAGACAGTATCTGTCCCGTAGTCGGAATCGTCGCCGCGGATCTGACGCCCGATAAGGGCGGGCTGGACGTGGCCCCAATCGCCATGCCAGTTGAGAGAGGAAATGGTGTCAGGCCAGCCGGTTTTATCGCTGCCGTCGGTGATGCTGTAGTCCGGTTGTTCCAGGGCAAGGTGGAGGGTATACCGTTTGTCGAAATCACGCGACCAGCGGACAAGAGTCTGGCGCTTCTGCTGAGCCCCGTTCGGACCCTGAAAGTCCATGGTCTCAGGCAGCGCATCGACGTCGCTCCAGGTGGTCCAGGCCTGACCGAATCGCAGGTCTCCCCCAAAGGCAATATCGTCCAGCCGGCCCCATGCCTGGCGCAGCCTTAGACTGGGACTGGCTGACGAGGTGTTGCCGTTGAAGTCCCAGGAAAACAGCGTTGAGAGTTGGCTCGCTTCCAAAGGTGTGGCAGTGCCGAAGACAAAGCGGGACGCGTTGGCGGTGAACGTGGTTCGTTTGCCGGGCGGATCGGCGGGCTGGCCGTTGACCACAATATCCTTGGTGACGAACTTGGTCGGGGAGCCGATTTTGTCAAAGTCGTGAATGGCGGAGGCTTTGATATAGCCGCTGATCGTCATCACCGTGTCGGTGTTCGGAACCTTGAACTGAGTGCCTTTCGTCTCACCCAGGCCGTTCGTTTCCTTGGAAAGATCGAGACCTTCGACCTGCGCGATTTCGTCGACACCTCGCTGCGCCTCCTGGGCGATGCTCTCGGCCGTCACTGCCTGCTGTTTGATCTCCTCCTCCGCGCGCACGCGCTCAGCGTCGGCCGTTGTCTGGGCGTCCAACTGGCGCTGCATCGCCTCGATCATGTGCTGCTGCTGCGCCACCCGGCTTTTCAGCAATTCGAGCTGCTGTTCCAGAGAAGTCTCAGCCTGGCTTGCGGTGGTGCTCGAGCCGAACAGCGCAACACTCAAGGCGACAGGCGGGCGCCGTGGTTTGCATGCGGTGACCCGCGTCCATCGAACTGACTTCGTTCGGGCGCGGGAGTGAGGCAGGTTGATGAGGTCGGTGAATTCAGGCCGCAGTAATTTCATTAACCTTCATCTCCTGCGCAGTCATTTTTACGAGATGGGTCACCAGTGGGTGTCTCACGTACTGTGAAGCCACTACCGACACCCTATCGAGCTCTCGCATGGATTGATGGTTCGGGTGTCGGGTCGAAGCCAAGATGATGGCCTTGGAGGCCTCAGCCTGAAGGGCATGAAGTCCAATAGCTATACAAGCTATGCAGTGTTTGCAAAGACCGGGTGTTGACAGAGGGGGACGCAGGTGCAGCGGGGTCTCGATAACTTCGCAGGCGAGGCCGGCGACAGTGAGGCGAACCGGTAACTGGCGCGCTCGCTGAACCGAATGCCACACACATTCGAGCCAGAACAAAACACCCTACGAACGAAGAATGACACCAGATTCAGCGAGGACCATGACTACCGAATCGATACTTGCCCGACGTTACGAGCCGATGACCGCTGCGCCACCGAGTGCTGCAGTGCTCATCGGCAAGCCGGAGTGCATCGGCGCAGCGGCCTCCAGAGCCGCGATTTCTCTCCGCGCCTATCCATTCTGTCATCACCCGGGTTTGAGCGTACTGGATTCCTCACACCACTGCGCTGAGCCCGCCGTCCACATACAGAATCTGTCCGTTGACATAGTCTGAGGCCTGCGACGCCAGGTAAACGGCCGCGCCCTTGAGTTCAGATACGCCCCCCCAGCGATTCGCAGGCGTCCGGGCACAGAGCCAATCCGAAAATGTCTCGTCATCCACCGGGGCGCGGGTGAGTTCGCTCTTGAAGTAACCCGGTCCGATTCCATTTACCTGGATATCGTGCTGCGCCCACTCTGCGCACATGTTTCGGGTCAGCGAGCTCACGCCGCCCTTGGATACGGCATACGGTGCGATCGAGTATCGGCCGAGTTCGCTTTGCAACGAGCAGATGTTGGTGATTTTGCCGAGCCTGCGGGTCACCATGCCACGGGCAATCTCCCGGCCCACCCGGAATACACTGCTGAGCTTCGTGTCGATCACTTCCCGCCAGGTTTCCTCCCTGCACTCCAGCAGCGGAACGCGACGCTGGATGCCTGCGTTGTTGATCAGGATGTCGATGGGCCCGATCTTCGATTCGATTCCGGCCACGCCGTCTCGCACCGCGGCCGGGTCGAACAGATCGAAGGCTCGTCCGCTGACGGCGTGTCCGGCCGCACTCAGGGTCTCCACAGAGATCGAACAGGGGATGGGTCATGGTCGGGACCTGGGGTTGGGAAATTGGATGGCCGCAAACGGCAGCGCATCGGTGCACGATATCCACACGACTAAACAGCAGCCGGCATGGCCTGGCCGCTGCCGTGTCGTCACGGTTCCAACTGCACCTTCATATGGCGGCTGCGGTCCGCGGCGGTTTTGAACGCCTGGACCGCATCCCTGATCGGAATGGAGGGTTTGGTCCGCACCGACCTGGGCAGCCACCGCCAGGGGCTCGCCCATGGCCGCCAGCGAGAAATCCAGGTCATCGGGCACCGGCACGCTCTGGCTCTCCGGCACCCGCAGGCTTTATTTGAATACCCCCTGGACGTTGGGCATGAATGCGGCACTGCCGAAAAAGCGCATGGTTCGGCAGTGATTGCCCATGCCCTGAAGACAGAAGTCGCAGGCAATGCAGGGCAGGCTGGGATTGACCGCCACCCGCTGTCCGACCCGGACCCGGACCACCGAATCGCCGACCTGCTCGACTTCCCCCGATACTTCGTGGCCCAGAACAAGCGGTTCCCGGAGCGCGAAACTGCCCACCCTGCCTCCATGGAAGTAGTGCAGATGCGAACCACAGATGCCGCCCATGCGGGCACGGAGGCGCACTTCGTTCGGGCCCTACGGGTCATCTGCCTCGGTCTGCTCGACGATGCGGAGATCGCCGGCGCCGAACAGCCTGCATGTTTTCAAGGCTTGGTTTCCGTTGCGTGTGTCAGGTACTGCACTGCGGCGGTTGTTCGATGCTCAGCGCCCAGTGCGGCTCGTCCGCCTGAGGCGGCTCCAGGTCCGCCAGCTGAGTTGCCAGCAGCGATGCCGGCATGCAGTGATCACGGCGCTGCGCCATTCGGGCCGCTATGGTTTCCGCCGAACCGTCCAGTTACAGCAGACTCACGGTGGGCAGGCCGCCACGCAGCACATCGCGATAGCGTTGTTTCAGCGCCGAGCAGGTCAGCACGGCGCCGGAATCACCCGCATTGGACAGGGTATCGGCCAGCGCCACCAGCCATTCCGCACGGCCCGCATCGGTCAGGGGAATGCCCGCAAGCATCTTGCGCACGTTGTCGGTGCAATGAAACGCGTCTCCTTCCAGAAACGGGACTTGGAGCGCCTCCGCCAGCAGAGCACCGATGGCCGATTTGCCGGAGCCGCACACACCCATGACCAGAACGATCGGTTTAAAGGGCGGGATTGACCTTGCAATTTGGTCTGTGAACCATGATATGGCGTTTTTATTGCCATCCTCATTCCAGTTCTCGTGCGAACGCGGTCTAATTGTGGTGTGTTTGTGGTGCATCGTTGGGCTGGGCCATCCGCGCCAATTCGCATCCTTGCATCGGCACCCGGCATGCTGGTCGGCCCGTACTTTGCTTACTTGCTGGGTTCAAGCAAAGCCTCAGGCTGGCCACACACTGCCGATTACGGATGTTATCCCCCCGTGGGATTTGTTGTCAGGTCTGGAGACCAGTTCTGAATCGTGATCGACCGTGCGGAATGTCAATCATATGTATCGAACCCCTTCGCGTCTTTCGACCGCTCCGTCTCAGGCTGGCGAGCGGTTGCCACGTCCGGCCCGCATGAAACCGGTCGCCCAAGCGACACGACGGGTCGATTCGGCCCGGGTGGTATTGACCGGTACGTACTGCTGCAAGAACAAGGGTGATGCGGCTATGCAACAGGTTTTTGCCTCAGAACTGCGCAAACGCCTGCCCGATGCGGACATTGTTCTTGCCTCGCCTTTTCCACAGCTCGACGGTGACTACTACGCACCCATGCGGGTAGTAAAAAGCCGCCGCAGAAATCTGCCGCTGGCCACGCTGCACTGGGCGATTCTGGAATCGCTCCACGCTTTGGGCGTGCCGCTGAAGCGCTACGCTATCAACGCCGAGATCGATGCCATGGCGCGTGCGGACCTGGTGGTTGATTTGAGCGGTGACATGTTGACGGAAGACTATGGGGCTTTGGTTGGATATTCCCATTTCCTGCCCCTGCTGCAGGCACAGGCTCTCGGGCGCCCCCTTTTTGTTTGTGCCCAATCCGTGGGCCCATTCCGGCGGCTCGCACCGATGGCAAGACGGATCTTCCGCCGTGCGCGGCTGATCGCCGTTCGCGAGTCGCTGAGCCCGCCGTTACTGGCTGCGTTGGACGATGACGGGATTCACCCTGTTCAGACGGCGGATCTTGCGTTCATGCTCCAGCCCGCGCCTGAGGAGCGAATCGCCGCGATATTGACCCAGGAGGGGGTGCCAGAGGCGCCGGGACTGAGATTGGGTGTTTCGGTGAGCGCCCTGTTGGCAAACAAGACCAACCGTCATGTAGGGGGAGCGGGCAGCGACAAACTGAGCGCCTTCGCCCGGGCTCTGGATCATCTCGTTGAAAGCCTGGGGATAGACGTTCTTTTGGTGCCCCACGTGTTTGGACCCCGACCGTCCGGTGACGATCGCGCTGTCGGGGAACAGTTGGCCCGGCTGATGCGACATCCCATTAACAGGCTTGAACGGGAGTACCGACCCGAGGAGATCAAAGGGGTGATTGCCCGCTGTGACGCATTTGTTGGCTGTCGCATGCACGCCAACATCGCCGCCTTGGACAGCGGGGTGCCGGTACTGGCTATCGGATACAGTCACAAGACCCGGGGTATTTTGCACGACCTGGGGCTGGACGACTGGGTATTGTCGTCCCAGGACATCGAGGCGGATACATTGATCGACCGCATCGAGTCTTTGTTCGCGGCGGCGTCCGGCTATCGCAGTCAGCTCTCGGCACGGCTGCCCGAAATGCGTCGGCGCTCCAGGGAAACCATCGACTCCGTGGCCCGAATTCTAGAAACGGACCTGCCGGACCTGGCCGCATGAACCGTTTCGCGGCACTGCTGGGCGCAAGCGGCGGCGAGGCTGAGCGTGCCGCGCGTTTGCGCCGGGCACTGGGGTCTCGATTCGGCGATGTGACCGTAACCCATCCATTGCCAGGCGTATCCCTGGGCTGGTGTGGCGATGCCGGACTTACGGCCCTTGCTCGCACTGAAGCGGGTTTTGCCCTGGCCCATGGGTCGGCCCATCCCGTACGCGGATGCGACGATATGGGCATCCGCGTCGATGATGCCCTCGGCATTGCCGATCGCGCTTTGCAACGATTGAAATCCGGTGAGTCTGCGGTGGAGGGCCTGGCCGGCTCGTTCATGGTGGTGGCGGGTTGCCGCGAGGGCCGCGTGCAGGTGGCGGGCGACGGATCCGGTAACCGGGCGCCCTATTGTTCGGTCGCGGATGGGGAACTGGCGGCGGCCAGCCATCCCCTGGTCTGTGCCCGCCTGCATGGGCAGGTGGAGCTGGATCGTGGCCTGGAGGATTTTTTCCTGGTCTACGGTTTTCTGCCGTCCCGGCGCACGCTGTATCGGGGGGTTGAGCTGCTGGCGCCCGGTGAGGCGTACGCTCGGGGTTTCGCCGGATGGTGCTTGCATCGTCCGTCATCGAATAGACCGCCCGACATGGACATTCCGGTTCCGGAATCCGAGGACGCGCTGGTCGATCGGCTCTACCAGGTGATGATGGGGTGCGTTCAGGATCAATTGCCGGCGGCCGCCGAGGTTGGGGTGCTGCTGGGTGGATTCGATTCGGCACTGGTCGCCGCCATGCTCCAACGCCTGGGTAAACGCGTCCATACCTATTCATTCCGTTACGCAGACGCCCGCTACAACCAGCCCCACACGGACACGCTGGCGCGCCATCTCGGCTGCAGGCACACCTGGGTGGATATCACGCCGCAGGTCATTGCGACCGGGTTGCATGACTACGGTGAGCACTATGTGCAGCCCACCAATTGGTTGAACTACGTGATACAGACGGTTCATGTCTGTGACCGAATCCGCAGCGACGGACTCGACGTTGCCTACTCCGGGGATGGATGCGACGCGGTCTTTTTAGGCTACCCCGGGACCTACAAGCGTACCCGGGCGTTCGCCCGGCTGCCGCAGCTTCCGTCCTGGACGGTGGCCGCCCTGACCGGCCTGCTGGGTCGGCCAGGGTTGGATCGATTCATCGGTCATCCCCATCGCGTTGCCATGACGCTGCTCCGGGCAACCGCACGGCCGATGCCGACCCGGGCGTTTCTGACCTTCCGGGTGATGGATGAGACCACCGTCAATGCCCTGCGCCGGGGTGCCCGGCCGGATCGCAGTGAGGCGGTGGAATCCATCGTCAGGTCATTGGCCGAGCCGTTCCAGGGGCTTTCCATTCAACGTATCGGCTATGCCGCGAAGGGCCTGGTGTCGCCAAACAGGACCAAACTGATCGCCAGCACCGACGTGACCGGCGTCCGGGTCCACAGTCCCTACCTGCATCCGGATCTGCGCCGGTTCGCCTCACGGGTGCCGGATCGCCTGTTGCGGGAAGAGGGGCAGAGCAGGATCGCCGATCCTGGCAAGATCTGTCTGATGCGCATGGCCGAGAAACACAGCTTGCTGCCCCATGAGATCATTCATCAGCCGAAACTGGCGGCGGTGGACAGTCCCATAGACAGTTGGTTCTCCGGTGCACTTCGCCCGGCGCTCGATCGGGCCTTGTCTGGGTTGCCCTTCACGCCTGACCCACGTCAGATCGAGGCGCTGGTGAAGACAACCTGGCTGGAGCGCCTGTATAAGCGTCATCTCGGCTCCACCCAGGTCATCAGCGATGCCATCTCATTGCTGGCGACCTACGGCGCCATGAATCCCCCCCCCACGGATGCCAGGGGCGATCCGTGGGCGTGACCACCCTTATCCAGCGTCATCGGCGTGTATTGCGAATACTGGTCTCGGCGGCGTTGCTGGGCCTGTGTTTTTCCCTGGTAGATCCGGCTGCGTTGTTACAAGCCTGGGTGCGGATCGGGCCCGGGTATTTTATCGTCGCATTGTTGCTCAACGCCATCGGGACGGTGCTGATCCGAGCCTGGATCGCCCATCTCACTACCCGCGCAACCGGGGTTATGCTCGGATTCTGGGAACTGCTTCGTATCAACCTCATCGCCCGCTTTTACACCATCGCTCTGCCGCGTGGGGCCTCGGCCGCGATACGCTGGCATCACTATCGCAAAGGGGGCTCGGGCCATGCCGCCGCCGCATTGTTGCTGTTCGAGAATCTGGTGTCGGTATTTACCCTGTTCATCAGCGCCGCCCTGATTCTTTCGGTGGAGGGTGCACAGGCCGGGCCGTTTGCGCGCTATCTCATGCCCCTGGCCTGGTGTGGCGCCCTGGCATCAGCCGGCTTGCTGCTGCCGTTTTTACACCGTCCTGCCGCGGCCTTGTTTCGACGGAGACTGGGCTCGCTGTTGACGCGGCCCGGCCGTGTATCCGGCATCGCCAGGCGGCTGTTGACGGCGATCGATTGTTACCATGATCTGCCCGTCCGGCGGGTGGGTTCGATTCTTATGGCGAGCGTGCTGGGCTATGTGTTTTTTGTTCTCAGTGCCTGGGTCCTGGCCAGGGGTATGGATCTCGGCGTTGGACTGATCGCCATTGCCTGGGTCCGTTCCGTCACTCTGTTGGCCGCCCTGATCCCCATCACCATCGCCGGTCTGGGTGTCCGCGAGGGTGCGATGATTGCGCTGTTGGGTGGTTATGGCGTTTCGTCTTCGAACGCATTCGCCTACGCCATCGCAGCTTTCTCGATCCAGCTGGCGCTTGGTCTGGTGGGTGCCATCCTGGAGCTGGTCCGGGTCTGGGGCGCCCGGGCCGCCGCCCGTCCTGCTGTCCGTTCGGCAAAGGAATGACCATGCGATTGCGGGCGAAGCCGGTTGTCAAATTGAATCGCGGGGGCAAGGCCCGCATGATCGATGCCTTTCTTACCGAGGCGCTGGGCCGGGAGCCCAAGGATCTGAGGATACTGGACATTGGCTGTGGCAACGGGGACATCTGCGCCCACTTCGCCCGGCGCAACCAGGCCGTCGGCATCGATGTGGCCGACCAGTGCAGAGCCGAGTACACCGACCTGACCCGGTGTGTCGGCGTTTCAGAGTCTCTTCCGTTTCGAGACGGCGTTTTCGATGTGGTGATATCTCATCACGTGATCGAGCACGTCCAGGACCACGATCTGCACATGGCGGAGATCAATCGGGTACTTGCGCCCCGCGGCGTCTGCTATCTGGGCACCCCGAACCTCACTTCACCGTTTATGCGGGGCCACGTGGGCAATTCCATGGTGCTGCGTTATGGCCAAATGCGTCCGTTGTTCGAACGCCACGGTTTTGCGGTTGAGGAGTACTACGCCCGCTGGCTGAATCAGCCCGATCGTTACCACTGCGAGACCCGCTTGTTTCGCTCTATACCGCCGGCGCTGTTGCGTGGCCTAAGGCACTGGTTTCCGAGTCAGTGCTTCTTGCTGCGGCCCCGGGCGCCGGGCAACGATCTATAAAGCGTGGCGTGTTGTTCCGCAATCCGTGGCCAGGCATAGGCGTCGACTCGAGCCAGTTGGGCGACTCGACCGCGGATCAGTGCATCCGGATCGGACAGCTTCGCCAGCAGGGCGGTGGCAAGTGCATCACTGTCGCCGGGCTCCACAAGCCACTGTGAGTCGATGGCCAGGTCGGGTAATCCGCCGATGTCGCTGACCAACAGCGGGCAGCCCATTCCGGCCGCTCGGCAGGCGGCACCGGACTGGCTGTCAAAGCGAACGTAGGGGAACACCGCGAGTTCCGACACCCGCAGCAGTGAGTCGATCAGCTGGTCCGGCTGGAAACCCTCTCGCAGGTGCACTCTGTTCCTCAGTTCGGGGTGTGCAAGCGCGGCGCGCAGCACTTCGCTATCCCGATGGGTTTTCAGCGCTTTGGCCACCAACCCGGCGGTCAGACCAGATTGACCCGACCAAAGTCGGCCGGCGATCACCAGATCCAGGCCGGGGAGGGCCGGCAGCACCTGCCGGCAGGCATTCAGCAGGCGGTCGATGCCCTTGTACCCCCTTAAGTTGCCGAATACGCAGATGTAGCGACGGGACGGATCCAGCCCCAGCGACTCATGGTCCTGCGCGGTTGCGCAGGGCGGCGCGGAGGCCGTGCGAACGCCGTGGGCAATGATGTGGATGCGCTCTGTTTCGATCCCGAAGCGCCGGCTCAGCGCCATCGCCCCGCGCGCGTCATGCACCACCAGTGCATCCGCCCGCTTGAACAAGCCCCGTTCGAAAGGTTCCAATGGGCGCAGAGATTCATGTGCGGTGGGATTGTGTACGGTGACCACCAGACGCTTGCCGGCTCTGCGGACCATGGACGCAAGCGGCGCGAGATAGCCCGCCATCGGTGGCGACCAGTGTTGCAGATGGATGATGTCGGCATCGGCAGAGGCAAGCCGGCGCCAGGACAAAGGGTTCGCCCAATGCAGATCACCCCGGTCCCCGGTCAATGCCCCGGCAGCGGGATGGAGGAAACCGGGATAGGGAGCCCGGTAGTCGCTTGGGCGCACGTCGACATCGGGCTGCCCATTCAGCGCCTCAAACAGCGCGTCGCCGTAGGGGCTAAGGCCCCGCACCGGCAGACCGAACTGGCATACCAGCAAGATACTTGGGTCGGGCATGGTGCGCTTTATCTGTTGGTCTATGTGTACCGGGATCCAATCGGCTGGACCGATGTCCTGATTCACCGATTGCCGCTTCGGGCCAGCCGATAGTCTCGAATCGTGCTCAGTTCCTGCTTCGGCGCGGCGACGAACGCGCAGCGACGGTGTACGATGAACCGGCATGACGATTGAAGCGATCAAAAAAATGGCTGATTGGATCGGCCTGAATGCAATTTCCCCGCCGTCTGCACGATCCCACCGCTCACTGAACGAAGCTATAGCAGAGCCAGATTGAAATATCGAAATTAACCGTTAACTTTGATAGAGCGTTTGTGCGTATGTTCGGCCAGCCCCAACAACACGCAGAAACCCCGCAGCGGAGCCCGCCCTACAAGACAGGGACACATCGAACGAACAGGAGCGAAACCATGACACTGATCGGCAAACTTGCCACCTCGGCGCTTGCGTGCCTGATGCTCTCCACGGCCGCCCAGGCTCAGGAGATGACTTTTTTCCGAATCGGCACCGGCAGCGCCGGCGGCACCTATTTCCCCATCGGCGGGTTGATCGCCAACGCCATATCCAATCCGCCGGGATCCCGGCCATGCGACGAGGGGGGCTCCTGCGGGGTGCCCGGCCTGGTGGCGGTGGCGCAGTCCACCAACGCATCGGCTCACAATGTGACCGCGATCCAGGCGGGGCAGATGGAGGCCGGCCTGACCGGCGCCGCGACCCTGTATTTTGCCTATCATGGAGAGTCCAAGTTCGAGGGCAACCCGAAGGAAAAGCTCCGCGTCATCGCCAACCTGTTCCCGGAAGACCTGCATCTGGTGCTGCCCAAGGGCGGCAAACTCAACTCGCTCAAGGACCTGGAAGGCAAACGTGTGGGGATTGCCCAGGCGGGTTCGGGCACCCAGATCGCGGTTGAACTGATCCTGGCCGAGCAGGGCATAACCCGCGACAACATAGACGAGGCGGAGCTCAACAACAGCCAGAGCGCCGAGCGCCTGGCCGACGGCCAGTTGGATGCCTACTTCTATGCCGCGGGGACCCCGGTGGCCGCCATGATCCAACTCGACAACACCAAGGGGATGGAGTTGTACTCGTTCTCCGAAGAGGAAATCGTCGCGTCGAACAAGGCGGTTCCCTACTACGTGCCGTCCATGATCCCCGCCGGGACCTACGCGGGGGTGGAGTACGACGTCAATACCTTGGCGGTGAACGGCATTCTCGCCACCAGTTCCGATGCGTCCGACGAATTGATCTACGAGGTCACCAAGGCGCTGTGGAACGAGAACAGCCGCAAGTTGCTGGACAACGGCCATGCCAAGGGCAAGGTCATCCGCCTGGAAACCGCACTGAAGGGTCTCGATGGACTCGACGTGCCTCTGCACCCCGGGGCCGAGCGCTACTATCGCGAAGTCGGGCTGATCAACTGACCTGAGGTCTTTTCCCCCGGGGACGGGGCCTTGCCCCGGGGGCTGACCTGCAGCGATGAACGTGGCGTGCCCATTCCTTATGAGCGTTTTCGTCAGGACGCCGCGCGCTGTTGCCATGTGCACACCCGCTCGAACGAGCATGGTGAGCCAGAAACGTGAGGCCCGCCATGGCTGACCAACCGACCACGACGTTTGATGTGGAGAATGCCGAGCGGCTGGAGAAGAAGTACGACACCGCACTCGCCACTCGAGATAACGGTCCCTGGCTGGCACAGGTTCTGTACCTCGTCTCCATCGCGTTCGCCGCCTACCACGTGTACACCGCTGGCTTCGGGACGCCGGTGGAACACGTCCACATGGGCATCCATCTAACCGGTCTGTTCATCCTGATTTTCGCCGGGTTTCCGCTTATTCGAACCCAGAGCGCTCTGGAATATCACCCCAATCGCTGGTTCCGATTCGGCAATGTGCCGATCTTCGACTGGTTGTTCATCGTGCTGGGTGTCTGTGCGGCCCTGTTTCTTGCGGTGTCCTGGACCGGTCTGTCGGTGATGGGGATCGAAGTACCCGAACAGATGCTCAGGCAAGGGGATCCCTCCATGCCCGATCTGCTGTTCGGGACCGCCCTGGTGGTACTGGTGCTGGAGATCGCTCGTCGGTCCCTGGGCTTTGTCCTGCCCCTCATCATCATGGTGTTTGTGCTCTATGCCTTGCTGGGCCCCTACATGCCGGCTGACGTACTCAAACACCCCGGCGTCGACTGGCGGCAGTTCATTAACAATATGTACTTCCCTTCCGAAGGCATTTTCGGTGTCACTCTGTGGGTGGTGTCCACGGTGGTGTTTCACTTCGTGCTGTTCGGAGTGGTGGCGCAGCGCATGGGTCTCGGGCAGTTCTTCGTGGACAACGCCATGATTCTGGCCGGTCGCTACACCGGGGGGCCGGCCAAGGTCAGCGTGGTCTCATCGGCTTTTTTCGGCACCATCTCCGGTTCATCCATCGCCAACACCGTCTCCACCGGCTCGCTCACCATCCCCAACATGAAACGGATGGGCTACCCCGGCCACTTTGCCGGCGGGGTCGAGGCCGCGGCCAGCGCCGGTGGGCAGATCACCCCGCCCATCATGGGCGCCGCTTCATTTCTCATGGCCGAATTTCTGGAGGTGCCTTACACCACCATCGTCATTGCCGCGCTGGTGCCGGCGATGATGCACTACATCGGCGTCTTGTCCATCGTGCACTTCACTGCACGCCGCCTGGGTCTGGCGGGCTATGCGAAGGATCAATTGCCCCGCTTTCTGATTGTCTGGCGCGAGGGATGGCATACGGTTGTGCCGCTGGTGGCGCTGCTGGTGGTTCTGTTCAGCGGCTATTCCCCCAACATGGCCGCCTTTATCGGTTTGCTGCTGTGCATCGTGGTGGGTTTTTGCTCGTTTGCGAGGCCTTTGTCCCTGCTGGTGCCCGCCGGGCTGATGACCTTTATTTTGTGGAAAGCCTCGAACGCCGGCTTTTCGCCGGTACTGGCCGGATTTCTGGCCGCCTGTGTGTTTATCGGCTTGTCCCATCGCCGCGAGCGACACAGCTTTTCCAATCTGTTCAACAGCTTTCATGTTGGGGTTCAGTACGCCTTGGCGGTGGGTGCGGCGGCGGCGGCAGTGGGCATTGTGGTGGGGGTCATAAACACGACGGGGGTCGCCTTTCGCCTCGGTTTCATGGTCACCAACGGCGCCCGGGACATGGCGGACGTACTTCATGTGCTGCTGGGGTGGCTGCCGTTGGAAATCTTCACCCAACCGTCCATTCAGCAGTTTTTGTCGCTGGTCCTGATTGCCATCGCCTGCATACTGATGGGGGCTGGTCTGCCCACCACCGCGCTGTACATCATGCTGGTGTCGGTCGCGCAACCCGCGCTGGCGCAATTGGGGGTGCCGGCCTTGGCCACCCACATGTTTGTGCTTTACTACGGTGTGATATCGGAAATTACGCCGCCGGTCTGCGCCTCGGCCTATGCCGCCGCCGGCATCGCCGGCGCGAATCCGTTTCGAACCGGGGTGTCCGCCTTTACCCTCGGTATCGGCAAACTGATGGTGCCCATGGTGTTTGTCTATGCGCCGACCATGTTGTTGGTGCTGCCTGAGTACTTCACCTGGTGGTCGTTCATTCAGGTATCGCTGACCTGTGCTCTGGGTATTTTCGGCATCGCCACGGCGGTTTCCGGATTTTACCTGGCCCCCCTCAATGCCGGATGGCGCGTGCTGATGGCGGTGGCCGGCCTGCTGCTGGTGGCGCCCAGTTGGGGCAGTGACCTGGCGGCATTGGCCTTTGCCGCGCCGGTTCTCATCAGCCAGATTCGGGCGCGGCGCAGGGGCGAAGGTTTGGTGGGTGAGCCCGTCGGCCCGTTGCCGGCGGAACGTGGCGGGAGTGCACCGTGATCAAGACGATACTGGTACCCGTGGACCTTGAGCACCAGGCCCGTCACCATTTGGGAGCAGCTGTTCGAATCGCCAACAGCGAACAGGCCGCGCTGCACCTGCTCACCGTGCTGGATGCCCCGCCCGTGCGGGTCTCTCAGTACCTGCCCAGCCGCTACCAGCAAAGCCTGAGTGACGAGACGCGGACGCAGCTTGAGACAGTGGTGTCTCAGATGGTACCCGGATTCGTACCGGCCGGCGTATGGGTGCGGTTCGGATCCGTGTATCGCGAAATTCTTGCCGCCGCGGCGGAACTCAAGGCCGACCTCATTGTTATGGGATCGCATGATCCCGGACCGGTGGACTATCTGCTTGGCAGCAACGCGGCCCACGTGGTCCGCCATGCCCACTGTTCGGTGTTCATCGTACGTCCATCGTCGGACGCTGCTTGAGCGCCATGGCATCGGGTTCGCAAACACCCCAGGTCACGATCATCGGTGCCGGCATCGTCGGGATCTGCTGTGCGCTGTCGGCGCTGGAACAGGGAATGTCGGTTCGCCTGGTGGATCGGGCGCCACCGGCCGAGGGCACCAGTTACGGAAATGCCGGCGTCATATCGCCCTGGTCGTGCGTCCCCCAGTCCATGCCCGGGCTTTGGAAACATGTCCCGCGCTGGCTGATCGATCCCGAGGGACCGGTGAGCATCCGTTGGGCCTATCTTCCGCGGTTTGCGCCCTGGGTGCTCAGGTTCTTGAATGCCGGACAGCCCGATCGGGTGACGGCCATTGCCGACGCCATGGAAAGCCTGAGTCGTCCGAACGTGGAACTCTATCGCCACCATTTGGCGGGCACCGGGCATGAAGACCTGGTGCGTGACGCCTGGTACCTGCATGTGTATCGGGACCCCGCCCAGGCCCGCTTGGACGATTTCGCCTGGCAACTGCGCAGCCGCCACCAGGCCCCGGTCGCGCGGCTCGATGCGGCGGGCCTGCGGGAGGTCGAGCCGGCGATTTCGAGTGAGTATAAGGCCGCGATCATCATCAAGCAGCAGGCCAGAGCCATATCTCCGGGCCGCCTGGGCAAAGCGCTCGCCGAAAAGGCCCAACGCATGGGCGCTGAGATTTTGCAGGCTGCGGTGCAGGAGATTCGGCCAACATCGCAAACCGGAGGCGTGCTGGTGACCGATCAGGGTTCGTTGGCCTATGACCGCCTGGTATTGGCGGCCGGGGCCTGGTCGGCGAAACTGTTGCAGCCCCTGGGGATCGAGCTGCCCCTGGAGGCGGAGCGCGGCTACCATCTTGTGTTTCCCGATCCGGGGGTGAGTCTCAGCCACTCGGTGATGGATGTAGCGGGCAAGTTTGTGATCAGTTCCATGGAGCAGGGTATGCGTTGCGCCGGGACCGCCGAGTTTGCCGGCCTCGAGACGGCGCCCAACTACCAACGTGCACGGGTGTTCGAGCGTCTGAGCAAACGGTTGATACCCGATCTGAACGTGGCGGGCGCCCAGGAGTGGATGGGTGTCCGCCCGTCTTTTCCCGACAGTCTGCCCTGTATCGGCCCGATGCCGGGCCACCCCGCTATTCTGGCTGCTTTTGGCCACAGTCACTACGGCCTCGGAATGGCACCGGCTACCGGTCGTGTGATTGGGGAACTGGTGAGTGGTGCGTCGCCTTCCATCGATCTCTCACCCTATCGACTCCAGCGTTTTGGGTAACCGGGCAGGTCTTGCATGATGCTGCGCGGCGGTTCGTACATTTGTGGAGCGACCATCGGGGTTCTCTGCCTGGATTGACGTTTCCCGAGCCGCCCGGGCAGATCAAGAAACTGTCCGGACTGAACTTTCCGGTGCTCTCCCAAACCGTCCGCGGGGCCGCCGTCACACAAATGCTCAGAAATCCGTCGGTACAGTTCATCGCGCCTTTTCTGGAAGCGGCGAGAAGGCTTGAGACGGTGCGCGTCGCGGGCATTTCCCTGGCGCCCTTGAGTCTCTGGGGTCATGCGGATCTGGGTACCGCTCTGATGGCGTAGTGCAGGTCGTGCTCGATGATTTCAAATAAGCGATCGATATTGGGGTGGGTGCCGGGGGCAGCCCGGGCTTCGTCCACTTTTTCGGCGTAGAGGGCCAGCGCCTGGTGTGCCGCCGATGGGCCGATACCCCCGAACTTGAGCGCGACGCTGTAGTAGATGCGCAGCGAGCCCTGCTGCCCCGGGGCGTTTTCGATTACCGCGGCGGGCTCACAGCCCTCGGCATGAAGTTCCAGTGCGGCAATGGTATTCACATCGGGCAGGGTTGCAAGATTCTCAGCGAACCCGCTCATGACGATCGTCCCTCCCGTGCTTGAATGTGCGCAGAGCATATCCCAATCTTGCGCCGAAGCGCGTACGGTTCCGGTTGCCCGGTGCACCGGCGTCGGCGCTGATCCAGATCAGCGACACCGGCCCGCGGGTCCCGGAGACTGATCTCCACCTGGCATGGAACATCGAACTATGAGCAACGTCACTGTCATCGGCACCGGTTTCGGCGCACTGACCGCGGTGCGCACCTTGCGTGAGTTGGACCGGCAGTTGGACATCACCCTGGTGGGCCGGCGGCCCGTGTTCGGGTATTGGCCCAGTCTGATCTGGCTGCCGTCGGGCAAACGCAGTGGCCCGGATCTGGAGATCGATTTGCGGCCTTTCCTGTCCCGCATGAACGTGGATTTCCACGCCGGTGACGCCACTGGCCTGGAGCAGGATGGGCGGTTGCTGATCACAGAGAACGGCCGGGTCGGGAACGATGGGCTCATCGTCGCCACGGGGGGCCGTTTCATCCGCAAGCTGCCCGGTATCGAGCATGCCATCGTGCCCTGCGCCGGGGTGCGGGAAGCCGAGCAGATCCGGGATCGCCTCAAGGCAATGGATGGCGGCACCGTGGCCGTTGGATTTGCCAGTAATCCGAAAGAGCCGTCTTCCATGCGCGGCGGACCCATGTTCGAGTTTTTGTTTTGCATCGATCAGCAGTTGCGGGACGAAGGTCGACGCGATCGGTTCGAGCTGGTGTTTTTCAGCCCCGCGGAACAGCCTGGCCAGCGGCTGGGCAACAAGGCCGTGGTGCGTCTTCTGCAGACCATGCGCGAACGTGGCATCAAAACGCATCTGGGCAACAAGATGAAGGGCCTGGAAGCGGACAAGGTCATCACCGAGGGGGGCGAGTTTCACGCCGACCTGATTTTGTTTATGCCGGGTATGACCGGCCCAACCTGGTTGGATAGTACGAACCTGCCCCGTTCCCCCGGGGGGCTGATCGAGGCCGATCAGTATTGCCGGGTTCCAGGCCATGATCGGGTCTATGTCGCCGGCGACAGCGGCAGCTTCCCCGGTCCGGACTGGAAACCCAAGCAGGCCCACATGGCGGATGTGCAGGCCCGGGCCGCGGCCGCCAATCTGGTTGGGGAGTTCAAGGGCGGCGTGCCCCACAAGACCGTCAAATGGGAGTTGGCCTGCATAGTCGATGACGGACGCAAGGGGATGCTGGTGGTCAGGACCGAGAAGCGCAACCTGATGCTTCCGCCCATGCGCGCAATGCATTGGGCCAAGGAGCGATTCGAAAAAGCCTACCTGAAAAAGTATCGTTGAGCGGTTGCGCCGCCCTGTTGTTCATTGCATGCGAGTAATCCCATGAAAGTTGGTTTTATTGGACTTGGCAATGTGGGCGGTAAACTCGCCGGCAGCCTGTTGCGCAACGGCGTGGATCTGACCGTTCGGGATCTGGACCACGGTCTTGGGCAGCCTTTCCTGGAGCGCGGTGCCCGCTGGGGCGATTCACCCCGGGCGATGGCCCAATCCTGCGATGCCGTCATCACCTGCCTGCCATCTCCCGCCGTCTCGGCGATGGTGATGGAGGCGGCGGACGGCATTCTTGCCGGCCTGTCCGCCGAAAAGCTGTGGATGGAGATGAGCACCACCGACGAAGCCGAGGTGAAACGCCTGGGGGCTCAGGTCTCCGCCCTGGGCGCGATGCCCATCGACTGTCCGGTGTCCGGCGGGTGTCATCGGGCGGATACCGGGAATATTGCCATCTTCGCGGGTTGCGAGCGGGACGCCTTCGAGCGTGCACTGCCGCTGCTCACCATCATGGGCCGCCGCATTCTGCACACCGGTGCCCTGGGCTCGGCCTCGGTGCTGAAAGTGGTGACCAATTATCTGGCCACCGCCAACCTGGTGTCCCTGTGTGAGGCCCTGGTCACCTCCAAGCTCGCGGGCATGGATTTGAATACCACCTATGAGGCAATCCGCATTTCGTCCGGAAACTCATTTGTTCATGAGACCGAGAGCCAGGTGATCCTCAACGGAAGCCGCGACATCAACTTCACCATGGACCTGGTGATCAAGGACGTCGGTTTGTTCGCTGCAGTGGCTGAGCGTGCCGGTGTGGCTCTGGAGTTGGCGCCCCTGCTGGTCGACATCTTTGAGGACGGTGCTGGCCGCTACGGGCCCCGTGAATTGTCGCCCAACATCATTCGAAGGCTGGAGGATCAGGTGGGTGCCCGGGTGACGGCGCCGGGTTTTCCCGCCGCCATGGTGGACACCGAGGCGGAGGGGCCGGGGTACGAGGTCGAGGTCAAGCGGGGCGATTGATTTGCCGCCACCGGCCGATGGGGCGCCCCATCGGCCGGTGAAATCATGGGCGAGCCGGTCGTTGTCTATGCGGCCTGCTGGCGTTGGCGATGGGCACGGTTGACCGCGGACAGTATGGCCTTGAGCGAGGCGCTGACCACGTCGTGGTCGAGCGCGGCGCCCGATACCCGCATGCCGCCCACGTTGAGATGGACATAGGCCGCCGCTTCGGCATCCGTGCCCTCGCCAACCGCGTGCTCGCTGTAATCGATCACGTTGACCTGTTCACCGCTGTGACGGGTCCAGCCGTCGATGAAGGCGGATATCGCACCTTCTCCTTCCCCTTTCAACACCACCGGGCGGCCCGTGTCCACGGTGTTGACCTCGATTACGTCACGACCTCCGCCGCTGCTCAACCGATAACCCTCAAGCTGAACCGGGCCATCATCGACCACGAAGTGCTCGCGAAACAGCTGGTGTATGGTATCGCCGTCGATTTCCCCGGATACCGCCTCGCTGGCCTGCTGAACGATGCGCGCAAACTCCACCTGCATCCAGCGCGGCAGCTTGAGTCCGCGATCCCGCTCCAGGACGAAAGCCACGCCGCCCTTGCCGGACTGACTGTTGACCCGAATGACGGCTTGATAGTCGCGCCCGATATCCCGGGGATCGATGGGAAGATAGGCCACGTCCCAGGGTTCATCTGCACGCTGCTGTTGCAGACATTTGTGGATTGCGTCCTGATGGCTGCCGGAAAATGCCGTATATACCAATTCGCCCACCCACGGGTGCCGTGGATGGACCTGGATGCCGGTGCATTCGGTCGCCACCGACACGATCTCATCCGGTCGTGAAAGATCCAGCTCAGGGTCCACGCCCTGGCTGTAGAGGTTCATCGCCATGGTGACGATATCCATGTTGCCGGTGCGTTCTCCGTTGCCCAGCAGCGTGCCCTCGACCCGATCGGCCCCCGCCATGACGGCGAGTTCCGCGGCCGCCACCGCGCCGCCCCGGTCATTGTGGGTGTGCACCGAAAGGATCACGCTGTCCCGGCGGCTGATATGGGTGGCGAAGTACTCCACCTGGTCGGCGAAACAGTTTGGCGTTGCCACCTCCACGGTTGCCGGCAGATTGATGATGCAGGGTCGTTCCGGGGTGGGCTTCCAGACGTCCATCACCGCTTCGCACACTTCAACCGCGTAGTCCATCTCGGTGCTGGTGAAACTTTCCGGCGAATACTGAAACACCCAGTCGGTGTCCGGGTGGCGAGCCGCCTCACGTTTGACCATCTCCGCACCGTTGCGGGCGATGGCGGTGATCCCGTCCCGATCCTGTTTGAATACGCGCTCGCGCTGAACGGTTGAGGTGGAATTGTAGACGTGCACAATCGCTCGTTTTACGCCCTTCAGTGCCTCAAAGGTCCTTTGCACCAGTTCCTCACGGGCTTGCACCAGCGCCTGCACGGTAACGTCCGAGGGGATTTGGTCGGCTTCGATCAACCAGCGCACAAAATCGTAATCGGGCTGGCTGGCGGAGGGGAAACCGATCTCGATCTCTTTGAAACCCAATTTCAACAGCAATTCCCAGAGTCGCCGCTTCTGGGCGACGGTCATGGGTTCCAGCAGCGCCTGGTTGCCGTCCCGCAGGTCCACGCTGGCCCAGCGGGGTGCCTGGGTGATGCTGCGATTGGGCCACTGGCGACCCGGCAGGGTCACTGCCGGCGCCGGACGGTACTTGCGATGATCGAAGGTTGTCACGGTGCGCTCCATTGGGTCGGGTCAATTACTGCCGGATCCAGACCGCGGTTCCGTCGCCGGGGTCTCCACCCGTCCTTTGTGGGGCCGGTTTATTCCACCATTGCCTTGTGAGCAGCGGTACGTCTGTGTCCACGGCTAGTAGACGCCCACAGAATAGGTTGATAATCGAGGCAGATGGTTGCGAATACCCAACTTGATCTCGCTAAATGAGCATGATTTATCCTATTTTGATGGGATTTCAGCAATAATTACTAATTCATCGTTTGGCGGCGGCAATGGCTCCGCAGCGGAATGTTTGCCGCGCAGTTCGTCGGGAGGCGCAACCATGGAACTCGATCGATACGACCGTCATATTCTCCAGGTCCTGCAACAGGATGGGCGGATCAGCAATCAGATGCTGGCCGAGCGCATTGGCCTGTCGCCTTCACCCTGTCTCCGGCGGGTGCGTGCTCTGGAGGAAAATGGTGTGATCACCGGCTACCGGGCGCTGGTGGACGCCCGCAAGCTTGGGCTTACCCTGTACGCCTTGATTCACATCTCGATGGATCGACATACGCCCGAGCGATTCGTCAACTTCGATTCGGTTATCGCCACCCTACCGGAAGTCCTGGAGTGCCTGCTGATAACCGGACAGGACGCGGACTACCAGCTTAAAGTGGTGGTCCGCGATATGGACGCCTATCAGGCTTTCCTGCTGGACAAGATCACCCGGATCGAGGGCGTCACCGGGGTGCATTCAAGCTTTGTGCTGCGCCGGGTGATCGACCGGGCGACCATCCCCATAGGTTGAGTCGGTGGCGGGCGGGGGGCGGAGCAGTTTTTCCAGGCCCCCGGCCCGCCCGGCTTACTCCGCGTTGGCGTTGAGCAGATACATCGCCTCCAGCAGACCCGGGATCTCGTCAGAGAAACGGCCGAACCAGCGATCGTAGATTTTCATGATGGCCCCGCTGCGGTAGAGTTGGGACAGCACCCGGTCGGCCAATAGACGGAAATCCGCGTCGTTTCTTTGCAGCGCGAGGGCGAACGGCTCGAACGAGAACAACTCCTGGGCGATGACCAGTTCTTCGGGCCCCTGGTGGGTTGCGATAAGACCGATCAGGACCACCTGGTCCGATGAGAACGCGGCCACCTCGCCGGCAAGCACTGCCTTCAGCCCGGTTGCGGCGTCTTCCACCGCCACAATCTCCGCGTCGCTTTCAGCCTCTTTGATCGCCTCCTTCAGGGCCTCGATGGTGGTGGTGTCGGCGGTTACCGCGACCTTTTTGCCCGTGAGGTCGGCGATACCGCCGATCTTCTCGCTGTCCAGACTCAGCAGGGATGCGCCGGTGACGAAGGTAAGCTGGGTGAAATCCACCAGCTCACTCCGGGACAGGGTCTTGGTGGTGGCGCCACAGAGCAGATCGATGCTGTTGTCCGCTATGGCGGAAAACCGGTTTGCGGCAGTGACCGGGACGTATTTTGTCGTAATGTTCGGGTTCTTCAGAGCCCTTTTTACTTCATCGACGATAATATTGCAGAGGTCGATGGAGTATCCGACCGGCTGGTTGTCCGCATCGACAAAAGACATCGGCGGCTCCTGCTCGCGATAGCCGATGTTTATGGTTCCGCTGTCCTGGATGCGCTTTAAGGTGCCCTCCAGTTCGGCTGCGGCCAAGGGCTGTGCCGCCGCAGCAATCAGGGCGACCAGCGCCAGAAGGTATCTCATGTCATGTCCTCTATGGGTGATTGGAAACTGAAGGGGTCAAGGGAAATCGGCATCCCCAGAACCGGTCGTCGAATGCGTCGGGAATATGACCACTTGTGTTGGCAGCTGGACGGCTTAGCCTTCGATCTTGCTTGCCGAATGCATACACTCGGTGTCAGGCTCCCGGGGCTCTGCCGCGCACCAAAGCCATTCCGCGCTATGCGGGAGGCATCCAAATCAGTGTATCAGGGAGATTGCGCCGGGGCACGGCCCCGCATCCGCGATCGAACACCCGCCAGATCACGCAAGGTAAACATTATGTCTCGACTCGATTCCGTGATTCGCAGGCTGCAGGCGCAGCGGGCCTGTCTGCAACTGGCCGCCGATCTCATCCGGGACACCGAGGGCTGCGTGTTGGAACTGGGGCTGGGCAACGGGCGCACCTTCGACCATTTACGCAAGACTCTGCCCGAGCGGGAGATCTTTGTCTTTGATCTTGACGTGGCGGCCCATCCGGACTGCGTGCCGGAACCGGACCACCTGATCCTGGGCGACATCCGTGACACCCTGCCCTTGGCGGTGGACCGTCTGCCCAGTCCGGCGGTACTGGTGCACTGTGATATCGGCACCGGCGAGCGCGACTACAATGCCAGGCTGGCCGACCGCCTGGCCACTCTGCTGCCGCCGTTGCTGGCCCCGGGCGCGGTGATTGCCAGCGATCAGCGAATCCCCTTCCAGCACGCAGAGTCACTGGATTTGCCTGCGCAGGTGAGTCCGGGTCGCTACAACCTTGTCCGCTGGTGGGGCTTAACCCGTAGCTGACGAGGCCCAGACATGATGTGGCCATTGTCGCGCCTGACGCTGCCGCTGCTCTATATCCGTGCCCGCTACGGCAATCTGGCCAGTTTGAGCCGTCGGCGCGAGGATCTGGCCCGCCGTTGGCTGAGTGGGAGCGGTATCGAGGTGGGCGCACTGCACAAGCCACTTCCGGTTCCGGCCGGTGTCCGCGTGTCCTATGTGGATCGCATGTCCACGGCCGAACTGCAGGCCCACTATCCGGAGCTTTCCGGATTGCCATTGGCCCCGGTGGACCGGGTCGACAACGGTGAGCGGCTCGAGACCTTCGCCGATGGTTCACAAAATTTTGTCATCGGTAATCATTTACTGGAGCACTGCGAGGACCCGATCGGCGTGTTGTCGGCCTGGATGCGGGTGCTCCAGCCGGGTGGTGTTGCGTACATGGCGGTACCCGATAAGCGTTTTACTTTTGACTCAAAGCGGCTGCCCACGCATTGGACTCACTTTTTGGCCGACCGCCATGACGGGGGTATCGGGTCTCGCAGCGCGCACTATCGGGAATGGGCGGAGACGGTAGAGGGTCTGACCGGGGCAGCGGCGGCGGTTCGGGCGCAGTCGCTGCTCGCGGCCCGGTACAGTATTCACTTCCATGTCTGGACGACGGCGACGCTGGTGGCGTTTCTCGAACGCTGTTCCCATGAGCTCAAGCTCGATTTTGCGCTCCGCGACCGGCTACGTAACGGTGTGGAAACCCTGGTCATCCTGCGCAAGCATTCCGCTGCTCAGGATGGTCCGGTTGCACCGCGTTGACGTCCGGCTCGACGCCAGATCCAGCGGTAAATCACAAGATTGATAACCAGCACCATCGCCCCCAGCGCGATCTGAGTTGCGTGGGTGAGGCCGGCGGGATACAGCACCGGCATCACATAGCGCTCGACAAAGCCTCCGTCGTAGCCCGCGGCGCCGCCCATGCGGCGCAGGTGATTCTCCAGCGGCGTCAGCGGGCAAATCCAGCCTTTGACTTCAACCGCGACCCCCCAGACGACCGCTGGCAGGTGCACCCATACAACCCAGGTGCGGGCTCGCACCAGCAGGGCGCCCAGCACCACGAACAGCACAAAGGCCAGATGGACCAGCACCACCAGATCGGCAAGCGCGCTATAGAGCATGAGTATCGCTGGATCGGGTCGTGGAGGGCGGTTTCGAACCTGTGTTCATACCGTGTCCGGCGATTCCGCCAGATGACGGGTGTAGCCCCATTCCACCAGTCGCTTGAATGCCGCCCACACCGGATCGGGAATCGCCTGCGGAATCTGGAATCCCCGGGCCGGGTACAGCCGTATTCTTTGAAGATCGCCCACCATGACGTTGATCAAGTCCTGTTTGGATAGGGTCTCTGTCGGGTAGTCGCGGTAGCCGATGGGGGGCGAAGTGACGATCAGTACCGGTTCCGGCCACTGGCGCTTGAAGGTCGCGTACGCCCGCCGTTCCATGAACGGCTTTTGCACCAGAATCACGCGCTCAACAGCAAGTTGAGCGCGGGCCAGCAGGGCGCGGGTCAGGGCAATGTTCTCGCCCGTATTGGTGGATCGGGGTTCGATCAGAATCCGGTCTTCCGGGACCCCAAGACCGATGGCGATCTTGGCGAAGAATTCGGCTTCGGAACAGCCGTACAGACCCTCGGTGAGTGCGCCCACGCCACCGCTGAAAATCAGTCGAGGGGCCCACCCGGCCAGATAGAGTTCGGCGGCATACTCGGCAACACGGGGGTCGTTGCTGCCCAGTGTCAGCAGGCAGTCGCTGGTCTGCAGCTGTTGGCCCATCAGATGATAATTCCAGACGATCCGAGCCTGAACATCGATCTCTTGTTCAGTGGGCTGACTCGCTCCGTGCTCCGATCCGGGCATACGCTGTCGTTCTCCTGCCGGGGATCCTGCGGCGCGTGTCCATCGCCAGTGACCACGGGCGCGGCAACGCTACCGCGCCCGCGATCGAGCTACTTTTTCAGCTCTTCGGGCGATTTGTCAACGATCTCCGGCCAGGCGTTGTTGGCTTTGCCGATGTTGCCGGGAATGTCCTGCGACCAGCGGCTCAGGATATCCGGGCTTGAGTTGATGTAGAGTTTGTCGCCCACCACTTTGAAGGCGCTGGGATCGCCCGGTACTTTCGTCCTGAAGGTGGTGCCGAACGCGCAGTATCCGCCGTACTGGGGCGCATACCTGTCGGGTTCGGACACAAACAGGTCGCGGTTCTCCGCGCTGGCGAAATGGTAGCTGGCCCCATTGTATTCGGCGGTGTAGTCGGCTTTGCCCGCAACCGGTTTGCCCTCGGTGAAATAGGCTACTGGGTCATGCCCCTGCAGCGCCACGCCGTTGGCGTCAGCGTCGATCTGGACGCCGGCCACAGCGAATTGACTGAAGCCGAGCAGCAGTATCAACAGCGCATTGGGAAGTGCTTTTATCATCTGCCGATCCGAACTGGGTTTGCCGAAAATGGACCCATAGACCCCTCGCCCCTCATTCCTTTGGTCGAGCGGTTCGGCGTAAGAGCGCGCCGCTGGGTTACGCAAGCGAGGGTGATTTGGATGTGTTCGTTGGACCGGGCCGCGTAAATGACGCCCTGTTCTGGACGCGGCGCATGACCCGATCGCCCTGGGATGTGTGGCTCAGGCGATCGGGTCACATGCGAGGGCTACTCGGATTTGACCTTTTCGCCGGTCTTTTCGATCGCCGCGCCGGTGGCTTCCATGTTGTCACCGGTATCCTTCTTCATGCCGCTCCAGGTGTCGCCGCAGCCGGCCATCGTGCCTACCAGCACCATCGCAACCAGCAGCCGCCACAAGATTTCAATCTTCACCATCGGTCTCCTCACAGGGTTGGGGCTGCACTGCGGCAACCGTATATGTTTGCCATGGAACGATCCAACTGTCCCGTCCCACAAGTCCATTCCGTTCCGGCGTGCGTTGCGCGTGCTTCATCATCGCCATGAGGACCGCCAGGCTGCGCCGGTATCAACCTGCAGGAGTGTAGATTCTCTCAGGGCGGGGCCGCAAGCTGCGCTGTCGATGGCCCAACCCGTCAATCGTCGCGCGGTCCATTGTCGACCCATGTAAGTACGCCGGTGAGGTCCGTCAATTGATGATCCGCGGGGATGGCTGGCCGCTCGCCTTGGCGTACTAGCAACAGGGCTGAGAGTCCTGCAGCGAGTGCCCCGCGGTAATCCGGTTCCAGGCCATCGCCCACGTGGACCGCCTGGGCCGGGTCCACGCCCAGTGCTGCCAGGGCCTGATGGAAAATGCCGGGCCCAGGTTTGGCAACTCCGGCCGCCGTGGAGTAGATCACCGGGCCTGCCAGTTCAGCAATGCCCAAACCCTCCAGTATGCCCGGCAGTCGTGAGTCGAAGTTGGATGCCACGGCCAGGGCAAGCCCCCGCTCACGCAGTTGGCCGAGGCTGGTGACGATTTCAGGATAAAGCCGCCAGGCTGCCGGGTCAGCGTAGTGCGCATAGAGCGTATCGAAGTACGCGTCGAACTCGTCCGGCATAGCGTCGGCAGCCGTCATCGCCCTGCATACCAATGTTTTCCACCAGGCGCGTTCGCGGGCTTCAAGCACCGGATTTTTCGTGGTTGGAAACGCCATCGGCGGCATGGACTGGAATACGGCGCCAAAAGCCCTCAGCACTCGATCCGGATCCGCGGTGCGGCCAAACCGCCCCGCGATTCCGGCGTATGTATGACCCACAGGCTCGGCCGGTTCCATCAGCGTGCCGGCCGCATCCAGCAGGATCGCTTTGATTTTCCGGCTTGTGCGTGTCGAATTTGTCACCATCGTGGGAGACTACACCGTTTTTGACGCGCATCGGGATCGAGTCCGGGCGCTGCCTTGGTAATGCTTGCCCCACGGCAGCATGGCCGGGACCCGTGCCGCGTAACCGCCAGGGAGCACGATAAATGCACGCACAGGAAGCCATGCGGGCGCGCAAATCGATACGCGCCTTTCTAAATCGGCCGGTGGAGCGGGAAACCATCAGTCGAATGCTCGACGCGGCTCGCTGGGCGCCGTCGGGAACCAATACCCAGCCCTGGCACGTCGTGGTGACCCGAGGCGCCACCAAGCAGCGTGTATGTGCGGCCCTGTTGGAGGCACACAGAGCCGGCGTCGAACCGCAGATGGACTATGCGTACTATCCGGAAGCATGGCGCGAGCCCTATCTGTCGCGCCGCCGGGACTGTGGTCTGCAACTCTACACGACCCTGGGCATCCAGCGGGAGGACACGGCGCGGCGACGGGCACAATGGATGGCGAACTACCGCGCCTTCGATGCGCCGACCGCCCTGTTCTTTTTCCTGGATTCCAGGATGGACAAAGGTTCGTTCATGGATTGCGGCATGTTCATCCAGTCGGTGATGCTGGCTGCCCTGGACGAAGGGCTTTCGACTTGCCCCCAGGCCGCGCTGGTTGAGTATCCCGGCCTGGTCAGGGACATTCTCGGGATTGAGCAGGATCGTACCCTGTTGTGCGGTATGGCCCTGGGCTATGCCGACACCGCCGATCCGGTGAACCGCTATCGGACACCCCGGGAGCCGGTTGAGGCATTCACGCGGTTTCTGGATTGAGCTCAGCTGGGTTAGGGTTGGGGCAGACTCAACATCAAGATCGAGACCGGAGGAAACAGCGAGCCATGTCCGGGCTGATTCTGCATCACTACCCCCAATCGCCGGTATCCGAGAAGGTTCGGGTGGTTCTTGGCATCAAGGGCCTGGCCTGGCAGTCGGTCACCATCCCAAGGGTGCCGCCCAAACCGGAGCTTATGCCCCTGACCGGAGGGTATCGCCGGACTCCCGTGATGCAGGTCGGCGCAAACGTCTACTGCGACAGCCAATGCATCATTAGAGAGATCCAACGCCGATACCCGGAACCGACCCTGTATCCTCACGGTGCGGCCGGTATGCACTGGGCCATCAGCCGGTGGGCCGACGGGCCGGTATTTCAATTGGCTCTCACCGTGGTGTTGGCCAGCCAGGCGGAGGCGCTGCCAGCGGAT
>JAHEDQ010000195.1 GCA_024641125.1 Candidatus Competibacteraceae bacterium | reverse complement strand
GATTTCGGGAAAACGAACCGGTTGGGCACCATCTGCGATGGCAAGCGTGCATTCAGTCCTTGCCAGAGTTCCACACTCGTCAGCGCGGCGCCGGGTTTGAGCACCACCGCCGCGCCAATGGATTTATCTCCCCGGGGCGATTGGTACCAGGTCGCGGCCACCTTATTAACGGCTGGCTCCTCTAGAACGGCGGCTTCGACCTCCCGCGGTTCGACACGAACGCCGTGAATCTGTACCTGGTCATCATTGCGCCCGAAGTAATGAAGTGTGCCGTCGATCTGAGTCACCACATCGCCGGTTCGATAGTATCGTCTGCCGCCGGGCCCCAGCACGAATCGATCCTTGGTCAGGGCCGGGTTGTGGCAATACCCTCGGGCGACGCCGGCGCCACCCACCCATAACTCACCTCGTTCGCCGTCTGAGACCGGGAGACCCATATCGTCCACAACAACGGTGTGCGTGTTGGCAAAGGCGGCGCCGATCGGTGCGGATGATGTGGCCAGCGAGTGCTCACCGGCGTTGTCTCGAACCAGGCGGTGGCCGGTCGCCCACACGGTGGTTTCGGTCGGTCCGTAGAGATTCCACACCTGATCCGCAACCGTTGACAGGCGCTGGGCAAGCTCGGTGGCGATGGCCTCACCGGTGCTGATCGCCACCCGCAACCCGGGTAACTCGTTTGCCCTTTCCAGCAGGATCGACCATACCGAGGGACCGGTTTGCACTACGGTGACCTGGTGTTCGAGCATCTGTTCTATGAGTCGCCGCGGCTCGAGCAGAAGGGCCCGGTTACGGAGCAAAAGACTGCCGCCGGTAATGAGCGGTAAGAACATCTCCGCAACCGAGATATCGAAGGTGACCGTGGAGGTGGCCAGGAATCGGTCGCCGGAGGTGAAACCAATGAGGTCTTTAGTGGCCAGCAGAAGATTGACCAGGCTTCGATGTTCGACTTCGACGCCCTTGGGGCGGCCGGTGCTGCCGGATGTAAACAGAATGTAGGCCCGGCGCGATCCCCCGGGCGCCGAAGCATTGACCATGGACTCGTCCGGCGCCGGACCGATGTGTTCGACGGGCAAGACTTCTATCTGCCCTGTGGAATTCGAAAACATCCGGCTTGTGAATCGATCGCATAGGACAATCTTGCACTGTGCGATGGTGAGCATCCGGAATGTGCGTTCAGCGGGGTGCTCGGGGTCGCAGGGCACATAGGCGCCACCGGCCTTCAGAATGGCCAGGAGGCTGGCGATCATGTCGGGCGAGCGCGTCATGACCACCCCGACAGCTTCCTCCTCGGCGAGTCCCCGTTCACTGAGAAAACAGGCAATCTCTTCCACCCGCCTGGCGAGCTGAGCGTAGGTCACTTCGACTTCAGCGACGATCGCCACTGAGTTCGGTGTAGCCGCCGCCTGCCACGCGAACAATCGGTAGAGGTTGTCGCCCAACAGATCGCTCATGTTCGATCCCGGGACAACAGTCGAACAGCAAACCGGGTGGCGGGCTCCCAATGGTAAGGGCCGCGAACCGCCGGACCGTCCGCGGTCAGCTCGAGCCGGTACTGCTTCGCCAACGTGGTGATGAAAGCGCAGGCCAGCTTTATGGCCACCTCGGAGAGGGGACACCGATGTCGGTCAAGGCCAAATGGGGAGAAGGCCTCCCCCGATGGGGCGTCACTCAGGAACCGGTCTGGATCGAAAGCCAACGGGTCCGAAAATGCCTGAGAAGACTTGTGCGCTTCCCACAGACAAATGCGGACAGTCGACGTTTCCGGAATATGAAAGCCTTGGAAGACAATATCCTGCTCCACCTTGCGCAGCAGACGCTCGCTCTGGTCCATACGCAAAGTTTCCAGTGCAAAGGCCTGGGCCATGGACGGGTTTGAATCCACCGTAGCTGCTGGGTCGCGGCCGATTGCCTCCAGGTAATCCGGGTTGTGGGCGCCATGCCAAGTCAGCCAGCGGAAATAACCCGCCATATCGAAACGCCCCATCTCCACCATGTAGATCAGATTGCCCAACATGGTCTTGTCCAGGCCGTCAGCATCGACGATTTTTCCGGTCAGGCCTTCACCCGGATTCCATTGGTGCTCGAGCAGGGTCGAACGCAGCCGGGCGAATGCCGCGGCTTGTTTCGGACCGATCGTCCAGGAGAGCCCAAACGGCCCCAAGGCGTTGAAGCCTTGAATCAGTTCTTCATGAAATGGCGTTCCCGGTCTGGCGCCGAAGAAAACATGAATGAGCATGGACGTCACCATGCCCGTCAGCGTCGCCACATAGGCCCTGGACGGTCGGCGGTGCGTGTCCTGGTTTTCCGTGTAGCTCTGGAGATGACCGGCAACGAGGGTCGAGTACAGATCTGAGTCCCGTGCTGGACCGCAGCTACGGATGGCTTTCACCAGGATGCCCCGGTACTTCTGGTGCACCGCGCCGCGCATCTGCCGCATGAACCCCAAGGGAAAAAGGGATTCCAGCTCAAGGGTAACCGGTCGCAGCGCCTCGCCGTGTTCTTGCAGAAACTGGCGCCCAAGCTCCAGATCGACAACGCACACGCAGAGGTGGCTGCCGCTCAGTGCTTTGAAAATTGGGCCATAGACCTCTTTTGCGCGTAGCAGATAGCTGCGGTCGGCCTGCTCCAGTTCAAGCAGCTGATCGAGATCGCCGGGCGGCAGAGGCGGTTGCTGCGTATTGGTTCGGTTCATTGTGAAGTGGGTCCGATCCGGCCATTTATTAGCCTGTTGGGTATGAACCGCACAACTCAATCGTTGCAGGTCCTGGCACTGATCGCGACGCCCCGGTCTACCGTATGAATCTGCAACCAGGGGAAGACCAATGTACTGCGTCGAGAGTAGATCAGGAGGTTTCAATTGCAAGAATCTGGCCGCGGACGGGTCGTGGTCAGCGCAGCATTTCTAGGGCGCACAATCTTTGGGGCGCCGAAAGACTCATGCCGCGAAAATGATAGAGATCGGGCAGATCGACTCGTCACTGGGGGCCGCCGGCTGATAGTGTCCTATCCCATTGGGATCGCGGCACCGGCAAGATCGTTTTTGAGGAGCGTCGTTCGATGGTCGGATCATTGTCATCTCAGCAGGTCGATGCGTATCGGTGCCAGGGTTTCCTGGCGCCCGTGCCGGTGCCAGCGCCGGCACGGGCCAGGTCATTCGTAACAAAGGCCACCTCAAATGTCGGGCGCTGTATGAGCTGGTTGCGGAGCCGCGAATCCTCGATGCAGTTGAATCCATTCTCGGCCCTGACATCCTGGTCTGGGGTTCCAGTCTGTTTATCAAGGAACCGAGGGATCCCGGTTTCATCGCCTGGCATCAGGACGCCTATTACTGGGGCCTGGAGCCGGACGACGTGGTCAGCGCCTGGATCGCACTCGCCCCTTCGACCTGGGAGAACGGCGCTATGCGGGTGATCCCGGGCAGTCATCGCCTACCGCCTTTGCCGCACCGGGCCTCCCCCGCCGGCAGCCACAACATGCTCTTCACCCACGAGGAGCTGGCAACCGAGGTGGACGAAGCGGAGGCGGTGGACCTGCTGCTCGATGTGGGGGAGATGTCGTTGCACCACGTGAAGATCCTGCACGGTTCGCCGCCCAACGGGTCGCCCGCGCGACGCTACGGCTATGCCGTCCGCTACGTCGCACCGCATGTTCGGCAACGCGGCGACATGAACTCCGCCACCCTGGTCCGCGGTCACGACAACTGCGGCTACTTCGACCCGGAACCGGTGCCGAGCCGGGATATGGAACCGGACATCGTCGCCTTTGTCGATGAACCCTTGGGGGACCGCATGTCAGGCAAGTGACATGCGAAGGCTTTGAGGGCGAAGGCGACCGCAGGAAACGGGTGGCGAACCGTCGCCTGATCTGATTTGCTGTCGTCGTGGCTTCGAATTCGATTCCAAGCAAATCAGGCAATAGGCAAACAACACTATGCGTCCACGGGATGTTGCGGAATTGATCACGCTGGCGGCATTGTGGGGTGGCGCATTCCTGTTCATGCGTATCGCCGCGCCGGAGTTTGGCCCCATTCCATTGATCGAGTTGCGGGTCGCCATTGCAGCGGCGTTTCTATTGATGGTGCTGACGGTGTCGGGCAAACTCACACAGCTCGGCGAGCGCAAGGGCGGTATTTTTGTTGTTGGGGTGGCCAATTCCGCCCTGCCCTTCTGCCTGCTGGCCTACGCTACCCTATTCGTGACCGCCGGTTTCGCCGCGATCCTCAACGCCACCTCTCCCCTCTGGGCCGCGATGGTGGCATTCGTATGGCTTGGAACAAGACTGTCCGGATGGCGGATATTCGGTCTTGGCCTCGGCTTTGTCGGCGTGGTGGTGCTGGTTTGGGGCCGGGTTTCCCTGAAGGCTGACGGCGCCGGACTGGCAATTCTGGCTGGACTGTGCGCATCCCTTTCCTACGGCATTGCGGCCAATTACACCCGTGAACACCTGTCGGCGGTCGATCCTTTGGTGATCGCCACCGGGAGCCAGATCGGTGCAGCACTGGCACTGCTGCCCCTGGCACTTTGGACCTGGCCGGAGCAGGCCGTCTCCGCCAAGGCGTGGGTTACCGTGGTGGTCATGGGCATTGCCTCCACCGGCGTCGCCTATATGTTGTATTTCCGGCTGATCGCACATGTTGGGCCGGCCAAAGCCATTACCGTGACATTTCTGGTCCCGGTTTTTGCCGTGGTCTGGGGATATGGGTTTCTGGACGAAATCCTGACCCTGCAAATGGCGTTAGGTGGCGTGGTGGTGCTGCTGGGGACAGGCATCTCCACCGGCCTGATCAAACCGATGCTGCGAACAAAGGCAACGTGATCCGCCGAGTAGACTCCAGGGCGCGACACCAGGGGGCCCCCAAGTCCCGGATGCGGACCGATTCAGCTGCGTTCACCGCACCTATCTTCGGTGCCAGCGCTCGCACCACTGCATTTGGCTTCGGTTGCTGTGTGTCCTTTTCGGGCAACATGCGGGCTAGACTTGCCTGGTGGGCCTTGCAGCCCCCCGCGCTGACGCGATCAACCCAGGGCCGTAGACCATGAAGAGCATTTACACCGACAAACACAAACTGCGAGACGCTCAAACGGAACTCTGCGGTGGTGAACTGGTGCCGCCCTTCGAATGCCCGGTCCGGGCAGAGTACGTGCTGGAACGCATCCGAAAAACCGGACTAGGCGAAGTTCTCGGTCCCGACTCCCATGGACTGGAGCCGGTGTTGCGGGTGCACGATCGGGACTATGTCGATTTTCTCGCCACCTGTTGGCGGGATTGGAAAGCCGCGGGTTACAAGGGCGAGGCCATTGCAACCTGCTGGCCTTCGCGTCGCCTAACCCGGGCAGTGCCACCCAGGGAGATCGACGGCCGTATCGGCTATTACTGCCTGGCCTCGGAAACCGCCATCAGCGAGGGCACCTGGGAGGCGGCCCAGGCCGCCGCCGATGTGGCGCTGACGGCCCAGCGGTTGGTTGCAGACGGCGAGCGGGCCGCTTTTGGGCTTTGCCGCCCACCGGGGCACCATGCCGCGGCGGATATGTTCGGCGGCTACTGTTTTCTGAATAACGCCGCCATTGCGGCCCAGGCCTTTCTCGATGGCGGCGCTGAACGCGTCGCCTTGTTGGATGTGGATTTTCACCACGGCAACGGCACGCAATCCGTATTCTATCAGCGCCCCGATGTGCTGTTTCTGTCTTTGCACGGTGACCCTGACGACGCGTTCCCGTACTTCCTGGGCGGCGCCGACGAGACCGGCGACGGGCCGGGCGCGGGCTTTAACGCGAACTATCCTCTGCCGCCCGGGGCGGACTATGGCGCCTGGTCAAAAGCCCTGGAAGACGCCCTGGCCAGAATCGGGCGTTATGCCCCTGACGCGCTGGTGGTGTCCCTGGGGGTCGATACCTTCAAGGACGACCCGATTTCATTCTTCCGCCTGCGCTCGGAAGACTTCACCGACTACGGCCGCCGCATTGGTGGGCTGGGCCTGCCCACGCTGTTCGTGATGGAAGGCGGATACGCCGTCGCCGAGATTGGTGTCAACACGGTCAACGTGCTGCAGGGTTTCGAGAATGTCTGAGCCGGGTTCCAGCCAACGTGACAGCCGCTACGACATCTTGTTCGAACCGGTACGCATCGGCCCCAAAACCACAAAGAACCGCTTCTTCCAGGTCCCCCACTGCAACGGCATGGGCTATCGCGACCCGACCGCGCTGGCCCACATGCGCGGGGTAAAGGCCGAGGGCGGTTGGGGTGTGGTGTGCACCGAAGAAGTGGAAATACACCCCAGCGGCGACATCACACCCTACATCGAACTCCGTATCTGGGACGACCAGGACATTCCGGCCCTGGCGCTTACCGCCGAGCGGATACACGAACACGGTGCGCTTGCCGGTATCGAACTCTGCCACAATGGCGCCGACGCGCCGAATCTCTGGTCCCGGGAAGTACCCATGGGTCCGACCGCCCTGCCGGTTGCGACTTTCCAGTACCACCCGGTCCAGGCCCGAGCCATGAACAAGCGCGATATCCGCGATTTCCGCCAGTGGCATCGGGCCGCCGCCCTACGGGCCAGAACCGCGGGCTACGACCTGATCTATGTCTATGCCGCACACGGTCTCAGCCTGCTCCAGCATTTCATGTCGCGGCGCTACAACCAACGCAGCGACGAATACGGCGGATCGATGGAGAATCGGGTGCGATTGCTGCGGGAGGTGATCGAAGACACTCGGGATGCCGTCGGCGATTCCTGCGCGGTGCCAGTGCGGATCTCACTGGATGAACTCCTGGGCGCGGAGGGACTTGAGCGGGCCGAGGTGGAGGACATGATCGGGACCATCGGCGATCTGCCCGACCTTTGGGACGTGACGCTGTCGGGGTGGGAAAACGACTCCATGACTTCGCGCTTTGCCGAAGAAGGTCACGAGGAGCCGTTCATCGCCGGTGTGAAAAAACTGACCAACCGTCCGGTAGTGGGGGTCGGGCGATACACCTCGGTGGACCGCATGATGTCCATCATAAATAAGGGCATCGTCGACCTGATCGGCGCCGCCCGCCCGTCCATCGCCGATCCGTTTTTACCGGACAAAATCCGACACGGACGTGTGGAGGATATCCGCGAGTGCATCGGCTGCAATATCTGCGTCTCAGGGGATTTCACCATGTCGCCGATACGCTGCACCCAGAATCCCACCATGGGTGAAGAATGGCGCAAGGGCTGGCACCCCGAACGGATCCGGGCGCGGGAAAGCGACAAACCGGTGTTGGTCGTCGGTGCCGGACCGGCCGGGCTGGAAGCCGCCTTGGCGCTGGGCAAGCGCGGCTATGAGGTCACCCTGGCGGAGGCCGGGACCGAACTGGGCGGCCGGGTGGTGCGTGAGTGCCGTCTGCCCGGTCTGTCCGCATGGCGTCGGGTCAAGGACTATCGGGAGCTTCAATTGCGCAAGTTGCCCGCTGTGGCCATCTTTCCCGACAATGCTCTGGATGCGTCCCAGGTACTGGAACTGGCGGTGCCCAGAGTGGTGGTGGCCACCGGCGCCCGCTGGCGTTCGGACGGCGTCGGCCGCCACTGGACCCAACCCATCCCGATTGCGGAATCCGCCCGCATCTTTACCCCTGACGACATACTGGACGTTAGCTTGCCAGAGAAGGGCCCGGTGCTGATCTGGGACGACGATCACTACTACATGGCTGGGGTGGTGGCCGAGAAACTGGCCGATATCGGGCTGAAAGTGATCTATGCAACACCCGCCGCCGAGGCCTCCACCTGGACCCGCAACACCTTGGAGCAGGGGTTCATCCAGACCCGGCTGTTGAACAAAGGCGTGGAGATCATACCGTTTCACGCCCTGGCGCGGGTCGATGCGAACTTGGCAACCCTGGCCTGCACCTTCACCGGTCGGGAACGATCGGTGAGCGCCAGTTCGGTGGTGCTGGTGACATCACGCCTGCCCCGGCAACAGCTGCTGCTCGACCTGATGACTCAGCAAGACGCCTGGTTGGACGCGGGCATCGAAACGGTGACCGCCATCGGCGATGCGCTGGCCCCGGCCACCATTGCCCATGCGGTCTATGCGGGACATCGCTATGCCGAAGAGTTGGATGCGGAGGCCCCCGCGGAGGGTCAACTGCCGTTCAAGCGGGAGGTGACTGGGTTGTGGCCTTAAGCAAGGTCTTTTTTCAACTGCCAGGATTTGCAACGATGGAACTGTGCGTTTGAGGTCGCAATACTCACCTTCACAAATCGATCAGATGCGTCTCAGGTAAAATCCAGCTTGAGCGATATGCGCTTTGAGACTCAGAGCAGAAAGTCGAGTCACAGTCACAAAGACTACGGGAGGCACGTTCACGCTATGCTGCGCACTGGCTGTCCCTCCGTCGTTCTTGGCAATAGCAAAAGGGTCACACACCATGGATTCTGAATTGATGCCATTTGACCATAGCCTGCCCGATGGGCGCACGGTGCACATCCGCGCCGTTCGTACATCCGACGAAGGGGACCTCCTGCAGGCTTTCGAGCGGATGAGCCCCGAGGCGCGATACATGCGCTTTATGCGCGTGGTGGGCCAACCCAATATCGAACGCTTGCGCGAGGCGCTTGCCGCTTTCCCGGAGAGCGGGCTGGGAATCGTGGCAACCGTCCCAGCCCACGACGAAATCGACATAGCCGGTGGCGCGATGTTTCTGATCGGAAATGACCCGAAGAGCTGCGAATTCTCAACGACCGTTTCCGCCGACTATGGCGGCCGAGGCCTGGGGCATGCGCTGATGTCCACGCTCATCGCCGCGGCGAAACAGCGCGGGATGCATGAAATGGAGGGGTACGTGCTGTCGAAGAACCAGCCGATGCTGAAAT
>JAHEDQ010000194.1 GCA_024641125.1 Candidatus Competibacteraceae bacterium | reverse complement strand
AGATCGGGGAGCTGATCGAACAAGGCCCTGAGGCCGCTCTGGTAAGCCTCCCTCAGCGCGATATAGTCCGCATCGTCCGCCGCGACCCGGTGAACGGCTGGTTTGGTGAGGGATCCTGCCTTGTACATGGCGATGTCAAACGGCAGGCCCACCGTCACATTGGAACGTACCGTGGCGTCAAGCGAAACCACGGCCAGCCGGGCCCCTTCCTCAAGGCCGATATCGGGCCGCAGCATGCGATCCAGCATGGGCTTGCCATACTTGCTCTCGCCGATCTGAAGATACGGTGTCTCCGGCGACGCCGCGATGGCGTTGCCCTGGGGATAGACCAGAAACAGCCCGTGGGGGTGGGTACCGATCTGCCCGCCCAGGATAAAACTGGTTTCTCCGCTGACTCCGCTGCGACCCAGACCGTCGGCGTGGTCTCTCTGCACAGCGCCGCTTACCCTTCCAATATAGCCTGCCACTTCAAATAGATATGAGAAGCTATTCAGATTCTCTATTTGATCTGAGTCCAGATCACGCCCGATCCGATTCAGAACTTCCTGGGTGGTGGCCAAGTTACCCGCGGACAACAACACGAACACCCGGTCGCCTGCCGGACAAAATGTATGCAGCTTGCTGTATCGCGTCACATAGTCGACACCGGCATTGGTGCGGGTGTCGGCGCCAAACACCAGACCATCGTTCAGGCTGAGGGCAAGGCAATAGGTCATGTAGGGACTCTCTCGGGGTGTGTGGTCGGACGGACAACGCAACGATACGCCGTCGATCGGCCGAGCATTGTACCCGAGGTGGTCCCTGAAGACAGGGTCGCCGGGGCCGCCGATGAATTGATATAGTTCCAGCATTGTAGGATTGACAGGTATGTTCAGCATCCATGCACGGAGTACAGCGCTGAAGCACCTCGGCCGGCATCTGTCCCGACGCGATGGGAATTACCCAGGAGAGACCCTATGCACCGATCACTGACCGGCGTGATCATTCTGTTGTCTACCCTGGCGTTCACCTCGGGTGTCGTGCCGGCCGCCGAATCGCCCACCACCGGTGCGATGAAGGGTGGGATTCGCTACCAGATCCCGCCCTGGTTCAAAGACAGTTTTCTGGATATCCCGGAGGACCTGGCGGAAGCCGAGGCATCGGGGCGTCACGTGCTCCTGTTTCTGCATTTGGACGAGTGCCCCTACTGCGCTCAGATGCTGCGCGAGAGCTTTACCGAATCGGATTTCGTTGATCAGATTCAGGCCCATTTCGACTGTATTGCAATCAATGTACGCGGCGATCGGGAGGTCGCGCTGGATGCGGAAACCGCGGTGTCCGAGAAACAGCTGGCCGAATTGCTCAAGGTAAGCGCCACCCCCACACTGCTGTTTCTGGACGCGAACAGCAATCCGGTGCTGCGGATCAACGGCTATCGATCGCCGAGGGCGATGAAGACGGCCTTGGACTATGTCCAAAACACCGCCTACAGAACGTCTACCCTTTCCGAGTACGCCGCCGCGCTGGACCGGCCCCCGGTCTATGAACTCAGGGATGATCCGCTATTTCTGGAGGTCACCGACCTCAGCACACTGACTGAGCGGCCGGTGGCGGTGCTGTTCGAAGACGGCGACTGCGATGAATGCGATCCGTTCCACGACCGCCAGTTGAAGGATCCGGAAATCCGCGCCACCCTCGCAGGCTTCGACCTTGTCCAGCTCGATGCCCTGTCCGATCAGCCGATTGTCGATGTGAATGGAAACCAAACCACGCCCCGGGCCTGGGCCAAATCACTGGCGCTGGATTACCGCCCCGGTCTGGTGCTGTTCGACCAGGGGCGGGAAATCATCCGTGTGGACGGCATGCTCAATATCTTCCACCTGCATCAGGTACTGCTGTTCGTAGCGGACGGCGAGTACCAGAATTACCCGAGCTACCGGGACTACTCCCGCGCCCGGCGGCAGGCCTTGCTGGAGGCCGGTGCCGTGATCGACTACGCCAGATAGTGCCGAGGCCTTGAGCGCCCAACCGCTGCAGCTACCGCACGATCCATCCAATACCCCATGATCAGTTCTCGGGAATCCGGAACGGCGCAAGCGCCTTGCCGCATGGCAAAGTGTTCAGACTACTGCTAGGTTCGAGTGGGTAAGGTTCAACTCCCGAGGAATTCAATGCCCAACAAACTGCTGGTCGCCTTGGACGGCAGCGACTGCGGCAGACGGGCTCTCGCCGCAGCGGCTCGGCACGCAAAGCTGACTGGATCCGTTCTGGTGCTGACCCATGTCATCGATTGGTCACCCTACAGCTTCCACACCCCCGAGGAAATGTCGGAACGCCGCCAGCGGCGCGAATCGGAGATTGAACGGGCCAATGCGTCCGTACTCGAACCCGATGCCGCCGCATTGGGCGAGACTGGGCTAACGGTCCGGACCGTGGTCGGCCACGGCAAGATTGCCGAGACGCTGGTGAAACTGGCCAAAGATTTGGACGTGTCCCAGATCTACATCGGTCGCATCGGCGAATCGCGCGTACGATCCTTGATATTCGGATCGGTCACGGCCGCGTTGGTGCAGACATCGCCCGTGCCGGTCACGGTGGTGCCGTGAACCGCCAACCCACGCTCCTGAGGTCTCGGGACATTTGATGGCCTGTCCATGGGTCGTCACCTGTTCCTGACGTGCATTCTGCCAATGAGTGCATGCGTCAACGCTCAAACCGGCATTGACCAAACCAAAACGCGGCCACAGCACCCTTCGCCGAGTTGGTTGGTCAGATCGTGTTCTTCAGGATCCCGCAGGGTGAAGATCCGATCAACTTGAAACGGACCCTTCGCGGGATGGGTCCTTCTCGCCTTGCTGAAATGCAATGAACTCGAGGGACGGGTTTCTAGAACCCCTTCAACTCATCCACCAAGGCCGCCAGACTGTCCACCGAATGGGCGGGCAGCATGCGGTCCACATGGGCCAGAGCGGGCGCTAGGCCGCCTGCGTCAGGCTCATAGCCTGACCGCCCCGCCATCGGATTCAACCACAGCACACGGTGGCTGCGACGCCGGATGCGACCCAGTTCCTCGGCCAGCGCCTCCGGGGCATCGGTGTCGAAACCGTCGCTCATGATCATGACCACAGTCCTGCCACCAAAGATCTGGGCCCCATAGTTGTCGTTCAGGGCCTTGAACGACTCCGCGATCCGGGTTCCGCCGAACCAGAGTTGGGTCATTCCCTCGAGGCGCACACGCAGTGACTCAAGATCGCTTTCCTTGAATATCTCGGTTACCCGATGCAGCTCGGTGTGAAACACAAACGCCTCCGTGTCGGGCAGCGTCTGCACCAGCCCACGGGTAAACCGCGCCAGCAGTCGGCTGTACTGGGCCATGGAATGGGATACGTCCAGCAACAGCAGCAGACGTGGCAGGCGCCGCCGGGGTCGCTGTCGAACCAGATTCAGCGCCAGGCCTTCCGCCGCCAGACTGCGGCGCAGTGTGCGGCGGAAGTGGATACGCGAACCGTTGGCGGCCCAGACATATCGACGCTGAAGGCGTTTGCGAAGATTGCGCGCGAGTTGCTCCGCCAGCCGCAGCATCTGCTCCGCCGCCCGGACATCGGTCAGGAAGCGGAAATCGCTGTGGGTCAGGGCCGCGTTGCGGCCGGCCCCGCCCAGGGCCGCCCCCTCGGTTTTCTGGGGTTCCGACAGGTCCTTGTCCACGCTGTGCCCAAGTCCGGCGAAGGCACCTGCAGCGCGCACTGTGCCGCGCAGGCGGGGATCGGCCTTCGGCGCATTCTCAGCCGCCAACGGCTGTTCGTGACCCGGCAACCAGAATTGATCGAACAACACCGGGAAACGGCCCCATTCGTCCCGGTTCCGGCAGAACAGCGCAGCCATGCTGTTTCGCACCAGGCACACATCGGTGACGTCACCCTGCTCCAGCCAGCGCAGCGCATCAAGCGTCTCGCCCACACCGAGGCGAAAACCCGCCTCGCGCAGATGGCGAACGAAGTGGGAGACCCGAACCGCGGCCGGAACCGGAAGCGACCCTGGCGCCCTGGCATCGCTGGACATCAAAGACTGGCGGCGCCCAGCAAGCGCTGTACCGTGGCCCGGTCCGTGCCAATCAAATCCTCACGGGTTTTGAGCAGACACGACAGGCTGCTCATGACCGTGTCCAGGTCGTCCTTGATGGAGTCCACGCCCAGCGCCATCAGCGCCGCGGTCCAGTCCAGCGTCTCGGCCACCCCAGGGCGTTTTCGTAAATCCCCCCCGCGCAGAAGCTGAACAAAAGCAACTATCTGTCGGGCGAGGCTCATATCCAGATCGGGAATCCGGGTTTGCACGATCTGGATCTCCTGGGCCACGCTGGGATAGTCCAGGTAGTGATACAGGCAGCGACGGCGCAGGGCGTCGCTCAGATCCCGGGTACCGTTGGAGGTCAAAATCACATGGGGCCGGCTCACCGCGCGAATGGTGCCCAGTTCCGGAATACTGACCTGAAAGTCCGACAGCACCTCAAGCAGAAACGCTTCGAACTCCTCGTCGGCCCGGTCCACCTCGTCAATCAGCAGGACCGGTGCCTGGGATTGTGAAATGGCATCCAGCAGGGGTCGGCGCAGCAGAAAGCGCTCGCTGAATATCTCGCCTTCCCCAAGGCCCCCGTCCCGACCGGACTGCTCCTGCAGGCGAATGCTCAGAAGTTGGTGGGGATAGTTCCACTCGTACACGGCCGAATTGACATCCAGCCCTTCATAGCACTGCAATCGCATCAAGCGGGTGTCCAGCACCTGGGAAAGGGCGCCGGCCACCGCCGTTTTGCCGACACCCGCGTCACCTTCCAGCAACAGCGGCCGACCCAGCTTTTGCATCAACAGCAAAGCGGTGGTCACCGGTCCGTCGGCCACATAGCCGCTCACCGCCAAGCGTCGCTGCAATGCCTCGATCATGCCCAGCCCGTGCACCGCATTCCCCTCCCGGGGCGTCCAAAGCGATGAGTGTGCGGTTTTGACCGCCACAGCTCAAGCGCAGGCATAGGGCTCGACCGGCCAGTGTGGACTTCGATAAGGTCAGCTAGAATGGTGCGATCGCAACACGCCGCAGACCGAGGTCATGCAATGCAAAAGGCCCTACTGATCGACCCGGAAAAATGCACGAGCTGTCTACAGTGCGAGCTGGCCTGCTCACATCAGCACACGGGCATGTTCAATCCGGTACAGTCCCGTATCCGGGTGTTCGAGTTTGAGCACGGAGCCCGTGCCATCCCCTATACCTGTACCCAGTGCGAGGCGGCCTGGTGCCTGCACGCCTGCCCGGTCCAGGCCATCACCGTCAACGCCGCCACCGGCGCCAAGCAGGTGGACGCGGACCGCTGCGTGGGCTGCAAGGTATGCACCGTGGCCTGCCCTTACGGCACCATCAACTATGAGGCGCACACCGGTAAAGTGGCCAAATGCGACCTCTGCGGGGGCGAGCCTCAGTGCGCGGTGGCCTGCCCCACCGGCGCCATCACGGTAAGCGACCCAGACACCGCAACCCACGCCATCAACCCGCTGCTGCTTGGCCGCGGCGCAACTGCCTGAGGAGATTCGCATCATGGGCTGGCAACGAAAAATCCTGCGGGTAGATCTCAGCGCAGGAACCGCAGTCGCGGAACCACTCAACATGGAATGGGCCAATGCCTATCTCGGCGAACGCGGGCTGGCCTCCAAGTATCTGTGGGAAAACATGGATCCGGCGGCGGACGCGATGGGTCCGGACAACGTACTGATCTTCGCCACCGGTCCATTGACCGGCACCATGTCCTCCACCAGCGGGCGCTATGCGGTGGTCACCAAGGGGCCGTTGACCAACGCCATCGCATGCTCCAATTCCGGTGGCAAGTTTGGCGCCGAGCTCAAGTATGCAGGCTACGATCTGCTGCTGATCCACGGCCGCGCGCCGACACCGGTCTATCTCCACATCGTGGATGATCGGGTGGAAATCCGGTCGGCCCAGGCGCTCTGGGGTCAGACCGTGTGGGATACCGAGGGCTGGTTGAAGTCCCATCACCAGGATACCCGGCTCAAGGTGGCGTCCATTGGCGTTGCCGGCGAACGGGGCGTGTACTACGCCTGCGTGGTCAACGATCTGCATCGGGCCGCCGGGCGATCCGGCGTGGGCGCGGTGATGGGGTCCAAGAATCTGAAGGCAATCGCGGTACGGGGCAATCTGGGCGTACAGGTCGACCAGCCCGAGCGCTTCATGGCGGCGGTGCGGGACACCCACAAGATGCTGGCGGAAAGCGCCGGTCGCAAAGAACTGACCGAATGCGGCACCGATGCCATGATCGACTCGATGCAGGCCTTTGGCGGGCTGCCGACACGCAACTTCCAGGAGGTCCAGTTCGAGGGTGCCGACAAACTCAACCCGGAAGCCATGACCGAGGTACGCCCCAACGGTCATCGCAATCTGCTCACCAACAAAGCCTGTTTCGGCTGCACCATCGCCTGCGGGCGCATCGCCCACATCGACAAGACTCACTTCACCATCGTCAACCGGCCCCAGTACTGGCACGCCTCCGGCGGCCTGGAGTATGAGACCGCGTTTGCATTCGGGCCGGTGGTCGGTGTGGACGACATCGACGCACTCACCTTCGCCGGCTATCTCATGAACGAGCACGGCATGGACCCCATTTCTTTCGGGGTGACCCTTGCGGCGGCGATGGAGCTTTACGAACTCGGCGTGATCACCGATGCCGACACCGATGGCGTCGCCCTGAATTTCGGCAATGCCGAAGCTCTGACCGTGATGGCGGAAAAAACCGGAAAGTACGAGGGTTTTGGCCAGATTCTGGGCCTGGGCTCGAAACGCATGTGCGAACGCTACGGTCGCCCCGAACTGTCCATGTCCGTCAAGGGTCAGGAATTCGCCGGCTACGATTCCCGCGCGCTGCAGGGCATGGGACTCGGCTACGCAACCAGCAACCGGGGTGCCTGCCACCTGCGGCACGATGCCTTCGCCGAGGACATGGAGGACCAAAGCGGCGCCGGCAAGGCCAAGCCGATTAAGGTTTCGCAGGACAAGACCGCCATGATCGACTCCACCGGGCTTTGTCTGTTCACCTCGGCGGCCTGGGACGTACCGGAGTTTCAGCGGCAGATCGACGCCGCCTGCGAGGGGGACTGGCCCGAGTCGCGGCTGTGGGAAATCGGTGAACGCATCTGGAATTTGGAACGGCGCTTTAATCTCGCGGCCGGGCTGACCGCAGCCGACGATACCCTGCCGCCCCGCATGCTTGAGGACCCGGCCCCCTCGGGCACCGCTGAGGGCAAGGTCTGCCAACTGGACCGCATGCTGCCCGAGTACTACGAACTGAGGGGCTGGACCCGGGACGGCTTGCCCAGCCATGAGACCCTGCAAAGACTGGGTCTGGAGGAAAGCAAAGCATGAGACACCTGATCATCGGCACGGGTCCGGCAGGCGTGATCGCCGCGGAAACCCTGCGCGGCCACGATTCGGAAGCGGAAATCCTGCTGTTGGGCGACGAACCTGAGACGCCCTACTCCCGGATGGCCCTGCCGTATCTGTTGGCGAACAACGTGGGCGAGACCGGGACGTATCTGCGACCCGACCCGAAACACTTCCAGGCTCGACGGATCCAGGTGCAGCGGGGCCGGGCGGCAAGCGTGGACAGCCAGGCCCACACCGTGACCCTCGAGCAGGGTGAGCAGCTGGACTATGACCGCCTGCTGATCGCAACCGGTTCACACACGGTCAAGCCGCCCATACCCGGGATGGACCTGGACGGCATTGAAAACTGCTGGACCCTGGCCGACGCCCGCGCCATCGCCCAGCGCGCCCAACCGGGTCAGCAGGTCGTGTTGATGGGTGCGGGCTTCATCGGCTGCATCGTGCTGGAAGCGCTGGTGGCACGGGGCGTGGCCCTGACCGTGGTGGAACGGGAACCGCGAATGGTGCCGAGGATGATGGACCAAAACGGTGGCGAACTGCTCAAGCGCTGGTGCGAATCCAAAGGGGTGCGGGTACACACCGGTACTCAGGTGGACGCGATCAAAGCGGACCCGGAGCGTTTGTCCCTGACCCTGGGCGACGGCGGCATGCTGGAAGCCGACCTGGTTGTGTGCGCCACCGGCGTGCGTCCCAACATTGCCTTTCTGGAGGGCAGCGGAATCGAAACCGACGTGGGCATTCTGGTAGATGAACATTTGCGCACCTCTGCGCCGGACGTGTATGCCGCCGGGGACGTTGCCCAGGGTCCGGTGTTCAATGGCGGGCAGCGGGAAGTGCATGCGATTCAGCCCACCGCCGGCGATCACGGTCAGGTGGCCGCGCTCAACATGGCCGGCGTCGATACCGTCTACGGCGGCAGCCTGGCAATCAATGTGCTCAACACCCTGGGATTGATTTCCAGCTCGTTCGGTCAATGGCAGGGCGTGCCCGGAGGCGACAGCGCGAGCGCCCTGAACGGGGAGGAGTTCAAGTATCTCCGGCTGGAGTTCGACGGCGATTTTCTGGTGGGCGCCATCGGCCTGGGTCTGACCCAGCAGGTGGGGATTCTGCGCGGTCTGATTCAGACGCGGGTCAACCTGGGCCAGTGGAAAAAAGAACTCTTGCGCGATCCACACCAGATCGTCCACGCCTATCTCGAATGCAATACATCCGCAGAGGCCGCGGCATGAACATCCAAGTCCGCACCGGCGGCCTCCTGGGTAAGCATCTGCCCACGGGCTCCAGCCGCAACCGGGCCGACCTGGAGGTGGCGGCACCCGCCACCCCGCACACGGTGATGACCCAGCTCGGCATTCCCACAGACAAGCCTTATCTGGTCGCGGTCAACGGTAAAGTGGTTCCGCCGTCCGCCCTCGCTTCTCAACCCCTGGGGCCCGGTGACGAACTGTCCATCCTGCC
>JAHEDQ010000355.1 GCA_024641125.1 Candidatus Competibacteraceae bacterium | reverse complement strand
GCCTACATGCTGGTGCCTGCCCAGGCCTATGTGGCGGATTTTCTTGCGACGTTCCAGGAGTTCCCGCCCCGACAGAAGGCGGCGAGCTTCAGCCTCGATCAGGTGATGGAAGCGATGATTCCGGACGGGGGCTGATGTAACTGGGAGTGGGGCGATCGAGTCGGGAACGTATGTGACGTAACCCGGACGAAGAAGCGGTTGGTTGACAAGATCGTATTACGCGTTTGCGATTGCGCCGCTGTCGTGAGCCGGCAGCAATCGTGCGGTGCGGCTTGGTCTTTTGACCCAGGTTCATGCCTGTCGGCGGTCAGCGGTGCGACGAAAATCAGGGTGAGACCATGACCCCCAGAGAGTCCGTCGCGGCGCTGACCGATTTTGTCAGCGCCAGCATTATCGGTCAGCAGGATGTGATCCAGCGACTGGTGATCGGGCTGTTGGCCAATGGCAATCTGCTCATCGAAGGCCTGCCGGGCCTGGCCAAGACCCGGGCGATCAAGAGTCTCGCCCGAGGCATGGCGGCGGAGTTTTCCCGCATCCAGTTCACCCCGGATTTGTTGCCCTCCGATATAACCGGAACGGAGGTCATGCACAGCGAGAGCGGGAGTCCCGAGTTTCGTTTTGAGTCCGGTCCTATTTTCGCCAACATCGTGCTGGCCGACGAAATCAACCGGGCGCCCGCCAAAGTTCAAGCCGCGCTTCTGGAGGCCATGGAGGAACGTCAGGTTACGGTCGCGGGGAACACCTATCCCATGCCGGATTTGTTCATGGTGATGGCCACCCAGAATCCGGTGGAGCAGGAAGGCACCTACCCGCTGCCCGAGGCGCAACTCGATCGTTTTCTCATGCATGTCCACATGGACTACCCGGACGAGTCGGCAGAGGCGAAGATCATCCGTCTGGTGCGGGGGGAGGAGCAGGGGCAATTGGCCACGGCTACTCACAATTCGGTAGAAGACACTGGCCGTGCACCCAAGCCAGTGCCGCAGGAGGTGGTGTTCGATGCGCGGGCCGAGATCGCCGCGGTGACGGTGAGCGAGGTCGTGGAGCGCTATATGGTGGATCTGGTGTTCGCCAGTCGCTATCCGCAACGCTACAGCGATGATCTCGAACGCTGGCTTCAGGTGGGGGCCAGTCCGCGGGGCGCACTCGCGCTGGACAAAAGCAGCCGGGTAATGGCCTGGCTGGACGGTAGAGACCATGTGTTGCCCGACGATGTCCGCACCGTAGCCCACGATTGTCTGCGCCATCGCCTGATGCTGAGCTATGAGGCCAGCGCCGACGGTGTATCAGCCAACGATGTGATCGACGCCATGCTGGCTCAGGTTGCGGTAACGTGATGCAGGGAGGGGCGTGCCCGACTCGAACAATCGCCCCGGCTTGATCGGACGACCACCGGCCAACGGACGTGCAGTACACAAGAGTTTCCAAGCGGACGCGCAAGCCTGAACGGGATCCTCGCGTCTATGCCGATCTCGACACCCTGGTGCGGCTGCAGTTCGAAGCCCAGGGATTCAGTTTTTTGCCGCGCCAACCGGTGCACAGCGTATTACACGGCCGGCATGCATCACGCTTGCGGGGGCGGGGCCTCAATTTCGAGGAACTGCGCAGCTATGTCCCTGGGGATGACATCCGCTCCGTGGACTGGAAGGCCACGGCACGGACCCGGGAGCCCCAGGTCAGAGTCTACACGGAGGAGCGTGATCGACCGGTATGGCTCATCGTAAACCAGAGACAGAGCATGTTCTTCGGCAGCCGGGTCCGTATGAAATCGGTTACCGCAGCGGAGATAATGGCGCTGGCGGCATGGCGGGTGCTCGGTGCAGGCGACCGGGTGGGCGCCATGGTGTTCAACGACCGAGATATCGTCACCATAAAACCGCAGCGCAGCCGGCATGCGGTGATGCGCATACTCGGTGCGGTGGTAAAGATGGGACACGTTCTGAGTTCAACCAGTAGCACGGCGCCGAACCCGGGCATGCTGAATGATGTATTGCGGTTGTTGCGGCCACAGGTGCCGCATGATTGCCTCATCTGCCTGGTTGGGGACGGAAGCGGCGTCGATGCCCAGACCATCGAGCAAGTTACTGCGCTGACGGCGCACAATGATCTGTTGTTCGCCTTGGTGTACGATCCGGCCGAGGCTGAGCTGCCCGCGGTGGGTCGGCTCGCGGCCACCGACGGCCAGAGTTTTCTGGCCCTGGATACCTCCGACCCTCGCTTTCTCTCGGGGTTGGCACGTGACTTTAAGAAGGGGCTGGAGACGATACAGGGACTCTCGCGACGTCATACTATTCCCCTGTTTACCCTCAGGACCGATCGACCGGTAGCGGAGCAGGTACGGGAGCAATTGGGTCCAGCGGGTGCGGCCCGACGCATCTGAAAAATCGAGGTGGGCGTGGCTCGGCGCGTGATAGGAGTCTCTCATGGCAAGACTGGAAAACCGGGTGATGCGGCTGCGTTATATGACGCTGCTTGCGGTGATATCTTCCATGCTGGGGGCGGCGCTGCTGTTCATTCTTGGCGTCCACAAGACC
>JAHEDQ010000193.1 GCA_024641125.1 Candidatus Competibacteraceae bacterium | reverse complement strand
AAACAGCGCCCGGGGTGCGGAGTTCATCGACCTTGCCCGCGCCACCGTGCGCAGTGTCGCTCAGGGGGTGCTGGGGGTGGCCATCATCCAGGGTCTTCTGGCAGGGATCGGACTGCTGACCATGGGCGTGCCCGGCGCCGGTCTCTGGGCGGCGCTGGTCTTGTTGCTGGCAGTCGTACAGTTGCCCCCTCTTCTGGTGCTGGGACCGATCATGATTTATGTATTCAACACTGCCGACACGGTGCCGGCGGTGTTGTTCACCCTGTGGTCGCTGCTGGTCAGCACGAGCGATGCGTTCCTCAAGCCGCTGTTGCTGGGTCGCGGTCTCCAGACACCCATGCTGGTCATCCTGATCGGGGCGATTGGCGGCATGATCGTGTCCGGGATCATCGGTTTGTTTATCGGCTCGGTGATCCTGGCGCTGGGGTATGAGTTGTTCATGGCCTGGGTGAAGCAGGACCCGGAGCTTGACTCCGAACAGCCTGAGTCGGAACGGTCACTGGCCGGCGGGCATGAGGCGCCATGAGCGGATCGAGTCCGTCGCTATCTGGTGACTGACCGATACACGCCCGGCTCGGACACCGCTGGGTGTCGTCGCGGGTGTCGAATGGATCCCGCCGCCAGGCCGCGGGACGGTGGCCGGCGGTTTGACAAAACTCACCCAGGGCCTCACAAATTGGCCGTGGGCGTATTCAGGCGTCGGATGCTGGGTTTCGAGGGTGCCGATGTGAGCGTCAGTCTTTTTGAGAAGTATGGTGGTTTCGCAAAGGTCAGCAAGATTGTGATGGCCTTCTACGACAGTCTGCTGGATTCGGATCTGCTGGCAGAGTACTTCGAAGGCTCCGACATGCGTCGCCTGATCGATCATCAGACCAAGTTCATCGCCTCGCTCATGGGCGGGCCGGCGAGTTACACCAACGAAGCATTGCACCAGATTCATGCGCACTTGGACATCAGCCCGGAAGCGTTTGAGGAAATGGCCCTGATCCTCGAGCAAACTCTGGAGGACTTCGACTTCGATCCGGACGACACCGCGCATATCATCAATGAAATCCGACGACGAGAACCCTTCGTCGTTCGCCACGCGCGTAGCTGAATCCGCGGGCGACCCCTTACCGTGGATCTTCAACGCTTCAACAGCCTTCTGCTGGAGTCGACCGGAGTCGGGCTTGCCATCGCTGATACGGACAGTCGTCGGCTCATCACCCGCAATCGCCGTTTTGAACAGTGGTTTCCCGATGTCGGTCAGGATGACATCACGCTCGAGGACCTTCTGCCGCAGATGGATGCCGGCAAGTTGCAGAAGCAACTGGAACGGCAGCGGTCTTACACGCTGGACGTGGAGACGCGAATCGGGCGTCGCACCATCAGCCTGCTGGTGCGGATCGAAATCGGTGTCAGCCAGGCCGGTGCAGTCCTGATCATCGAATGCCAGAACGTGACCAAGCTGAAAGAGCTTGAGTACATGATCGAATCCTACTCCAACATGGTAGAGCGCCAGAATCGGGATCTGAAGCGTGAAAAGGATCGGGTGGAGAAACTGCTGCTCAATATTATGCCCAAGACGGTATACGACGAGTGGAAGGACCTGGGTGTCAATACCCCGCAACGGTTCACCGAATGCTCGATTCTGATGCTGGATTTTGTCGATTTTACCGAAATGAGCATAGCCGCTGACCCGCCCGCGCTGATTGCCGAGCTAAACGATATTTTTACCGCCTTCGATCGAATCGTGGAGCGGTTTGGCGGCGAGCGGCTGAAAACCATAGGCGATGCTTATCTTGCGGTCTGCGGCATACCCGAAGCCATGCATGAGCACGCCGAGAACATCGCCAACATCGCCCTGCGCATTTTGCGTTACCTGACCCGGCGCAATCAGACCCACCCCACCCAGTGGCGCGGCCGCATCGGCATCCATTCCGGTCCGGTGATCGGCTCCATCGTGGGCGTGCAAAAGTACGTCTATGACATTTTTGGCCCGGGGGTAAATCTGGCGGCACGGCTGGAGGCCCTGTCCGCACCCATGGAAATCACCCTGTGCTCCGACATGCACCGTTTGCTGCGGTCGGAGTACAGTTTCACCGATCGGGGGGAGATGGAGATCAAAGGGTTTGGAACCAAACGCATCTATCGCCTCGATGACGGCCCCGCCGCGTAGATCGAGACACAACCCGGAGTTGACCAAGTGCCTGAGGATGAACGCCCCATACAGCCGGTGAGCGGCACCATAATGCCGCGCTATGCCGGGCCATCGACCTTCGCACGCCTGCCGGAACTGCGTGACGTGCCCCGTTGCGACGTCGCCATCCTTGGGATTCCGTTCGATTCCGGCACCAGTTATCGGCCCGGGGCGCGCTTCGGGCCCCAGGCCATTCGTCAGGCGTCGCGCCATTTGCGAACCCAGTACCACCCGGATTACGACACCGAGCCGTTTGTCGAACAGCAGGTGGCCGATGCCGGTGACGTGGCCTGTAATCCTTTCAACATCGAGCAGGCCATTGCCCAGATTCAGGCGGCTGCCACAGACCTTTTGGGCACCGTCGGCTGCATCATCAGCCTTGGCGGCGATCACACCATTGCCGTGCCTCTGCTGCGTGCGGTGAATCATCACCACGGTCCGGTGGCGCTGGTGCACTTCGACGCCCACCTGGACACCTGGGACACCTACTTCGGCGCACCCTATACCCATGGTACGCCGTTCCGGCGTGCCGCCGAGGAGGGTCTGTTCCTGGATGACGCCTCCATGCACGTGGGCATCCGCGGGCCCCTGTACAGCCGGCACGATCTGGAGCGCGACGCCGCCCTGGGGTTCAAGGTGATTCATTGCGACGCGTTTCAGACCGAGGGCGTGGCTCATGTGGTCCAGCGTATCCGTCAGCGCGTGGGCGCCCATCCGCTGTATCTGTCCATCGATATCGATGTGCTGGACCCGGCCCACGCACCTGGCACCGGCACGCCGGAAATTGCCGGAATGACCAGCCGGGAACTGGTGGGCGTGCTGCGCGGACTGGCTGGACTCAATCTGGTGTCGGCCGATGTGGTGGAAGTGGCGCCGGCCTATGATCACGCCGAGGTCACCTCGCTGGCGGCCGCCACCATCGTCTACGAGCTCACCAACCTGTTCGCCCGTAAAGGCTGTCCATCCGAATGAAAGACAGGTTTCCCTGGCTGGCCCTGGGCATGGGATTGCTGATCGCTATCCTGTTGCTCCTGGCCGGGGCGCTGGATTCCGATCAGGGGCCCCGGTTGCCGTTGCTGACCATGCTGATCCTGAGTGAATTCGGGGTTGTCGTGACCGCCGTCGGCGCCTATGCCGGAAGCCGCCGATTGGTTCAGCGTGGCCTCGACAGACCGACCCTGCTTGCGGTGATCGGCTGTCTCATGTTGTCGGCGGGGCTGGCGACCCTGGGTTTCCGGCTCTGGCCGGGCTGGACGTTGGGCTGAACGTGGGAGCGCCAATTTTCCTGCATCGCGGACATGGGACGTGTAGGCTTGGCCTTCACCGTACCACGATGGCGCGGTTGATGAGTTTTATTGGCGTAACAGTTGGAGACAAACTATGAGCAAAGCGAGTGCCCGCCACATCCTGGTGGCTTCAGAGGCAGAGTGTGAGAGCCTGAAAAAGCAGATCGAGAATGGCGCTGACTTTGCTGACCTGGCAAAGCAGCATTCCAGTTGTCCTTCGGGGCGGCGCGGCGGCGATCTGGGTGAGTTCGGGCCGGGTCAGATGGTGCCGGAGTTCGACCGGGTGGTGTTCAGCGCCGATCTGAATCAGGTTCAGGGACCGGTTAAGACCCAGTTTGGTTATCATCTGCTCGAGGTCACCGAGCGCACTGGCTAAACAGCGCGGAGGAGTCCGTAGGTGCAGATCTGGGTCGATGCGGACGCTTGCCCGAAGGTGGTGAAGGACATCCTGTTTCGCGCCGCCCAACGCGTGCAGGTGGCGCTGACCCTGGTCGCGAATCAACCCCTGCGAACCCCTCCGTCGCCGTTGATCCGTTCGGTCCAGGTGCCGGGCGGATTCGACGTGGCCGATGCCTATATCGCCGAACAGGTCACGCCCGGCGACCTGGTGATCACCGCAGACATCCCGTTGGCCGCTCAGGTCATCGAGCGTCGCGCCCATGCGCTGAATCCGCGCGGGGAGTTGTACACCGAAGACAACATCCGGGAACGCTTGTCGCTCCGGGATTTCATGGACGAACTACGGGGTAGCGGGGTCCAGACCGGCGGTCCGGCCGTTCTTAACCACGGCGATCGGCAGGCGTTCGCCAACCAGCTCGACCGGTTTCTGGCCCGCCATGCCAAACACTGAACTGACCGACACCCAATGGATCCCTACCGAGTTGGACGGCCAATCCGCGATGCAGCTCGCCGGTCGCCCGGGGCTTGAACTGCGTTTTTCCAGAACACATCAGGTGAACGGCTTTGGTGGCTGCAACCGTTTTTTTGGCCCCTATGAATGTGACGGCGACGCTTTATCCGTGGGCCCCCTGGGCAGCACCCGTCGGTTCGGCCCAGCCGAACTGATGAAACGGGAGGCAGCGCTTTTGGCGGCGTTGCAGTCGGTGACCGCATACCGGATATCCGGCGAGAACCTGCTGCTGCTGTTGCGCGATCGGGTGGTGCTGCGTTGCCGCCCGGGCGGGCATAACCAGACCTGATTGAGCGCGTCGTGCGGTTGAGGAACAGGCGGCCGCCCTGAAACCTTTTAACAGCTCAGCGTGAGGCCGCCTGAAAGGTGTCGCAATCGCCGACGTTTCCACTCTTCAGGCCGCGTCGAAACCAGCCCATACGTTGCTCGGCCGAACCGTGGGTGAAGGCGTCGGGTACCACATGGCCGGTGCTGCGCCGCTGAATGGTGTCGTCGCCCACCGCTGCTGCCGCGCGCATCGCCTCTTCGATGTCGCCTCTTTCCAGAATCTGGCGGCTGCGCTGTGCGTGGTGGGCCCAAATTCCGGCGTAACAGTCGGCCTGCAGTTCAAGCAACACCGACAGGGCGTTGGCATCCGCTTCTGAGACCGATCCGCGTGCGCGATTGACCTGGCCCATGATGCCGGTGAGATTTTGCACGTGGTGGCCGACTTCGTGGGCCAGCACATAGGCCTGGGCGAAATCGCCCGGTGCCTGGTATTTGCTGCGCAGCTCACGAAAAAACCCCAAATCGATATACACCTGCTGGTCTCCCGGGCAGTAGAACGGTCCGACCGCAGCCCCCGCCATGCCACAGGCGGACTGAACCGCGTCGTTGAACAGAATCAGTTTCGGTGGCTGGTAGCGGCTGCCCGCGTCGCCGAACAGGGCGCCCCAGGTGTCCTCGGTGTCGGCCAGAACCACGGACACGAACTGCGCCTGTTCGTCCTGTTCCGGAGGTAGGGTGGCCGGCATGTCGTAGCGCGTCTCCGACATCCCTGTGCCACCGCCGCCAAACAGCGATAGCACCAGGGTCGGGTCTATACCCAGGAACGCAGCGGCCACAAGGGCGATGATAACGCCGCCGCCCAGCTTGACGCCCCGGCCACGGGGCGGGCGTTGACCGCGCCGGTCCACCACGTTGTCGCTGCGCCTTCCGGTTCGCCACCGCATGGCTGTCTCCTGATAGAGTGAAAATGGATCGCAGAGATGGTAGCAAAGTATGGCGCAACGCGAATCAGAGTGAATTGCCGAACGGCGGCCAGGTCTGATCGCGTGTCGGGCGGTTGCCGGGGCAGTACACTGTGTGCCATCCCTGAATTCTCAATGCGAGTGCGATCGATGATTTCAGCCGCAGCCCTCATCACCTTCTGGTTCTCGGATCCGGTGCGGGCGCGCTGGTTCCATTCGACGCCGGAGTTCGATGCGATGCTGCGGGCAAAATACCTGGATCTATGGGAATCGGCGCGGGCGGGCGCTCTGTCGGACTGGGAATCCACGCCGGATGGTGCCCTGGCACTGGTGATCGTGCTGGATCAGTTCCCGTTGAACATGTTCCGGGGTGATCCACGGAGTTTTGCCACCGAAGCCGCGTCGCGGGCGGTGGCCGGGCGCGCCATTGCCCGGGGCTTCGATCAAGCGCTGACGCCTGAACAGCAGTCCTTTTTGTACATGCCCTATATGCACAGCGAGGACCTCTCGGATCAGGATCGTTCAGTCGCCCTGTTCGAAGCAACGGGATTGTTACGCAATCTCGAGTTTGCCCGCCACCATCGTGAGATCGTAAAGCGTTTTGCCCGCTTTCCCCACCGTAATGCGGTGCTCGGGCGGTCGAGCACGCCGGAGGAGCAAGCCTGGCTGGCCTCTCCGGACGCCTTCAAGGGCTGAGATCTTTCAGCCATGTCGGAACGTACCTTGAGTGTCTGTTTTGGCGACGAGATCGCCAATCTCCACGATCTCGGTTACATCACCACCGACTTGTACCATCTGGTCGCCTTCGCCGATTTGATGACCGAGGGTCGTACCGCCGAGGCCGAGAAATACTTCGGCGAGGACGCACGCCCGTTCAACCGGTATTTGGGCATCATGGGTCAGTCCCGGGGGCATGCGGAAATCATCGATGCGCGCAAGGGATCGGTGGAGTTGGTGTTGTCCGGGTTGGGGTTGCTTGCCTCCCTGGTGATGCCGCTGGTGGCCATTGAAGTGCGTCGCCGGGTGGAGCGTTCGGGCAAGACTGTTTCGTTTCAGGTCAGCCCGGACGACCCTGGCCTGACTCGCGTGTTGGACGCCTATGCCGACGGTGAGTTCGGATCCGGCCAACCGGCGTTGGACATGCTGTTCGCCATACTCCGGAGCCGGGGTTACAGCCTTGAATTGAGGGGTGAGGATGTTTATGCCATTGAGCACGTGGTTGACCGCTATGCTCAGCGCATCGTCCGCACGGTGGACAAATATCTTTAGGGTGCCATCTGATCTATTCGTGAACGTGCATCTTGGGACCGAAATGCACGGCGTCATCGTTGCAAATCTTCGTAATCGAACAACTTTTGCCAAGATTCGCGCCTTCCTTGAATCTGCACATTTCACCCGCCAATCTGCTTCGTCCAGAATAGATCAAAGGTTCTTATGGCGGTGTCGTAGCGATGCGCTCCAGCACGCACAGGAGGCCATGGGTTTGGCGTTGTTCTCGAGCTTGAGACGGTAGGCGAGTCTGAATATGGAACATGAAACCGTATCCGCTGAAGCGATCTCCGTTCTGCAGTCATTGATCCCGTCGGCTCTGGTTCTGCTCCTGGGTGGCGCCGTGCTGATGCTGGCCCATTGGTTTCTTATCCATCGCCAGCCTGACCTGGGTCCCGAGGCGCGGCTGCCACGACAGCTGATTATGCTGGCCCTGTCTGTTCTCATGCTGATTGCGCTGATACTGGCGTATCCGTTCACTGACAATACCCGCGCACAATTGATCGGTCTGCTGGGCATTGTCCTCACCGGGGTGATTGGATTGTCCTCCACCACCTTTGTGAGCAATGCAATGGCCGGGTTTATGCTGCGGGCGGTGGGCAGTTTTCGGCCGGGGGATTTTATTCGGGTGGGTGATAACGTGGGGCGGGTGACCGAAAGGGGCTTGTTTCACACCGAGATACAGACCGAGGACCGGGACCTGGTCACTTTGCCCAATATTCACATGGTGACCAATCCGGTGGCGGTGGTTCGAGCCTCCGGCACCATTGTGTCTGCGTCCCTGTCACTAGGCTACGATGCGGACCACGCCACGGTTGAGCCGCTTTTGAAAAAGGCCGCGGAGACCATCGGTCTGGTCGAGCCCTTTGTTCAGGTGCAGGAACTGGGCGATTTTGCCGTCACCTATCGCGCCGCCGGTTTCCTCGGGGAGGTTAAACATCTGCTCACGGTCCGGTCCGAGTTGCGGCGCAGCATCCTGGACACGCTCCACGGAGCCGGCATCGAAATCGTCTCGCCCTCATTCATGAACCAACGTCCACTGGCGGCGGATCGGCTGATCATCCCACGGGTCTCCGGCCGGCGCAGCAGGATGGATTCGAATCCGGCGGATCAGGTGTTTGACAAGGCCGAGGTGGCGGCAGAGTTGGAGTCACTGCGCGCACAGCAGGCCGCGCTGAAAGAGAACATCGCTCAGCTCGAGCAACGTGTTGCCGGTGCCGATGGCGCCGTGCGCGCCGCCTTGGAGGCTGATCTGGCGGGCAGTCAGCGCGACGCCGAGAGGCTTCAGGCCCGTATTGAGGCGAGAGAGGCTGAGATACGTCAGTCCGATTAGCCCGGTTGCTGGGCGCATGTACCGGCATGCTGGAAAATCAGCATGCCGGGTCGATATTTGCCGCAGACTGCACTAGCTTGTGGGAATGGGCGGCCAACTCGTGCCGCCCGCGAGACCCGCACTGCGGGAGGAGGCGGCCATTGTGACTACTGTCATCCTCAAAGGGCAGGAAGCCATTCACTACGCTGAGATTCACCATCTGGAACTGCACAAATACGCCGATGAGACCGGTGCCGCGTGTAATCACCTGTCGTTGGAGGAGGCGCGTGATCTGGTGGAGGTGCATCCGGAGTCTGTCTGGGTGGAAACCCACGTTGCGGTGAATTCCGCCGACCCGGACGAGCTGCACTAGAGAGCATCTGCTTCGTTCACGAATAGATCAGAGGCTCCCAAGGGGTATCCGAACCGCCGGCTGTTCGGCGTCATCCCGGCAGCCGGTGTGTTTTTGCCCTGACCGGTCAGCGGCGCGAAGGCGTGATGTTGACCAGAGCGACGCCTGCGGTCACCACGGCCATGCCCATCACGGCCAAGGGGCCGAGGCGCTCGTCGAATAACAGAAACGAGAATATCGCCACCACCGGCGGGGTCAGATAGAACAGGCTGGCCACCCGGGACGCCTCGCCCAGTCGAATCAGGGTATAAAGCAGACCGACCGCACCCACCGACAACACCAGAACGAGCCAGGTCAGCGCGAACAC
>JAHEDQ010000026.1 GCA_024641125.1 Candidatus Competibacteraceae bacterium | reverse complement strand
ATGCTCACCCCTTCATTGCGGCGGGTGTACACGTCGCGCGCATTGTTGACCGCCATTTCCGCATCCGCCGCGTGCAGGCTGCCCACGTGTTTGTGTGCCAGGCCGTGCTGACTGCGGATGAATACTTCCCAGAGAGGCCATTCTTGCATTGCTCGCGTTCCTCCTGTTCGGCCGACGCCGGTCCACGGCTCAGGCAGCGTCCGGGTGCGTTCGGGCCGCCTGCTTCTCCGCGTGGGCCATGGCGGCCTCGCGCACCCAGGCGCCGTTGTCCCAAGCGTCCACCCGGGCCTGCAGTCTTTCCTTGTTGCAGGGGCCGTGGCCCTTCAGTACCTCGAAGAACTCATTCCAATCGATCTCGCCGAATTCATGGCGCTGTTCCTGCTCGTTCCAACGCAGATCCGGATCGGGCACGGTCAGACCGAGATACTCGGCCTGGGGTACGGTTTGATCGACAAAGCGCTGGCGCAGTTCGTCGTTGGTGAAGAGTTTTATTTTCCACTGCATGGACTGGGCGCTGTGCACGGACTGCCCGTCCGGCGGCCCGAACATCATCAGTGACGGCCACCACCAGCGGTTCAGGGCGTCCTGCGCCATCGCCCTCTGTTCCGCTGTGCCCTCGGCCAGTGTGCGGATGATGTCGTAGCCCTGGCGCTGATGAAAACTTTCTTCCTTGCAGACTCGGATCATGGCCCGCGAGTAGGGGCCGAAGGAGCAGCGTTGCAGCGGCACCTGATTCATGATCGCGGCCCCATCCACCAGCCAGCCGATGGCGCCTATGTCCGCCCAGGTCTGGGTCGGATAGTTGAAGATACTGGAATACTTGGCCTTGCCGCTGTGCAGCTGCCCGAGCAGCTCGTCGCGGGAAATCCCCAGTGTTTCGGCGGCGCTGTACAAATACAGGCCGTGCCCACCCTCGTCCTGAATCTTGGCCAACAAAATGGCTTTGCGCTCCAGGGTCGGGGCCCGCGTCACCCAGTTGCCCTCGGGCAACATGCCGACAATTTCCGAGTGGGCGTGCTGGGAGATCTGGCGGATCAGGGTCTTGCGGTAGGATTCGGGCATCCAGTCCTTGGGTTCGATCTTGATGTCCGCGTCGATTTTTTCCTGAAACGCCCGTTCCTGCGCCGTCATTTCGACGCCGGACTTGAGCTTGTCGGCGCCGGCGTTGACCATTTGTGCGTACATTGAAATGACCTCCCCGTAAGTGGGTTTCGAAGGCGAATGCGCCGCGTCAATCCTTAGGCCGGTTGTCGACCACCCGGCGGGCTTTGCCCATGGAGCGTTCGACGGTGTCGGGTGGCAGGACGTTCACTCGACCATTCACACCGATATAGGATTTGATCTGATGTTGCAGTTCACGGGTGATGGACTGGATCTCGCCTTCGGGCAGCGCGTCGGCCACTTCCGCCCGGACCTCGACCTTCACCTCCAGGCTGTCCATATGACCGTCCCGGCTCAACACCAGTTGATACATTGGGGCCAGCCTGGGTTGTTTCAGCACAAGCTCCTCGATCTGGCTGGGGAACACGTTCACCCCGCGGATAATCAGCATATCGTCCGATCGCCCGGTGATTTTGCCCATCCGCCGCATGGCTCGGGCGGTGGGGGGCAGCAGCCGGGTCAGGTCGCGGGTGCGATAGCGGATCATGGGCAGCCCCTCTTTGGTCAGGGTGGTGAACACAAGCTCACCCTCCTCGCCATCGGCCATGGCCTCGCCGGTCTCCGGATCGATGATTTCCGGATAGAAATGGTCCTCCCAGATGGTGGGGCCGTCCTTGGTCTCAAGGCACTCCTGAGCCACCCCAGGGCCCATGACTTCGGACAGTCCATAGATGTCCACCGCATCGATGCCCAGGCGCTCCTCGATTTCCGATCGCATGTTTTCGGTCCAGGGCTCGGCGCCGAAGATGCCGATCTCAAGGGATGAGGTGCGCGGGTCCATGCCCTGTTTTTCCATTTCCTCGATGATGTTCAGAACATACGAGGGGGTGACCATGATGATTCTCGGCTCGAAATCCCGGATCAATTGCACCTGCCTTTCAGTCTGCCCTCCGCCGAACGGGATCACCGTGCATCCCAGGCGCTCCGCCCCGTAGTGTGCGCCGAGTCCGCCGGTGAACAGTCCGTAGCCGTAGGACACGTGAACCCGATCGCCCCTGCGGCCACCGGCCGCCCTGATTGAGCGGGCCACCAGGTTGGCCCAGGTGTCGATGTCGTTCTGGGTATAGCCCACCACGGTGGGTTTGCCGGTGGTGCCGCTGGAGGCGTGTATACGCACCAGGTCCTGGGTGGGTACCGCGAACAGACCGAACGGGTAGTGCTCGCGCAAATCCTGTTTGGCGGTGAACGGAAACCGAGTCAGATCCGCCAGCGATTGCAGCGCATCGGGATGTACCCCGTGGGACATGCACTTAGTCCGATAGGGCTCGACCCGCTCGTAGGCACGGCGAACAGACCACTGCAGGCGTTCCAGCTGCAGCGCCTGCAGCGCCTCACGATCTGTGGTTTCGACGGCCTCCAGACCCTCGGCTTGGTAGGGCTCACTCATCTATCCACTCCTTCCCGACGGTTGTCGGCGCGGTCCGCCCGGTCAAATCCGCTCGATGATCATGGCGATGCCCTGACCCACGCCGATACACATGGTGCACAGCGCGAATTGGCCGTGTACACGGGCCAGTTCATGGCTGGCGGTTGTGATCATGCGGGCGCCGCTCATCCCAAGCGGATGACCCATGGCAATGGCACCGCCGTTGGGATTGACTCGGTCTGCGTCGTCCGCGATCCCCAGCTCTCGCAGAACAGCGAGTGCCTGTGCGGCGAAGGCCTCATTCAATTCAATCACGTCCATTTGGTCCAGGTTGAGCCCGGTATTCTGTAACACTTTGCGACTGGCGGGGGCCGGGCCGATGCCCATGATCCTTGGCGCCACGCCGGCGGTGGCCATGGCCAGGATGCGGGCGCGGGGGCTGAGGCCGTGCCGAATGGCGGCCCGCTCCGATGCCACCAGCACCGCACAGGCGCCGTCGTTCACGCCGGATGCGTTGCCGGCGGTGACGCTCAGACCCGGGCCGTTGATGCCTCGCAGTTTGGCCAGACTTTCCAGTGTCGCATCCGGCCTCGGGTGCTCATCCCGGTCAAACAGCAGCGGATCACCGCGACGCTGGGGTACGCTGACCGGCGTGATTTCGTCCGCGAACCGGCCTTTGGCCTGGGCGGCCGCCCAGCGCATTTGGCTGCGCAGGGCGAAACGGTCCTGATCCTCCCGCCCGATGGCAAACGCCTCGGCCACATTGTCCGCCGTTTCCGGCATGGAGTCGGTGCCATAGCGTTCCCGCATCAGTGGATTCACAAACCGCCAGCCGATGGTGGTGTCGTGGATTTCGGCCCGGCGGCTGAATGCCGTCTCGGCCTTGCCCATGACCAGCGGCGCCCTGGACATGCTTTCCACGCCGCCGGCAATGAACAGCTCGCCTTCCCCTGACTTGATTGCCCGGGCCGCGATTCCGATGGCGTCCATGCCCGATCCGCACAAACGATTCACTGTGGTACCGGGGGCGGTTACGGGCAGGCCGGCCAGGAGGGCGGACATGCGGGCCACGTTACGGTTGTCTTCCCCGGCCTGGTTGGCGCAACCGAGAATCACGTCGTCTAGCGCGTCCCAGTCCGCATGGCTGTTGTTGGTCATCAGGGCGCGGATCGGGACGGCGCCGAGATCGTCCGGGCGCATCGATGACAGTCCTCCTCCGTACCGGCCAATCGCCGTTCGGGTCGCATCGCAGAGGTAGGCCTCGTTCATGCTCGGTGTCCGGTCAGAGTTCGGTTTCCGGAACCAGGGAACCCTGGACCCGGTAGGAGTTGCCCCGGAACAGCGCGATCCGAAGGCCATCCTGGCGTCTAACGACGATGTCGTAGACGCCGGTGCGCCCGCCCAATGCCAACTCGGTAGCGGATGCGATAAGTGCATCCCCCAGTCTCGCCGGCGCCAGGAAATCGATGCTGGCGCTTTGGGCCACGGTGACCCGATTGTGGCTGTTGCAGGCGAAGGCAAAGCACGAATCGGCCAGGGCAAATATGAAACCGCCATGACAGGTGCCGTGGCCATTGACCATGTCCGCGCGAACCGTCATGCGCAGGGTGGCCGCTCCCGGCGCCACCGAATCCACCACCATGCCCAAACCCTGGGAGGCTTTGTCTTCTTTGTACATGGCGGCGGCGGATGCCTCGGCCAGCGCCTGGGGGTCCATCGCCCGACCGGTGTCGGATTGACTCAAAGCAGATTTCCTCCGGCGGCAACCGCACGGCGCAACAATGGGGATACCCGATAGCGGTCTTCCCCGTAAGTTCCGGCCAGGTTGTCGAGCACCTGGACCACACTGCCCAGCCCGATGGACTGCGCCCAAGCCAACGGCCCGCGAGGGTAATTGACGCCTTTTTGCATTGCCAGATCCACCGCCGCGGCCGAACACACGCCCTGGTTTACCGCGTCAGCCCCCTCGTTGGCCAGCATGCAGACCGTGCGCATGACAATCATTCCGGGCAAGTCGTCGATCACCGACACGGCCTTGCCGAGGCGTTGAAGCAGGCCGATGACCGGCGCTGTATCCGCTTCGCTGGCTTGATCTGCGGCCGCGATGGCAATGCGCGGCGTGGCATCCAGATCCAGAGCGAGATCCAGCACCACCCAGGGTAAGCCCGGCTCATCGGCGGTCCGCTGAGTTGCGCTGCGACCGTCGGTGACGGCAAGGCGAACCCGTTCGTCAATCTCCAGAAACTGCTTCTGACTGTCCTGGTGCCGAATTTCAATCGTCTCGCCTGCCAGTGGGTCCAGCAGGGCTTGGAACGGTCTCGGATCGCCCACCATGGTAATCCGCTGCGGCGGTGCCGCCGGTGCGGCGGTTCGTGGTTCGATCGGATCGACCTGCTCGCTGTACTGGTAGAACCCGCGTCCCGATTTGCGACCCAGCAGCCCGCCCAGTACCAACTCTTGCTGCACCAGAGAGGGTGTAAACCGCGGGTCCTGATAGAAGGCATTAAACACGGCGCAGGTCACGGCAAAATTGACATCCTGTCCGATCAGGTCGGTCAGTTCCAGCGGACCCATGCGGAAGCCTCCGCAATCGCGCATGATCGCGTCCAGGGTCGCCACATCGGTGGCCTGCTCCTGAATCGCTCGCAGCGCCTCGGCATAGAATGGGCGTGCTACGCGGTTGACGATGAAACCCGGGGTGGAGCGTGCGCGAACCGGATGTTTGCCCCAGGCGGTGGCGGTGGCGAACACGCTATCGATAACACCCTCATCGGTGCGTAACCCGGTGATCACTTCGACCAGGTTCATCAGGGGAACTGGGTTGAAGAAGTGCATTCCCACCAGCCGTTCCGGCCGCTTCAGCTCGGCGGCGATCGCCGTAATCGACAGCGACGAGGTATTGCTTGCCAGTATCGCGTCGGGGCCGGTGACCTGTTCAAGATCCGAGAAGACGGCGCGTTTGACGGCCAATTCCTCCGCCACCGCCTCGATCACCAGCGCGCAATCGCCGAGCTGGGCGACATCGTTGCAGGGCTGGATGCGGCTGGTCAGGGCAATGCGCTGCGCCTGACTCATGCGACCCTTGACCACCAGACGGGCCAGGGCCGTGTCGATGCGTGATATGGCCGACCCCGCGGCATCTTCACGCAGATCGAACAGCCGAACCGGATGCCCCGACGCGGCGGCAATCTGAGCCACGCCGCCGCCCATGGTGCCGGCTCCCACCACACCGATGACCTGCTCCGGCGTCAAGGCGGGCATGTCAGTGCCCAGAGTAGGTCGGGACGCGCTTGGCCAGAAAAGCCGACACGCCTTCGCGGTAGTCGTCGGTGCGTCCGGCTTCGCGCTGCAGATCCCGCTCCAGGTCGAGTTGCGTGTCGAGATCGTGGCCGGTGGATGCATGCAGTGCGCGTTTGACCAGCGCCAGTCCCTGGGTGGGTTGGGTTGCCAGATGATCCGCCAGCCCCCGGGCCTCGACCATCAAATTCTGATCCGGAACCGTCTTCCAGATCATGCCCCAATCCTCGGCCTGCTGAGCCGATACCTTGTCTCCCAGCATGGCCAGACCCATGCTGCGCGCGGAACCCACCAGGCGGGGAAGGAAGTAGGTGCCTCCCGAATCCGGTAGCAGCCCCAGTCGGCAGAAAGCCTGAACGAAACTTGCGGAGTGGCCGGCCAGAACGATGTCACAGGCCAGCGCGATGTTCGCGCCGGCGCCCGCTGCGACCCCGTTAACCGCGCACACCACCGGCATGTCGAGTGACCGTATGGCGCGAATCAGGGGATTGTAGAACCGCTCGATGGACCGCCCAAGATCGGGTGCGTCCGCGCCGGGATCCACCGCACGGTCGCCGAGATCCTGACCCGCGCAAAAACCGCGACCTGCACCGGTCAGTAGCAGGCACCGCGCCCCGGATGTGCGGACCGTTTCCATGGCGGCCTGCAGCGCCAGGTGCATGTTTTCATTGAAGCTGTTCAGACGGTCCGGGCGATTGAGCGTAATGACCGCTACGTTACCGTCGATGTCGAGCAGAATGGTGTCCGACATGCGCTCTCTCTCGGTGTTCTGCCCAAAAGCAGACTGGTGATGCGCAAAATTATGTATTAGTTAATATGATTACGCCATACGTGCTCACGCGCCAGACACTCCCGCCCACCACGGCCGGTCGAATTGGAGGCAGGATGATTCAGCAACCGAGCAAGCCCCGACAGGGTATCAACTCCATCGATGTGGGTCTCAAAGTGCTGATGGAGCTGGTGTCATTGGGGCGGCCGGCTGCCCTGCGGGAGATTGCGGAGGCGGCTGAAATGCATCCGGCCAAACTGCATCGGTATCTGGTCAGTTTCGTGCGCGGCGGTTTCGTTCAGCAGAATGTTCATGATGGACGCTACGATCTGGGACCGCAGGCGCTCACATTCAGTCTGGGCTGCCTGGCTCGACTTGATGCGATCCGGGTCGGTTCCCAGGTCCTGGAATCGCTGATGGAGGAAACCCAGGAGTCTGTCTTTATTGCGGTGTGGGGTGATGCGGGTCCCACTGTGGTGGATTGGCAGCCCGCCCGGCGCGCCATCGCGGCCAGCACCCGCACCGGAACTGTGTTTCCGCTGGTCATGTCCAGCACTGGCCGCGTGTTCGCAGCCTATATGCCGGCGTCGATCATGGACCCATATCTCGCCCAGGAGTTGAAGGATCTCAAGGATCGCGCAAACCTCCGGGCGCCGGCCGATCGGGCGGAACTGGATGGGTTGCTCGCTGAGGTGCGCCGGCGCGGTCTGGCACGGGGTCTGAGCATCCGTATTCCCGGTATAAACTCGTTTTCCGCCCCGGTTTTCGATTATCGCGGCAAGCTGGCCTTCGCCCTGACTGCCTTCGGCTATGAGCAAAGTTTCGACTCGGGCTGGCAGAGTCCCATTGCCAAGAGATTGCGGGCCGCGGCGGTGAGGTTGTCCAGGCAACTGGGACACACGGGCTCGGAACAGGGGCAGGTCGAAGCCCGGAGCCTGCCCGGCGACTGATTCTGCTGGCGGCGCCGGGTCAGCCATGAGGCCTGCTTCCGGAGCGAATCTGAATTCCAATACGGAGTGGTCACCGTCCCATGAATCTGAAGGACCTTCGCTACGTCATTGCAGTGGCTGAACACCGGCACTTTGGCCACGCTGCCGAGGCTTGCCATGTCACCCAACCCACCCTCAGTGGTCAGGTCAAGAAGCTGGAGGAGGAACTGGGGGTGACCTTGTTCGAGCGGACCAAGCGTTCCGTCGTGGTGACCCCGATGGGGGAGGAAGTCCTGCGCCATGCTCGGCGGGCGGTGGAACACGCTAACCAGATCGTAGACCTGGCCCGGGCTCGACGTGATCCTATGACCGGGCCGCTCCATCTGGGTGTGATCCCGACTCTGAGCCCCTACCTGATGCCGCTTATTCTGCGTCCGCTCCGGCAGCGCTATCCCAATCTAAGGCTGGTGCTGTCGGAGGAGATCACCGACCGGCTGTTGACGCGTTTGCATAACCACGAGATCGACGTGGCGCTGCTGGCAACCACCGTCGATGAACCGGATCTGTGTGAGTTGCCATTGTTTGAGGAACCGTTCTGGTTGGCGCATCCGCGGCAACATGCCCTGTATGACAAGGACGAAATCGAGCCGGCCGATCTGGCTGGCCTGGACTTGCTGCTGTTGACCGACGCCCACTGCCTGAGCGGCCAGGTTCGCGATGTCTGTGCGGCTGCGGGTCATGCCGATCCGACCGAAATCGGAGATTTGCGCACCGCGAGTCTGGAGACCTTGTTGCAATTGGTGGGCGCCGGATTCGGCTGTACTCTGGTGCCGGCCCTGGCAATCCGGGGCAGTTGGACCACGGACGCGGGTGTCATCGCCCGCCCGATAGCCGGCTCCAGTGCCAGCCGGACGGTGGCCATGGTTTATCGCAGAAGTTATCCGCGTGTTGATACGCTGGAGCGTCTGGCGAGCCTCATTCGCGAGCAACTTCCGAATACCGTGAAACGCTTGCCATCCGCCTCGATTAGCCGAACCGGATAGAAACACGGCTGCGGCCGCATCCACCGCAACATGACGACGTACTCGGTACTACCGAGCTGGGGAGGTTAGCGAGATGCAGATTGATGGTTTGCTGGAACTCCACCAGTGTCAGGTCAGGCCCGAGTGGATCGACTACAACGGGCACATGAACGTGGCTTACTACGTTCTGGCCTTTGATCATGCCACCGACGCGCTGCTGGATGCCCTGGGTATGGGCGAGCGCTACCGACATGAGCATGATGCGTCCGTGTTCACCGCCGAGGCGCATGTGACCTATGAGCGGGAACTGAAACTGGGTGACCCGATCCGTTTCCAGACCCAGTTGCTGGGCTACGACGCGAAGCGCGTGCACTACTTTCACACCATGTATCACGGTGTCGAGGGATTCCTGGCCGCTACCAATGAGTTGATGATCCTTCATGTGGACATGACCGCCCGGAAGGTCGCCCCTATGCCCGAGTTTGCCCTGGGCCGGCTCGAGCAGATCGACCGAGTTCACCGACGCTTGGTCAGGCCCCCACAGGTGGGCCGGGTCATGGGCTTCGACCAGCCGAAGGCTTGAGCTAAGCGTGCTCCGGCGCGACATGGAGCTTGCAATAATGTCAAAATGTGTTACATTCACGAAACAGTTTGGAGTGAAAACCGATCTGTGTGTTATCCGAAAAAGGCAAAGCCGCCGAAAGGCGGTGACGCAAAATCACCGGTCTAAGGGGCTGCAGAAGCCCTAAGACAGCGGGATCGCCGGAAGCCTGACGTGCTTTACTCGCACCCCCAGACTCTCCGCCTTCTCCTGATCTGCGGCCCTTCCGGTGTGGAGGTTGTCATGATCAGTCTTAATCGTGCGCTTTGGACCCTGGTGCCAGCCCTCGTGTTTTCAGGACTCGGCCCAGTGCAGGCTGCCGGCACTTCATACCAGTGGGTTGATGCCACCGGGCGGGTGATGTACGGAGACAGTCCACCCAGCGTGACTTACACGCGACGTGTCGGTGACCATTCGTCGCCGGAACTGCTGCGTGATTTACCGCCGTCCGCTCTTGGGTTCAGTCGGGCATCGGCCGCGCCTGCCGTGGCCGCGACACCCGATACGCCCCAGCCGTCCGAAGATACGCCAGAATCCAGCGATGAGATCGACCAGGTTCTGGCCAAACTCAACGCCGCACTGGCCCAGGTCGAGGCGCTCACCGCGGACAAGCTGGAAGCCAAAGCCACGGCCGAGGGCAGACCTGCAGCCGATCCCGACGGGGAAACGCCTGCTGTCGAATCGGCCACGGGTAGTAAGCTTGCCGCTGCCGCCCAGTCACTTCTCGGACCCACCACGACTCCGTCCGCTCCGCAGTTGGATGACGAGCCCACTGCTGCACCGGTATCTACGACAGCTGCCATGGTGGAAGCGCCGGTCGCAGCGAAACCGCGAAGCAAAAGTGGGGTTTCGGTGGTGGTTGCGCAGCCGGTCGAAGTCGTCCTGGAGAGCGATGCTTCGGACCGGGTTGCCGAGGTGGTCCATGTGCCGGCTGTCCTTGGAACCGTGCCGCCCATGGAGGTTGCGGTTTCCAGCCCACAGCCCATCGAATCACGCATGTCTCCAAAGGATCGCGCCCGCGCCCGTTGGCGTCGTGAGAACATGGGCGAGATGCGTTTCCTGAAGCGGTTGGTGGAGCCTCAGGCGACCCCGGCTTCGCTTGAAGCGAACTGAGGTCCCCCGGCGCTTCGCGTGCCGGCAGAGTATTTTGGGCGGCGCGGACCCCTTAGGGCCTCGCCGCCCAGAGCGTTTTCTGTTGGCAGGGTTACCTGACCGGCGCTAACATCCTCGACGTGTCCACTGTGTGGAAACCATGCGTTTCCGGTATTGGAGCTTAGCTCACTTCATGACTCTGACTACATCGACGATGAGCCAGGCACTCGACCGGTCGCGTCGGGCCACGCGTCGATTCTACCGTCTTATTTTGCTCCTGATTCATGCCCTGGTCGGTATTCTGCTCCAGTTCGGTCTGCTGTTGGCCAGCCCCTTTGTGAGCATCGACCGGGCTGAGCAGGCGGTGACCAGATGGTGGCAGGGGCGGTTATGTCGGGTGTTGGGTTTGCAGATAAAGGTGGTGGGCGAACCGGCAGCCCCGCCGGTGATGGTTGCCGCCAATCACGTCTCCTGGCTCGATATCCCGGTGTTGGGAGGTGCGCTGCCGGTGCACTTTCTGTCCAAGTCGGAGGTGCGCACCTGGCCCTTGGTCGGCTGGATGGCCACCATGGCTGGCACCATTTACATCGAGCGCGGTGCTCACGGCTCGAAGGGTGTCAGCGGTTCCATGATCGAGCGCCTACAGGCCGGCCGCAGCGTGGTTTTCTTCCCCGAAGGCACGACCACCGACGGGACATCGGTCCGCCGCTTTTTGCCGCGTTTGTTCAGCGCCGCCGTCGAGGCCGATGCTGCGGTGCAGCCAGTGGCCATACGCTATCTTCACCATGATGGTCCCCACCCCTGTGCCCCGTTTATTGACAATGAGATGATCGGAACTCATTTGATCAAGGTGCTAGGCGAGCGGCTGATCGAAGTTGAGCTGACCTTTTGTCCACCTATCCGCGGGGCGACCGAGCGTCGGCGGATCGCCGAATTGTCTCGCCAGGCCATCAGCGGCATCGTCGATCGCCAACCCGTGCGCGCCTAGAAATGAATGGGGCGACAGGCTGTTCAGTTCGAGAACGATTCCCGATCGTCCGGAGGCATAGCCATCGCTATGTGCAGCTGGTCACGCTCTTCGGCTGATAGACGCTCCAGGTAGCGCTCCTTCATTCGTTTGTTCCTCAACAAGTTGGTCAACTGTAATGAGAAGGAAGCTGAACTCCCTAATTTATCTGATGGACAGATTACTAGTCTGGTGACTCCCGAATAACTTGATTCCTGCGTTTGCCCTCGCGGTCCTTGACGCCGTTGCGGATGGTCGCAATAGCGCTGGCTATTGCTCCTCACCGCGCCTTGTCAGTAATCACGATGCCTAACCACAACCATCAAGTTATTCGGAAGACACTACACGAGCGCCCTCTGAGTGCGGCCGACAATGCGCGTCCACTGGGATCTAACCGGCCTCGCCGATCCCCCGCGGCCTGAACGATCGGTCGCCAGCCAGGACGCACCAACTGGTCTGCACTCAGGCCATTTACCGTTTTCCCCCGTGTACCGGCAAAGGGGGCGCGGGAACTGGAAAACCCATATACTCGTGCGCCTTGTAATTCACGGCCCGGAGAGCGCCCAAACGTGGAACAAAAAAACAGCTACAGTCGCGACGATCTTCTCGCCTGCGGGCACGGCGAGGTGTTTGGCGAGGGCAATGCGCGGTTGCCATTACCACCCATGCTGATGTTCGACCGGATAACCGAAATCAGCGAAACGGGTGGCGATTACAACAAGGGCGTCATGGTGGCGGAACTGGATATCCATCCAGATCTCTGGTTCTTCGGTTGCCATTTCGAAACCGACCCGGTCATGCCGGGCTGCCTCGGTTTGGACGCCATGTGGCAGCTTATTGGCTTTTACCTGGGGTGGGCCGGTGGCCCGGGCCGTGGGCGCGCATTGGGCTGCGGGGAGGTGCGCTATACCGGTCAAGTACTGCCGACGGCCAAACTGGTGACCTATCGGATCAATATGAAGCGGGTGATCTTGAGAAAGCTGGTCATGGGCATCGCCGACGCAAGCCTGTCCGTGGATGGCCGCGAAATCTATAACGGCAAGGATCTGCGGGTGGGGTTGTTCACTTCCACCGATGGATTTTGAACGCGATTCGTTCAGGGCAGATGTTGGCGGGCCAGGTACTCATGGGATTGCATCTCTTTTAGTCGGCTCAGCGCGCGCTGATACTCGAAACTCAGGCGTTTGCCCGCGTACAAATCATCCAGCGGGGCGGCGCCCGACATGATGAGTTTGACGTTGCGATCGTAGAACTCATCCACCAGATTGAGAAACCGCCGGGCCTCGTCCTCCGTATCAGAAGTCATCACCGGCACGTCTGAAATGAACACAGTGTGGAAGCAACGCGCAATCTCGATGTAATCAGCGGTGCCTCTGGGACCGGCGCACAAGGTTTTGAAATCGATCCAGACCACTCCGTCGGCATGCCGACGGGTTGTGATCTCGCGGCCCTCGATGTCGAGATTTGCGGTGTTTCGACCGGTCTCGGGCGCCAGTTGCTCGAATGTCTCCAACAGCAAGCCGTCGGCTTGCTCGCCGAGCGGGCAGTGATACAGTTTGGCCTGCTCCAGGTTGCGCAGGCGATAATCGGTGCCGCCGTCCATCTCAACCACCCTCATGCGGCGTTTGATCAGTTCTATGGCGGGCAGAAACCGGGCCCGTTGGAGCCCATCCCAGTAAAGTCGATCAGGGGGGATGTTGGAGGTTGCCACCATCGTGACGCCGCGATCGAACAGCCCTTGTAGCAATCGGGCGAGCAGCATGGCGTCGGTGATGTCGGAGACGAAAAACTCATCGAAGCACAGAATCCGCGCGCGCTCGGCAAAATGCTTCGCCACGATTTTCAGCGGATCCCGCTGATCCTTGAGCAATTTGAGCTCATGGTGAACTTTCTGCATGAAACGGTGAAAGTGAATGCGTTGCTTGCGCTCGAACGGCAGGCAGTCGAAAAAAGTATCGACCAGATAGGTCTTCCCGCGGCCCACGCCGCCCCAGAAATACAGACCTCGTACGCCTTCCACGGGTTGATCCGTCCGCTTCCGCGCCAGCAATCGTCGCCAGCCTCGCATTTCGGAGGCGCTTGTGCTGGGAGCCGACAACAGCTCGTCGTACAGTCGTTGCAGATGTTCGATGGCGGCCTGTTGTGCCGGATCGTGGATGAAATCGGCACGTTCAAGATCAGCCAGATAACGTTCAATGGGCGTCATGCCGGGGCCGCAAAGTTCTGTCAGGCGGGCATTTGAACCGATACGGTCCAAACCGGCAAGTATGGGGCTCGATTGACGAGACGGGTTGTTCCTGTGTCATTGTTCAGACGAAGCACGACGCAGTGAATCAGTCAGGGGTTCCCCAAGACGTGAAGGAAGCGGAATGAGCAAGAGCAAAATAGTGGTGGCGTGCCTGCTCGTCATCTTGGTCTACGCCTTTTTCGCCTTGGATCTGGGTCAGTATTTCAGCCTCGAATTCTTCAAATCAAAGCAGGTACAGATCGACGCGTACTATGCGGCGCAGCCGGCCATGGCAGCCCTGATCTTCTGCCTCATCTACATCGCTGTCACAGCGTTGTCCTTGCCCGGTGCGGCCCTGATGACCCTGGCCGGTGGCGCAGTTTTCGGTTTAATGGTGGGTACGGTACTGGTCTCTGTGGCATCTACCCTAGGTGCTACGCTGGCTTTCTTGGTAGCGCGTTTTCTGTTCAGGGACGCGGTTCAGAATCGATTCGGCGAAAGCCTGGCCGCGTTCAATGACGGCATCGAAAAGGATGGGGCGTTCTACCTGTTTACCCTGCGCCTGGTGCCGGCATTTCCCTTTTTCGTTATCAATCTCGTGATGGGGCTTACGCGAATCCGAACCCTGACCTTCATGCTGGTCAGTTGGGTTGGGATGCTGGCCGGCACTCTGGTGTATGTAAATGCGGGCACTCAAATTGCCCAAATCGATTCGCTTCAGGGCATCCTGTCTCCCGGATTGATCGCCTCGTTTACGCTGCTCGGACTGTTTCCACTGATCGCCAGAAAAGTGCTTGAGTTCATTCGGGCGCAGAAGGTCCTAAAAGGCTGGCCTAAGCCGAACAGTTACGAGCGCGATGTGGTGGTGATTGGCGCCGGGTCCGCCGGTTTGGTAAGCGCCTACATTGCCGCGACGGTCAGAGCCAAGGTCAGTCTGGTGGAAAAGCATCGCATGGGCGGCGATTGCCTCTACACCGGCTGCGTACCGTCAAAGGCGATCATTCGATCCGCCAAGGTATTACATACCCTGCGACGGGCTGAGGTCTATGGGTTTAAGCCGGCCGGGATCGAGTTCGAATTCTCAGATGTCATGGATCGAGTAAAGCGGGTAATCTCCAAGATCCAACCCCATGACTCGGTGGAACGGTACACGGCGCTCGGCGTTGATTGCATCGAGGGGGAAGCCAGGATCACCTCGCCTTATACCGTTGAGATCGGCGAACGCACGCTGACCACCCGTAACATCATCATCGCTGCCGGCGCTCGCCCTTTTATCCCGCCGATACCGGGGCTTGACCCCGATGCGTGTCTGACCTCGGATTCACTCTGGGACATTCGCGAATGCCCGGACCGGCTTGTGATTCTGGGTGGCGGGCCTATTGGGTGTGAATTGGCACAGGCCTTTGCCCGTTTGGGCAGCCGTGTCGTTCAGGTGGAAATGCTGCCTCGTCTGCTGATCCGTGAGGACCCGGAAGTCTCCGAATTCATGGCGGATCGGTTTCGTCGGGACGAGGGAATCGACCTCAGGCTGTCTCACAAGGCACTCAGAGTCGTCGTTCAAGACGATCAGCAGATTCTGGTCTGTGAGCATCAGGGGAACGAGGTTGAAATACCCTACGACCAGGTGCTGGTGGCCGTGGGCAGGCGGGCCAATGTGGAAGGGTATGGTTTAGAGGAACTAGGTGTCTCTATCACGCCCCAGGGCACGGTGGCGGTCAACGAGTATCTGCAGACCCGTTTCCCCAATATATATGCCTGTGGCGATGTCGCTGGCCCCTACCAATTCACCCATGTGGCCGCGCACCAGGCTTGGTTTGCTTCGGTGAACAGCCTGTTTGGCAGTCTGTGGCGGTTCAAAGTCGACTATCGAGTGATACCCTGGGCTACCTTCACTGATCCTGAAGTGGCGCGGGTGGGGCTCAATGAAACCGATGCCGAGGCACAGGGCATCGAGTACGAAGTCACCACCTACGGCATCGATGACCTGGACCGGGCCATCGCCGACGAAGCGGATCGGGGATGGGTCAAGGTCCTTACCGTGCCGGGCAAAGACCGTATCCTGGGCGCCACGATTGTGGGTGAACATGCGGGTGATCTGATTTCCGAGTATGTATCCGCCATGCGCCACGGCTTGGGTATGAACAAGATCCTCGGTACCATTCACATCTACCCAACCCTGGCCGAGGCCAACAAGTACGCCGCCGGTGAGTGGAAGCGCGCCCACGCGCCAGCGCGCGTTCTCGCGTGGCTCGAGCGCTATCATGGCTGGAGGCGCGGCTGAAACGGATTAGCCCGAATGGTGCGGGGCGCTTTCGGGAAGCACTGCGCGATGGGCAAAACAGCCGTATCGATCCGCCTTCGTGTAATTTGCGGATCAGTCGTTGGTTTCGAGGAAATGCTCAGGAATGTACTTGCCCCAATTGCGGCGGTCGTCTCCAAAAGCAATAAACGGGGGGTTTTTCAGCGAAGGTTTTGTGTTGTAGCGCAGCGGCTTCAGTTGCAGATCGGTAAGCTGCCCACCGGCCTCCTCAAGTATGCATTGTGATGCCGCGGTGTCCCACTCTGAAGTTGGCCCGAACCGCGGATAAACATCCACCAGTCCCTCAGCAATCAGACAGGCCTTTAACGCCGCGCCGACCCCCACGTACTCATAGTTGTCCAATCGGCGGAGAAATATCTGCAGGGATTTCACTGCGTAAGATCGGCTCCCGGCGACGCGCACGGTGTCGTTTTCGATCGGGCGTGTGTATATCTTGCTGGGTGTCGACGCGTTGCCGGTAAGTTTGTACGCACCGCCGTTGCGCCAGGCGTAGTAGCAGATTCGACTCACCGGTACGTAGATCAAGCCCAGAACGGGCTCGTGCTCGTGCAGTAGCGCTACATTGATCGTGAACTCACCGCTTTGCTTGATGAATTCCCGGGTCCCGTCCAGGGGATCCACCAACCAACAGTTAGACCACTTGGACCGCACCGAATAGGGTATCTGGTTGGATTCTTCTGAAAGAACCGGAATTGATGGCGTGAGTTGACTGAGACCCGCCACCAGGGTGTCGTGGGATGCGATGTCGGCCGAAGTGAGCGGCGTTTCGTCCTGCTTGGATTGGATTTCAAAGTCGGTGTCGTAGATATCAAGAATGCGGTCGCTGGCGTCGCGGACCACGTCCAATGTTGGTTCGATAAGGGAAGAGAGGTCTGGCTGCACAGATCAACCCTCGCCCCGCAGATGGTCACGAGCCAGCAGCACAGCCGCAACGCTCCGCGCTTCGGTGAAATCGTCTCGTTTCAGCAGCTGTCCCAGCTCCGACAGGCGCCACGGTACCACTTCTATTTCCTCGGGTTCGTCACCGGGCAATCGATGTGGGTAGAGGTTGGTGGCGAGATAAGCGTGGGTGGTCTGGCCGATATAGCCCGGTGCCACGGTCATGGACCGCAACAGCGACAGCGTCTCGGCACCGTAGCCGATTTCTTCCATTATCTCGCGATTTGCAGCCGCGGGCAGATCTTCCCCTGGTTCCACCCGGCCCTTTGGGCAGGCCAGCTCGTAGCGATGGGTTCCAGCGGCGTACTCTCGAATCAACAGCACGGTATCGTCATCGAGCAGCGGAACCACCAGCACGGCGCCTACCGCGGAGCCAGGTATGCGCTCGTAGTCGACTTCCGTCCCGTTCGAAAATCGCAGTTGCCTCGACTCGACGCGAAACAGTCTGGAGCGCGCAATGACTTTGTTGGACAGTATTTCCGGCAGTTTCCTCATGCGAACGGGCCCGTGGGCATCCTTCAGCGGGTTCGGTGTGGCGCGAGTTTACCCCGCCTTGGGCGTCCTGTCAGACCCCCATTCGCCCGGGGAGGATTGTTATCCCGTTCAAGTCCGGTGGCTGCGCCGTCAGGGGCGAGTGTATCGCCATATCGCACATGGGATATGGGCCTGGACGGTTTAGAGTCACTGCATGGATGATGCAGTTGCGGCGACAGATTGCATGTTGTTCCAAACCCAGGTTTTCGGATCATCTTTGGCTCGCGGCGGCCAGTGCGTAAACAGGGGAGAGGCTGTTCGCCCCTTAGGAAGCCGATGCAATACATTTTTGACTGGGTTCGCTTACCATGCGCAGGTACGCAAACCATGCGGTGGCGGTAAACGTCTGGTTCAGCGCCGATCCACTTCGGGAGTGCCCCATGAATCTGCCTTGGCATGAGATCAAGACAGCCCTTTTGGACATGGATGGAACGCTACTCGATCTTAGATTCGATACGCATTTCTGGATGGAACATCTGCCGTTGCGCTATGGCGAGGCACGCGGCTTGGAACTGCAGGCTGCACAGGCCTACATACATGGCGAGATCGAGACTCTGAGGGGGACACTCGAGTGGTACAGTCTGGATTTCTGGAGTAAATCGTTGGGCCTGGATCTGTTGGCGCTCAAGCGCGAGGTCCAGCACCTGATTGCGGTTCATCCCCACGTGGTCGAATTTCTCGATGCGCTGCGTTCAGCCGGAAAACGCGTTGTGCTGGTGACCAACGCGCACAACGACAGCCTCCACCTCAAATTGCAGCGGACGGGCCTTGGCGGTCATTTTGACCGGGTGGTCTGCGCCCATGATCTGGGCCTGCCCAAGGAGGATCCAGCTTTCTGGCCGCGTCTGCGTGGTTTGGAACCGTTTGATCCGGAGCACACACTGCTGGCCGACGATACGGCCACGGTTCTGCAATCCGCTGCGGTGTACGGTATCCGGCACCTGTTGATCATCAAACGGCCTGATTCCGGTGCCGGCGCCAAAGGAAATTCAGGGTTTCCCGGGGTCGACGATTTCTCCGAGTTGCTGCCGCTGGTGCCGGAAGCCTGAGCGCGCCCACGGTACTTTCACTATCCGCCCATGGTTTCCGAACTTGCGACATCCTTCTGATTGCACACGGGGCAATTGGGATCGCGACGCAATGCCACTTCCTGCCATTCCAGTGTCTTGGCATCAAAGATCAGCAGGCGACCGTCCAACACATCCCCGATTCCGGTCAGGACCTTTATTGTTTCCAATGCCTGCAGGCTGCCGATGACCCCCACCAGTGGCGCCAGCACGCCGGTCTCGCTGCAGCTTTCGCCCAGCTCTCCCTGGTCTCGGTACAGACACCGGTAGCAGGGGCTTTGGCCCGGGATCAGATTGAAAACGCTGATCTGGCCTTCCATGCGGATGGCCGCACCGGACACAAGCGGTTTGCCATGCCGGATACAGGATGCGTTGAGATCGAAGCGGGTGGCGAAGTTGTCGGTCGCGTCCACCACCACGTCGGTCTGGCTCACTTGGCGATCCAACGCTTCGCCCACAAGGCGCCCATCCAGTGGCGTCACGGTCACCAGCGGGTTGATGGCTTTCAGGGTGTCATAGGCCGATACGACTTTGGGCCGCCCTATATCCGCCTGACGGTGGGCGATCTGCCGTTGCAGATTGCTCAGGTCGACATGATCGAAATCGTTGAGGACAAGCCGGCCAACCCCTGCGGCGGCCAGATACATGGCAATAGGCGAGCCCAGCCCCCCCAACCCAACCAGCAGGACCCGCGAAGCCAGCAGCCGGTCTTGTCCCTCTATGCCGAAGTCGGTGAGCAGGATTTGGCGGCTGTAGCGAAGCAGTTCCGCATCGTCCATTCCGGGCTCTCCAGGGTGAACAGTCGAACAGTATAGCCGGGCCCGTCCGGATCAGAGATATTCGCGCCAGTGGCGGGGACGGGTGTCCCGGCAGCCATGGCGCAGCTTCTGATAGCGGCTGACGAACACGTCCTGTGCGTCATTGGGAATCTGGCGAGTGGGCCGCGCTTTGAGATTGGCGCGTTCGTTCTCTTCAGTGAAGGCGTAGAGAGCACGTCGCAGTTTGCACATCAGACTGTTGTCGAGATGAAAGCCAAGCTCAACCAGGGCCTCTTCGATCTCCGTGAGGGTGATGTCGACCAAGTCGTAGGTGATGTCGATCATCCGATCAGACACGCAAACACTGGACTGAATTACCTGCCATTCGGCCAGCAGCAGGGACGCGTTTTCAGCCTGGTCGGGATCCGGATGCAGTGGACAGAAGCGAATCGCCCGTTGTTTCTCCGTGTCGGGCGTGTGTTCACCCATGAGGGCGCCTCGGATCTATTCGTGAACGTGCATCTTGGATCTCAAACACACAGCTTCATCGTTGCAAATCCTGGCAATAAATACAGCTATTACCCGCGATTTGCGCCTTGAATCTGCGCATTTCAGCCTCCAATCTGCTTCGTTCAGAATAAATCAGAAATTCCTGAGCGATCCGCCCGCATTGCCTTGATCTGATGCTATTCGGACCCCAGTCAAAGCGCAACCGGGAGGCGCGCAGCCCGGTTGCTTGAAATTTCAGTATGGCGCCCCAACTACCGGCCTATGGTTTGCAAACACGACGCCGGGGGAAGACCCAGACATGAAAGTAAAAGCGCACAAAGAGACCCTAGGATTTCAGACCGAGGTGCAGCAACTCCTGCATCTTATGATCCACTCCCTCTACTCCAACAAGGAGATTTTCCTGAGGGAGCTGATCTCAAACGCCTCCGATGCTTGCGACAAGCTGCGTTTTGAGGCTCTGACCGACGACGCCCTTTACGAGAACGATCCGGAGTTGGGCATCGAAGTATCCTTCGACAAGGACGCCCGAACCCTTACCGTGGTCGATAACGGAATCGGTATGACGCGGGACGAGGTGGTGGAGAATATCGGCACCATCGCTCGTTCCGGAACTCGCCAGTTTGTTGAGGCCATGAGTGGGGATCAAAAGGCCGATGCGCAACTGATCGGACAGTTCGGCGTCGGCTTTTATTCATCGTTCATTGTTGCGGAAAAAGTGGTGCTGGAGACCCGGCGGGCGGGCCTCGGCGCCGAACATGGGGTGCGTTGGGCGTCGGGTGGGGAAGGCGACTATACCCTGGAGACCATCGAACGGGCGCCGCGCGGCACTGCAGTGACCCTGCATCTGCGCGAGGGCGACGATGAGTTTCTGGATCAATGGCGACTGAAATCAGTCATCACCCGCTACTCCGACCACATCAACCTGCCGGTGCGCATGCCCGTTACGGTGCCGGCCGAGGAAGAGGGTGGGGAACCGACCGTTGAGGTGCAGACCGTCAATCGCGCCTCCGCGCTTTGGAGCCGGCCCAAGGGCGAAATCACCGACGAGGAATACCGCGAGTTTTACAAACACGTAGGCCATGACTTTCAGGATCCATTGGCCTGGAGCCACAATCGGGTCGAGGGCAAGTACGAGTACAGCTCCCTGCTCTATATCCCTGAACACGCGCCGTTCGATCTCTGGGACCGGGAGCCGAGACATGGTCTGAAGCTCTACGTCCAGCGCGTGTTCATCATGGAGGACGCGGAAAAGCTGATGCCTCGTTATCTGCGCTTTGTGCGGGGCGTCATCGATTCCAACGATTTACCCCTCAATATTTCCCGCGAGATGTTGCAGAGCAGCAAAGTGGTGGACGGAATTCGATCCGGTTCCGTCAAAAAGGTGTTGGGTCTGCTGGATAGCTTGGCCAAGGACGATCCGGAGAAATATCAGACATTCTGGGATGCTTTTGGCACTGCATTCAAAGAAGGCCCGGCCGAGGATATGGCCAATCGCGAACAGATCGCGGGCCTGTTGCGCTTCGCTTCCACCCAGTCGGACAGCGAGGCCCAGACCGTATCCTTGGCCGACTACGTCGGACGGATGCAGGAGGGGCAAACGTCCATCTACTATCTGACTGGCGACAGCTTCGCTGCGGTCAAGAACAGCCCGCATCTGGAAGTGTTTCGCCGCAAGGGCATCGAGGTTTTGCTGATGTCGGAGCGGGTGGACGAGTGGCTGATGGCCCATTTGACCGAGTATGACGGCAAGTCCTTACAGTCCGTTGCCAAGGGCGCGCTGGATCTGGATGCAAGCGAATCCGAAGAAGAGAAGGCCGAGCGGGAAAAAGTGGAAACGGCCCTGGAGCCGCTGATCAAGCGCGTGCAGGAGGCGCTCGGCGATCGGGTCAAGGAGGTTCGCGTGTCGCATCGTCTGACCGATTCCCCGGCCTGCCTGGTGGTTGACGAGGCGGCGATGAGCCAGAACCTGGAGCGTATGCTGCGCCAGGCGGGGCAGGACGTACCGGTGAGTAAGCCTATCCTGGAGCTGAACCCCGGCCATGCCATTGTCCAACGTCTGGATGCGGAGCAGGACGGCAGCCGGTTTGAGGACTGGAGCGCCATCCTGTTCGAGCAGGCCGTGCTGGCCGAGGGCGGGCAACTGGAAGATCCGGCCGGGTTCGTCAAGCGTTTGAACGGGCTGCTCTTGGTGCTTGGCGGTTGATACCTACCTGCAGGTGCCCGACCCTGTTCGGGCGCTTGCTGTGTTGCCGTCTTTCACACGCTAAACTGACCTCCCTGATGAGTGATCCCGAACCGGCGGTAGCGGGCATGGTGGATCACTTCTCAGGCGCCAGGGCAGTGACGCGGATGATCATCGGCGAGGGGTGAGTATGTTCGAGTTTGTCAGCTTGCGGGTAGATCAGTACATGAGCGCCCCACCGGTCTCGGTGGACCCCCACACGCCCTTGGCAGAGGTCGAGCAGCTTATCGAGATACACGGTTTTAACGGCTGTCCGGTGGTCGACGCGGACGGGCGTCTGCTGGGCATGGTCACCGGCTTCGATTTGATCAAGGTCTGCGAGATCGGTCCGGAAGCGCTGGTACCTCACTATGGCGCGATCATGCAACGACCGGTTCATGGCGTTATGAGTCCGGTGCCTCAGACCGTGGATCCCGAACTGCCGCTGACCCGAGTCCTGCAGCGTATGATCGACCACCGTATAACCGGTTTGGCGGTGGTGGACTCCGATCGCCTGGTGGGCATGATTACCCGCCGGGATGTGCTGCGCGCCCTGCGCGAATCATCGCCCGCGGAGAGCAGCGACCCCCAGGAGGGTTCGCCGTCATGAGCACTCTGCTGTTCAGCGATCCCGTGTTCCGCCGGCATGACACCAGCCGGGGCCACCCGGAATGTCCCGAGCGGGTGGATGCGGTGCTGGATGCTTTGTCCAAACCGAATTTTGGCGCGTTGCAGCGACGAATCCCGTCCCCGGCGACGGTGGACCGGCTTGCCAGCGTTCATGAGCGTCGTCACGTCGAGGCCGTGTTGCAGGCGATTCCAGCGCAAGGTCATGCCTTTCTGGACGGTGACACCTGCGTGTCCCCCGACTCGGGCAACGCCGCTCTGTGTGGCGCCGGGGCGGTTTGTGAGGCAGTGGATGAAGTGGCTCAAGGCCGGGCGGATACGGCGTTCTGTGCGGTGCGGCCGCCGGGGCATCACGCCACTGCCGACGTGGCCATGGGCTTTTGCCTGTTCAATAACGCGGCCGTGGCCGCCGCACATGCGCTGAACGCCCACGGCATGAATCGGGTGGCGATCCTGGATTTTGACGTCCACCACGGAAACGGCACCCAGGATATCGTCTGGTCCCGGCCCGGCATCCTTTACGTTTCCTCGCACCAGAGCCCGCTCTACCCGGGCACCGGCCGTGCCTCCGAGCGGGGCGGCAGCGACAACATCGTCAACATGCCACTGCCGCCAAACAGTGGCTCGACCGAGATGCGGGACGCCTATGGTGCGGTCGGGCTGCCCGCCCTGGAGGCATTTCAACCCGATCTGATCATTCTGTCGGCGGGTTTCGATGCCCACCGACTGGACCCACTGGCCGGGTTGAACTGGACCGAGGACGATTACGCATGGCTGACCAAGCGCGTGTTGGATATCGCCGATCGCCTGTGCGGTGGCCGCGTCGTCTCGACCCTTGAAGGGGGTTACCACCTTGGCGCCCTGGGTAACAGCGTGGCCGGTCACGTAAGAGCCCTGATGGGTGCCTCCAACTCCGAGGATTCCTGCTAAGCTCCAATCAGGGCTCCGGTTGGCGGTGCCCACACACAACTACATGGAGGAGAGCGATGAAGCTGGGGGACATCCTGGCGCTGAAGGGCGGGGAAACGCTTACGGTCGCGCCGCAGTCATCGGTTGCCGAGGCCATACGGATCATGAGCCGGGAACGCGTCGGGTCGGTGCTTGTTTCCACCGACGCGGAGAAACTCCAGGGCATTTTCACCGAGCGTGATGTCCTGAATCTGATCGCCGACAAAGGCCCCGATGCCGCTGAAGTGACGGTTGGGGAGGTCATGACCCGAGACCTGGTGACGGCCTCGCCCGCAACCAGCGTAGACGAAACCATGGCTCTGATAACCTCACGCCGCTGTCGGCACATACCGGTCCTGGACGACGGCAGACTGGTGGGTATGGTGTCGATCGGGGACCTTGTCAAAGCCAAGTTGGAAGAGGCGCAGCACGAGGTCGAGAGTTTGCGCGAGTACATACATACCGGCTACTGATGGGGTTCAATGTACCTGCAGCGTCCGCTGGCCCGCGGCGGCGAAGCCCGGCTGATGGTCAGTTCAGGCGCTAGTGGTGGCGTTCTGGGCCGACAAAACCCTCGCGGAACTCACTCCAGAGGAATGGGAAGCACTGTGCGATGGTTGCGGGAAGTGCTGCCTGCACAAGCTCGAGGACGAAGATACGGGCAGGCTCTACTACACTGACGTTGCCTGTCGCTTGCTCGACGTAAAGCACTGTCGTTGCCGGGACTACGCACATCGTCACGAACAGGTGCCGGACTGCCTCAGGCTGACCTTGCTCGAACCCATGTCATTCAAGTGGTTGCCCGAAACCTGTGCGTACCGTCTGCGTTCGGAAGGCAAGTCCCTGTTCCCTTGGCACCCGCTGGTGTCGGGCGACCCGGCGAGCGTGCATGCGGTTTCGATTTCGGGCTGGGCTGTTTCCGAGGCGGATCTGCCCATCGATACCGATCTCCAGACGCATATCCTGGCTGACGATCGTTGATCGCCCCCGCACCTGCATCCGCGTGAAATTCCTGGTTCAAGATCGACACTCATGAGCGAACAGTCCGTTCACTACCGGATTCAACCCAGTCATCCCGAATCCCACCTGTTCCGGGTGACGCTCACCCTGCCCGAGTCCGATCCGGCCGGTCAGCGCCTGTTCCTGCCGGCCTGGATTCCGGGAAGTTACATGATTCGGGATTTCGCCCGGAACGTCATTACGCTCGCGGCCCACAGCGAAGCGGGCGAGGTCACGGTTCACCGCGATGATAAAAACACATGGCGGTGCGCGGCCGTCGCCGGGCCGTTGACTGTGGACTGGGAGGTTTACGCCTGGGATCTGTCGGTGCGCGCCGCCCATCTGGACACCACCCACGGCTACTTCAACGGCACCAGCGTGTTTCTGTGTGCCCTCGGTTTTGAGTCCCGATCCTGCCTGGTGGAGATTCTGCCGCCCGAGGGTATCGCCTATGAGGACTGGCGGGTGGCGACCACTCTGAGCCGGCACGACGCACCCGAGTTTGGTTTTGGAACCTATTGCGCCGCCGACTACGACGAGCTGATCGACCATCCGGTGGAGATGGGGTGCTTTACACTGGCCCGTTTCGAGGCCTGCGGTGTGCCCCATGAGATCTGCATTACGGGCCGCCACCAGGCCGATCTCGAGCGTCTGTGCAGCGATCTGACACGGGTTTGCGAGCAGCACATCCGATTTTTCGGTGAACCGGCGCCTGTGGACCGCTATTTGTTTCAGGTGCTGGCTGTAGGCGAGGGCTACGGCGGATTGGAGCACCGCAAGTCCAGCAGCCTGATTTGCAGTCGGACGGACCTGCCGCGCTTCGGGGACCCCGGCCTTCCCGACGCATATCGGAGTTTTTTGGGCCTGTGCAGCCATGAGTACTTCCATGCCTGGAACGTGAAGCGGATCAAACCGGCGGTGTTCAGCCCATATCGCCTGGATCGTGAACGTCATACCCGCCTGCTATGGGCGTTTGAGGGGATTACGTCGTACTACGACGATCTCGCGCTGCGACGTGCGGGTTTGATTACGCGGGAGGGCTATCTGGCGCTCCTTGGGCAGACCGCGACGCGGGTATGGCGCGGCAGTGGCCGGCACAAGCAGACCGTGGCCGATTCCAGCTTCGACGCTTGGACCAAGTTTTACAAACAAGATGAAAACGCGCCGAATGCGATCGTCAGCTACTACACCAAGGGTGCTCTGGTGGCACTGTGTCTGGACCTGACCATCCGGCTTGCCACTGACGGCGAACGGTCTCTGGACACGGTCATGCGGTTGCTCTGGCAGCGCTATGGGCGTGACCCGAAAGGTGTGCCGGAATCGGCGGTAGAGACCCTTGCCGCCCAGGTGGCCGGTGAGGGGCTTGACGGGTTTTTCGATCTGGCCCTGCGCTCCACCGAAGAGTTGCCTTTGGTCGACCTGTTGGCGTCCCATGGGATCGAGCTCCACCTGCGTCCGGCAACGGGTGAATCCGACAAAGGGGGCTGCCCGGCTTCGGGGCCGATTCCGACCGCTGAGTTGCGGGCGCGCACGAAGAGCGTGAATGACGGACTGCAACTGACCCATGTGCTGGACCATGGCGCGGCCCAGGCGGCAGGTCTTTCCGCGGGTGATGTCATCGTTGCCATGGACGGGCTCCGGGTCCGGGGTGCTGACCTTGAGCAGCGCATCGCCGTTTCCAGCCCCGGTCAGCGGGTTACGGTCCACGCGTTTCGCCGGGATGAGCTGATGCAGTTTGAGCTCAAGCTCATTGCACCGGCGCCGGATACGGTCTATCTACTTGTCTCTGACGATACCGATCCGTCGACCCAGCGGCGCCTTGAGCAGTGGTTAGGGAGCCTCTGATCTATTCGTGAACGTGGATTGCGGGACTGAAATGCACAGCGTCATCGTTGCAGATATCGGCAATAGAACAACTATTACCCGCGATCCGCGCCTCAAATCTGCACATTTCAGCCCCCAAGCTGCCTCGCCCAGAATAAATCAGAGTCTCCCAAGGGGCTCGAGCGCAACAAATCAGGGTTGTCCGGGGCGCCGGCCGTGACGGTAAATCTTGTTCTCTGCGCCCATCCGCCCTTGCGGCAGAACAGCAAACTTGTATAGAGTCTCAGGTTTGACCAACCCTCCTTTATTTTTACTTCGTCAGTTGACCCGAATCGCCCCATGAGCAGTCCGGCCTCCCAGTCTTCGGCTGCGTTGCCCTTCGATCTGAAGGGCAGCGTGTTCACGCTCAGCGTGATGCACTTGCATCGCCTGAATCTTGAGGATATTGGACTTCGGCTCGATGAGAAGGTCAGCCAGGCTCCTCAGTTTTTCGCCAACATGCCCGTGGTGTTGGATCTCGGCGGTCTGTCCGGGCCGGCTACGTCCACGGATTTCGCCGGGCTGATTGCCTTGCTGCGCGAAAAAGGTTTGGTCCCGGTCGCTGCGCGACGCGGCACCGAGTCCGCTCAGGCAGCCGCTATTGAGGCCGGGCTGGCCATTCTGTCGGAAGCACCGGGTGGATCCAGGGCGCATCAGAGGGAGGTGTCGCCCCCCTCGGAGTCACCAACCAAAGCACCTGATCCCACGCCCGCCAGGGCGGCGGCGGATTCTGCCGGTGCGCGCCATGCGACCCGCGTTGTTGCGCAGCCCGTCCGGTCTGGCCAACAGATCTATGCGGCTGGCGGGGACCTGATCGCGCTCAGAATGGTCAGCGCAGGTGCCGAGATACTGGCTGACGGCAACATTCATATACTGGGGCCTCTGCGCGGTAGGGCGCTTGCCGGGGCTCAGGGTGACGAGACCGCTCACATTATTTGCCAGAGCCTCGAGGCCGAGCTGGTCTCCATAGCGGGCCGATATCGGCTGTTTGATGAGATCGACAAGTCCGTACTCGGGCAGGCCGTACACATTTACTTGGATGGGGATCGTCTGGTCATCGATCGGATCTGAGAATCCATCGCGCGAATCTTTCCGGAGGAAGCAAAACTTGGCCAAGATCATTGTGGTCACATCGGGCAAGGGCGGTGTCGGTAAAACGACCACCACCGCCAGTTTCGCGGTGGGGCTGGCTCAGCGCGGTCATAAGACCGTCGCCGTCGATTTCGATGTGGGGCTGCGCAACCTCGATCTCATCATGGGTTGCGAGCGGCGGGTGGTTTATGACTTCGTGAATGTGATCAACGGTGAGGCCAACCTCAACCAGGCACTGATCAAGGACAAACGGGTGGAGAACCTCTATGTTCTGCCCGCCTCCCAGACCCGGGACAAAGAGGCGCTGACCAAGGAAGGCGTGGCCAAGACGCTGGAAGAGCTCAGCAAATCATTCGACTTCATCGTCTGCGATTCCCCCGCTGGCATTGAGCATGGTGCCCTAATGGCCATGTATTACGCCGATGAGGCGCTCATCGTAACCAATCCGGAGGTATCCTCCGTTCGGGACTCGGACCGCATACTGGGCATACTGGCCAGCAAATCGCGCCGGGCCGAGGAGGTGGAGGAGCCCGTACGCGAGCACCTCGTCATTACCCGCTACGCGCCCGAGCGGGTCAGCGAGGGCGAGATGCTCGGTATGGACGACATCATCGAGATACTGGGTGTCCCGCTGCTGGGCGTTATCCCGGAGTCCCAGGCGGTGCTCAATTCTTCCAACGCCGGTACGCCGGTCATTCTGACCGAGGGCAGTGACGCAGGACAGGCCTACACAGACTTGGTCGCCCGTTTTCTCGGGGATGAGCGCGCGCATCGCTTCCTCACCGCCGAGAAGAAAGGCTTTATGCGCCGATGGTTTGGGGGGTGAGGAATGGGCTTCCTAGACTATTTTCGCAACGCCCGCCGCAAGCAAAAGGCCACTGGCTCAGCCCAGCAGGCCAAGGAACGGCTGCAGATCATCGTGGCCCGCGAAGGCGGCCGGCGCCAGACCCCCGATTTTATTCCCAGCATGAAGCGTGAACTGCTCGAGGTGGTGCGCAAGTACGTGACCGTCGAGCAGGATCAGGTTAACGTCAAAGTTGAGCGTGAGGGTGATTATGAGGTGTTGGAGCTCAATATTACCCTGCCGGATGAGGAAGAGCGGGCCACCTGAGACCGCGACCACCGTGGAAGAAGGTAGACGTTGAAAGCGCTACCGGACAAGGCGGGCAAGGTGCGGCTGGATAAGTGGCTGTGGGCGGCCCGATTTTTTAAAACCCGGGCGCTGGCCAGCGAGGCCGTGGTGGGCGGCAAGGTTCACGTCGGCGATCAGCGGGTCAAGCCTGCCCGCGCCGTCAATGTGGGTGATCAACTCAGCATTCGCAAAGGACCTTATCGTTATCTGGTCGTCGTACTGGGCCTTTCCGGTCGGCGCGGCCCCGCGACAGAAGCCGCCGAGCTCTATCAGGAGACCGAGGACAGTGCGCGTGCGCGAGAAGCCCTGGCGGCTGAATTGCGCGCGCAACGGGCGTCGGTGCCGGATGACGGTGGCCGGCCCTCAAAACGGGATCGAAGGCAGATTCACCGGTTTACGGGACGTGGTCGCGCCTGACTGACAAGTCGCTGAGGTGGACGATCCCGCTCGATCGGTGTCGCCGACTCGGCCCGACAAAGGAGCAGAACCTGGCATGAGCGAAACAAAGCACGCACGACTCCTCATACTCGGGTCCGGGCCCGCCGGGTACACCGCTGCGGTCTATGCCGCCCGGGCCAATTTGGAACCGGTTATGATTACCGGGATCGAAATGGGCGGTCAGTTGACAACGACAACCGACGTGGACAATTGGCCCGGGGATGTGGAGGGACTGCAGGGGCCGGAGTTGATGGAGCGTATGCGCAAGCATGCGGAACGATTCGATACCGAGATCGTGTTCGATCATGTGCATCGAGTCGATTTGTCCCAGCGCCCGCTACAACTCTGGGGCGACAGCGGGCATTACTCCTGTGACGGTCTGATCATCGCCACCGGAGCCAGCGCCCGCTATCTGGGCATGCCTTCTGAGGAAGCGTTCAAGGGCAAAGGCGTGTCGGCCTGCGCAACCTGCGATGGTTTCTTCTATCGTGGACAAAAGGTAGCGGTCATTGGCGGCGGCAACACGGCGGTTGAGGAGGCGCTTTATCTCTCCAACATTGCAGCCGAGGTAACCGTGGTGCACCGTCGCGACGCATTCCGCGCCGAAAAAATTCTCCAGGGCAAGATGTTCGAAAAGGAACGCAACGGCAACATCACCATAGAACGTGATCATGTGCTGGATGAAGTGCTGGGTGACGCCAGCGGCGTCACCGGCATGCGAATCCGCCATGTGAACAGCGATGAAACCCGGGATATCGACCTCACCGGCGTCTTTATTGCCATAGGCCATAAACCGAACACGGATATTTTCCAGGGCCAGCTGGAAATGGCTGGGGGATACATCAAAGTCAAGAGCGGCCTGGAAGGCGACGCCACCGCCACCAGCGTCCCCGGCGTGTTCGCCGCCGGTGATGTTATGGACCATGTTTACCGACAGGCCGTGACCTCCGCCGGCACCGGGTGTATGGCCGCGTTGGACGCCGAAAAGTATCTGGATGCATTGGTTTCGCAGGCAGGCGCGGGAAACGCCGCTGAGCATGCCTGATGTGACGAGCCGTCCCGTGAGCATCGAAATGAAGCTGGAGGCCAATGCGCCCGCCCCGGCCGCGGATGAACTGGCGCTTCTGAGCGAGGTAATGCCGGACTCGGGCGGGCGGGTGCTGGAGCTTGGCTGCGGCGCTGCGGACAAGAGTCGTTCCCTGGCACTGGCCTATCCCGATCTTGAACTGGTTGCAACCGAAGTCGATACCGCCCAGCACGCCAAGAACACAGCAGCCGAAAAACCCGGCAACCTGAGCTTCGAAGCGGCTGGCGCCCAGGCGCTGCCGCTGGAAGATGCAAGCTTCGATCTGGTGCTGATGTTCAAGTCATTGCACCACGTGCCGACCGATTTGATACCCCGGGCTCTGGCGGAGGTTCGCCGGGTGCTCAAGCCGGGGGGGCTGGCCTGGATCTCAGAGCCGGTGTTCGCCGGGGATCTGAACGAAATCATGCGTCTGTTCCACGATGAGGAGCAGGTGCGGCTGGCCGCATTCGATGGGGTCAAACAGGCGGTAGAAGCCGGACTGTTCCGATGCGAGAAGCAGATTTTTTTCGGTGATCCGCGCCATTTTCCGGACTTCGAAGCGTTCGAGGCCAAAGTCATCCGGGTCACCTATGCAGACCACCAGCTGAGCCCGGCACTCACCCGGGAAGTCCAGCGCAGATTCGAGCGCCACCTGGTGGGCGAGGGTGCCCACTTCGTGAGTCCGATGCGCGTGGACCTGCTGCGCGCCACCTGATCACACAGCGGGCAGCTCTCTCAGTCGCAAACGCCCACCGAGCTGGGCCTGCAGCGGCGGCGATCAATCCACAATACGTTGCCCAGCAGAGCGCCGCTGAAATCGGCACCGCTGATTTGTGCGCCACGCAGGTCGGCTCCGGTCAGATCGGCATCGCTGAAATCGGCGTCGTTGAGATTGGCTTGCGCCAAGCTGGCGCCTCGTAGTGAAGCGCCGCTGAAGCTGGCTTCTTCCAACGTGGCCTGATCCAGAGCCGCCTCGTCCAGAACGGCGGCACCGAAGTCAGCAAGGTAAAGCTGGGCCTGCTCCAGGTTCGCACCGGTCAGGTCCGCGCCACCGAAGCGGGCTTCCTCGGCCGTCGCCTCATAAAGCTGCACGCCTCTCATGCGGGCATCGCTCAGATCTGCGCCCGTGAGATCAATGCGATCCAGTCGCGCCCGGTCCATGGCTGCACCCTGAAACGTCGCCCCGGGCGCCACCGCGCTCACCAGAAAGGCGTCGCGGAGCTTGGCATTTGCGAAATCCGTGGCCGCCAATCTGGCGCGGCCGATATAGGCGCCATCCAGTCGAGCCCGAGTGAGTACGGCACCGTCCAGGTTCATGCCGGTCATGACGGCGCCCCGCAAATCGGATTTCTCGAGACTGACGCCGGGTTTTTCACATCCCAGCCAGTTTACCCGTCGCGCCGGCGGATCCTCGCACGCG
>JAHEDQ010000354.1 GCA_024641125.1 Candidatus Competibacteraceae bacterium | reverse complement strand
TCTGCAAAGTATTTTGCTGGGCGATTCAGTCTGTCCGCCCCGAAGCTATTGTCTATCGAACGTAGGTGGGAAATCCTGTGAGATTAAGGATCAACCCGCTGCGTTTTGGGGCAACTGGCTGAACTTAGCGCCTCGACTGATTCACAGGTGCCGGACGTCACAAGCGCTTGCTGGCTACTCGCCGACACGGGCAGGCCGGACTCTAACCTGGCAACCGGAATCCGGACCGCGAACGTGTCATGGGTTCGGTTTGGCTGGCATGTCGGTCTCCAGGGTCCCGTCAATGATATCCATATCGATTTCCGGGTCGGCGTCTGTCTCCTGGTGGGTCAGTGCCTTGGGCGGCTCGTCGCCTTTGCGGCGGTTTTCGCCGACGAACTGGGCGCCGGGTTCGACCATGAACTCTCGGCTGACGACCTCGGCGAACACCTGACCGGTACTCACGATCTCAAGCCGCTCGCACTCAACGCGTCCTTTCATGTGCCCACTGATGACCACATGGTGGGCTACGATTTCGCCATCGACTTCCCCGGTGCGGCCGACGGAAACGCCGTGCTCGCAGACGATGGATCCCTCGACCGAGCCATCCACATGCAGATTCGCACTGACATTCAGTTCGCCACTGATTCGGGTGCCCTCTGCGACAATCGTTGTTCGGAGGTTGCGAGCCTTCGCTTTACGGCCTTTGCCAAGGAATCCCATGGAACATGCGTCTCCTGCATAAACAGTGCTTCGTAGTTGGTCAGGTCCCAATCCAGGAACGGCGTCGGGTCGAGTTTTCGTTGCATCCGCCGGATTTCGAAATGCAGGTGGGGCCCGGTGGCCCGCCCCGAAGAGCCGGTATACGCCACCACCTGACCCTTCTCAACAAACTCCCCCGGCTCGACTTCAAAGCCGTCGAGGTGACCATAATAGGTCACGAAGCCGAAGTGATGGACCAGCACCAGCAGGTTGCCGAAACCGCTTTTCGCGTCGAATGCGGCAAAATCCACGATCCCATCGGCGGCGGCAAACACCGGCGCGCCCTGTTCGGCTTTAAGATCCACGCCATAGTGAAACTTCTTTTTGCCGGTCACCGGATGGGCGCGCATCCCGAAGGCACTGTTGATTTCCCAGCCTTCGACGGGGCGGCCGCCTGGAATGCTCTGCAGCATGAGCATCTTTTCCTGCGCGGTCTGACTTGCGGTGTCCAGCCGATCCAGCATTGCCAAGCCCTCGTCGGGCCGGAGCCCGATCAGGGTCTCAATCTCGGTCAGGTCGTCGCTCACCTGATTGAGTTCAAGAGACACGCTGCTGAGCTGCGCTTTGGCGGTCGTGAGTGCCAGGCTGCGGTCACGGATGGCCGTGTTGAGCGCCTCATTCTCGACCTCCAGGCGCGCCTGTTCGGTCTCCAATTGCTGTTTGCGCGCCTCGATGTTGCTGAGTTCGTGGCGCAGCACATATATTGCGAGGCCGCCCACCAGCATCGCTGTCAGCGCCACGGTCAGCATCGCCACCAACGTGCGCCGGGCGATCTGCGACAAGGAGTAGTGGGTGGATCCCGTGACGTCGGTCACGGTGACGCTCAAACGGCTTCGCAACACTGTCTCCGCGTTTCTGCCAGCCGGGGATGGCAAAGACTAGCATCCGCGGGCGCACTCGACCAGCAACATCAACGCAGACCATAGCGCGGTCTATGAGGCCATAAGACTCGTCAGCAAGGCGGACAGACCCTGGTCCAGGGGCGTGTTGGCCGACCAGTCCAAACACGCCGCAGCGGTGGACACGTCGGCGACCGAATGGCGGATGTCCCCGGCGCGTTCCGCCCCATGGATGGCTGCCAGATCGGCACCCACAATGTGCTGCATGTGCTCGAACAGGGTGTTCAAGCTTACGGCAACGCCGGTGGCCACATTGACCACCCGGCCCGGTGCGTCGGGGTGATTGGCGGCCCTGAGATTCGCTTCCACCACATCACCGACAAACACGAAATCGCGGGTCTGCTCGCCGTCCCCGTGGATGACCGGGGCCTCGCCCCGACCAAGCCGGTCTGCGAACAGGGAAATAACACCTGAATAGGGGGAGGACGGGTCCTGACGCGGGCCATACACATTGAAGTAGCGCAGGCAGACTGTTTCAAGACCGTAGACCCGGTGGTAGACCTGACACGCATATTCCGAGGCCAGTTTGTCCACCGCATAGGGTGACAGGGGCTTGACCGGCATGGCCTCGGACTTGGGCTGATCCGGGAGATCCCCATAGGCCGCCGCTGAGGCAGCAAACATCACCCGCCGCACCCCAGCGCCGCGGGCTGCCTCAAGCACGTTGACGGTGCCGCCGTAGTTGACCCGCTGGCTCGCGATCGGGTCGTCGATGGTCTTGGGCACCGAGGCGATGGCCGCCTCATGAAGAACCCAGTCGCATCCGCTGACAGCCCGACGAACCGTATCCAAATCCGCCACATCGCCTTGCAGGACGCTGAGAGCCGAATGAACCGGAAGATTCTCCAGGTGCCCAGTGGACAGGTCGTCCAGTACCCGCACCTCGAGCCCGTCTGCCAGCAGGCGAT
>JAHEDQ010000192.1 GCA_024641125.1 Candidatus Competibacteraceae bacterium | reverse complement strand
TGGATCCAGGCGCCGTCGACGGACTGATGGTGAACAAGGCCGCATCCCGGTCCAGCGCGTCCATAGGCGAAACCGTTCTCTATTCGGTCACTGTATCCAACAGCACCGGCACCGTGCTGGACGGCGTGGCGGTGCGCGACGACCTACCGGCTGGCTTTGCCTATCTGCCCGGTACGGCCCGGCTCGAAGGGACCCGGATTCCCGATCCCGTTGGCAGTCCGGGCGGGCAGCTGGCCTTCGCCATCGACCAGCTGGACCTGGACCAGGTGGTCGAAGTCAGCTACCGGGCCCAGCTCAGAGTGGGTGCGAACCGGGGCGACGGCGTAAACCGGGTGCAGGCATTCTCCGGGGCGGCCCGTTCAAATGTGGCCAGCGCCACGGTGGAGGTGGTCGAAGACGTGTTCCGGGAAGACGGCTACATTCTGGGCAAGATCTACGCGGACTGTAACGCCAACCGCATCCAGGATCCGGGTGAGTCCGGTGTACCCGGCGTCCGCATGGTTCTGGAGGACGGCACCTTCGTCATCTCGGATGAGCGGGGCAAATACAGCTTCGCCGGCATTTCGCCCCGCAGCCACGTCTTGAAGGTGGACCCCATCACCCTGCCGCCGGGTTCACGGCTGCTGTTGCTGGACAACCGTAACCTGGGCGATCCCAAAAGCCAGTTTGTGGATTTGAAAAAGGGTGAACTGCATCGGGCGGACTTCGCCTTGGGGCCCTGCGACGACAGGGTCATGGGGGCCCTCGAAGCCCGAACGGCCCGGGACGGCTTGCTGCCCGGTGATGCCATGGTCGGTCTGAGCATCGACCTGCCGGTGCAACCCCGCGATCCCGTGGCCGACCCCAGATCCCGTCCGGCCAGCGGACTGCTTCAGCCCGATGGCCGGGTGGTGGAGTTCGGGCCACAGCAGCCACAGGCGCTGAATGCGGCCGCCCGCCCGGCGCGCCTGCCACCAGTGCCACTGCGGGCAGCACCCACGGTGGATCTGGAGACCCTGTTGCCGACCCTTGACCCCACCCTGGGGTTTATCGGTCTTAAGGACGGGGACACCGTGCCCAGCCGCCAGATTTCGGTGCTGGTCAAAGGCACTGCCGGCGCTCGGTTCCGACTTTCGGTAAACCAAGTGGAAGTGCCCGAGGACCGGGTCGGGCAAAAAGCAGTGATGGCGCAAAACCGCAGTCAGGCCTGGGAATACATTGCGGTCAAACTGCAACCCGGCCCGAACCAGTTAGCGGTTTCGCAGCTGGATCCGTTTGGCAACGTCCGCGGCACCGAGACCATCGTCCTCACGGCGCCGGGGCAACTGGGCCGGATCGAGATCGCCGGACCGGAGCAGGGTAGCCCGGCCGATGGTGAAACCCCGATTCCGATTCGGATTGATCTGACGGATCCGAACGCCGTACCGGTCACGGCCCGCACCCCCTTGACACTGGAGGCCAGCGACGGCGTCTGGCTGGTGGACGACCTGGATCCGGTCCAGCCGGGCGTGCAGACATTCGTCGACGCCGGTGGCGGCGTCTTCGAACTGCTGCCTCCGACCACTCCGGGCAGCGCCTTGGTCCGTGTTTCCAGCGGTGTGATCGGCAGCGAGTACCCGGTTACGCTGTTGCCCAATCTGCGTCCCCTGTTGGCGGTGGGCCTGGTGGAAGGTCGTCTGGATTTCAGCCAGCTGAATAAGAATGAGCTGAAGCCCGCCACCAAACAAGAGAGTTTTGAGCGTGAGCTGAGCGCCTTCAGTTTTGGCGATCACGACAATTTCCGAGGTGGGGCGCGGAGCGCTTTCTACGTCACGGGTGCGGTCAAGGACGCGTACCTGCTGACGCTGTCCTACGACTCAGACAAGGACGACCGGACCCGCCTGTTCCGAGACATTCAGCCCGAGCTGTTCTACCCGGTGTACGGTGACGCGGCGATCAAGGGATTCGACGCCCAATCCACCAGCAAACTGTATGCACGCATCGACAAGGGCCGCTCCTTTGCCCAGTACGGTGACTTCGTGACCGACCCCGGGGGCGATGTGCGCCGCCTCAGCAACTACAGCCGCAGCCTGACCGGATTTCTGGGGCATTTCGATCGCAACCGATACGGTCTGAGCGCCTTCGCCGCCCACGAGGACAGCCGGCAGGTGGTGGTGGAATTCCAGGCCCGCGGAATATCCGGGCCCTATTCGCTTGAGCGGGTCGACATCGTGCCCAACAGCGAAAAAGTCGAGATTCTCACCCGGGATCGGGAACAACCCTCGGTGGTCCTCAAGAATGAGCCCAAAGAGCGCTTTCGGGACTATGAGGTAAACGACCTGAGCGGCGAACTGTTGTTCCGACGGGCGGTGCCCAGCGTCGATTCGAATCTGAACCCGATATTCATCCGCGTGACCTTCGAAGTCCGGGACGACGGTGAGGACTACTGGGTTTACGGGGTGGACGGCCTGTGGGTGGTGAACAACTGGTTCCAGCTGGGCGCCTCCATGGTGCAGGATCGGCACCCCATAGACGGGATCGATCTGTACGGCGTGCAGAGCGAAGTGCGAGTGGGCAGAACCGGGCGGCTGATAGCGGAATTGGCGCAAAGCGACACCGACCTGGCGGGCACCGGCACCGCCGGGCGGCTGGAACTGGTTCATGCCACACCCAAGTTCGACAGCCGCCTCTACTTCGGCCAATCCGATGTGAACTTTGTCAACCCAAACGCCGGACTGACCCCGGGCCGCCGGGAAGCCGGCGCCAACCTCAACTATCGTATCGACCCGAAAACATTCATCGCCGCCGAACTGTTGTTCAGCGAGAGCCGAATCGACGACGGCAAACGCAGGGGGGGGCTGATCACCCTGCAGCGGGCGCTGGGTTATAACTTGAGCGCTCTGGTGGGCATGCGCCATGTTCGGGACACGTCATCGCCCCCGTTCATAAACAGCATCGGCGTCGGCGCCCGCGACACCACCACGGCGCTGGGCAGGATGGACTGGCAACCACCCGCGCTGCTGGGGGGTAGCGTATTCCTGGAGTATGAACAAGACATCCAGGACAGCGCTGCACGCCGGGCGGCGGTGGGCGGGGAATACCCGCTGGCCGACCGCGGCCGCCTGTATGCCAAGCATGAGTTCATCGCCAGCCTGACCGGCCTCTACGGCCTGACCGACGCCGGTCAGAACAACCACAACACGGTACTGGGACTGGACTTCGACTACATGAACGAAGGACAGGCATTCAGTGAGTACCGGGTCCGGGACGCCATAAGCGGTCGCGAGGCGGAGGCCGCCATCGGCCTGCGCAATGCCTGGCCGGTCGCTCGAGGCGTGCGCTTGCAAACCGGGTTCGAGCGGGTGCAGCCCCTGGACGGGGCTCTGGATGAGAGTACCGCGCTGACCGGGGCGGTGGAGTACACGGCCAACCCCCTTTGGAAGGGCAGTGCCCGGATGGAATGGCGCAAAAGCAATCGTGTCACCGGAATCCTCAACACCCTGGGGGTGGCGCGCAAGCTGAGCAGCAGCTGGACCTATCTGGGCAAGAACACGCTGGACTGGCGGGAAGACCGGGACACGGACGGTGTCTACCTGCGCAACCGCTTCCGCACCGGCCTGGCGTTTCGGGACACGTTTACCAATCGCCTGAACGCGCTGATGCGCTACGAGTTTCTGTACGAGAAGGACGATGCCGACGACGACAAACGGCAAACCCACATCTGGTCCACCCACATCAATCACCGCCCGGGGCGCAAGCTGACGCTCTCAGGTCGCTATGCCGGAAAATACGTGGAGGAGCAGGGCCAGGACTTCGACAGCGACTATGTCGCACACTTGATCAGCGGCCGGATCATGTACGATCTGGACAAGGAATGGGACGTGGGTGTGGTCGGCAGTTCGTTCTTCAGCGGTGACTTCAAGAGCCGACAGAACGGGATCGGCCTCGAGGTGGGACACCTGCTGCAGGAGAATCTCTGGGTTTCGGCGGGGTACAACTTTTTCGGCTTCGAGGACCGGGATCTGAGTGGCGAGGATGCCACCAATCCGGGCGGATATCTTCGACTGCGCTACAAATTCGACGAGGACGTTCTGTCGTGGCTGCGCTGAGGCGACACCGGCGATTCCGTTTCGGGTCCGTCCGGGCCGCGCTGCGCAGAGGCATCGGCTGGTGGCTGGCCGCCCTCCTCGCCATCGGTCTGGCGCTGCAGACGCAACCGGCCGCCGCCGGCGCCCCCCTGACCCTGCAACAGCGCTTTGACGGAGCGGTGGACTACGCGGTTACCGGTGGCAGCCTGAGAACCGCGAACAACAACGTCAACGCCTGTTCCACCACATCCAGCTCGAGCAAGAGTTTGAGCGGGATTCCGGCCAACGCCAGCATCCGGGCGGCCTATCTGTACTGGGCAGGATCGGGGCCGAGCGCGGATTTCCAGGTGAGATTGGACGGCAGTAGCCATAGCGCACTGCGAAGCTACACCGAGCAGTTCTCCAACGGCAGCCTGAACCTGGATTTTTTCGCCGGCGTGGCCGATGTCACCGACCAGGTCAGGGCCAAGGGCAACGGCAACTACACCTTCAGCGATTTGACCGTGATCACCAGCAACCAGCCCGGCGGTGCCAGTTACTGCTCCTCGCAAACCGTGCTGACGGGTTGGTCTCTGGTGGTGGTCTACGACGCCCCTGGCCTGCCCAACCGTTCCCTGGTGCTGTTCGACGGATTCGAGGCGATCTTTCAGGCCGAGCGGGATTTCACCCTCAGCGGCGTACTGGCCTCCAATGTCCCGGCCGGCAAGACCACCGCCCTGGTGTGGGAGGGTGACACCACCCTGGGCGGAAGCCGGGAACAGCTGCGCTACAACGGCAACCCGCTGTCCGACGCGGTCAACCCGGTGTCCAATGCCTACAACGCCACCGTCAACACCCTGCCAAGCACCACCGAGTGGGGTCTGGATCTGGACACCTACGATATCTCGTCCTATATCCGTGCGGCTGACACCGGCGGGGTGACAACGGTAAGTGCCGGGCCGGACCTGGTGTTGTTGAACGCGGTGCTGCTTCAGATCACCACCACCGCCATCACCGGACGGGTTTTCGAAGACGTGAATTATGGCGGCGGCCAGGGCCGGAACTACGCCGGCGCGGCGGCCTCGGCGCCCGGGTTCCAGCTGGGCAGACCCGGGGTCCGGGTGGAACTCTACGATACCGGCGGCAATTTTCTGGACGCGACCACCACCGACGCGGGCGGGAACTATGGCTTTTACCGGCTGCTGAACGGGAACTACTTGGTTCGGGTGGCGACCGCCTCGGTCACCTCCTCGCGTCCCGGTGGCAGCAATTGCTCGGAGTGCCTGCCGGTACAGACGTTCCGCACCGATGGCTCCAGCAGTGTCAGCCTGCCGGTGTTAAACGAGATCGGCGGGGCCTACCCGGGCCAGCCCGATGCAATGGCCAATACCAGCGGCGCCAACCTATTCACTCTGCGGGCCCACTCGGTTGCGCCGGGCCGAATCTCGGGTTCTGGCATACCCATGGCCGACTTCGGCTTCAACTTCGACACCGTCGTCAACACCAACGATGCCGGTCAGGGCTCGCTGCGCCAATTCATCGAAAACAGCAACCGCCTGGGCAACGCCGGGCTGGATCAGGATGACAGTCCGGCGGGCGCCGCCGCGCTGCCCAAAGCCGCAGGGGTCGAACACAGCCTGTTCATGATCCCCCAGTCCGACCCCGGCTACGGCAACAGCCCGGACGGCGGCAGCGGTAACGCCTTTACCATTTCGCTGAGCAGCGGCCGCCTGCCCGCTGTCAGCGACTCCGACACGGCCATCGACGGCCGTACCCAGACTGCCTACAGCGGCGACAACAACACCCCGGTCCAGGAAACCCCGGGCGGTGGCGTGGGCTTGCCCAGCAGCGGACCGGAAATCGTGATAGACGGCAACGGCAGTATCGGCAACGAACCGGTGCTGGAATCGGTCGCCGGGCGCAGCCGATTTGTCGGCCTCGGCGTGACCGGTGCGGTCGGCGGCAGTGAACGGGCTGTGGGTATCCGCCTGGACACGGGTTCCGACGGCGCCACCGTTGTCGACACCACGGTATGGGGCAACGGCTCCGACGGCATCATGGTGCGGGGCGCGTCCTCTGTCCGCATCAGCGACAGCGTGTTGCTGGCCAACGGTTCCTCCGGGCACCTCAACGCGGACGGCATCTGGGCTCGAGACACCAGCGGATTGGAGATCCGGGACAACACCGTAGCCGGCAACGCGGGCATGGGTATCGATTTGCGCAACGGCAACAGCGGATTCCTGATTCAGGGCAACCTGATCGAGGGCAACGGGGTCCCTGTGGCCGGCGGCAACGGCAACAACCGGTCCGGCGTGGCAGTGCGGCGCAGCCCGAACGGCGTGATCGCCAACAACATCATCACCGGCAACAGCGACGACGGGGTCCTGGTCTACAACAACACCACGACCTCCGGCGTGCGCATCACCCAAAACAACATTTACGGCAACGGACAGCAGGGGATCGACCTTGGCGGCGGCCAGGCCGGCGGCGACGGCGTCACGCTAAACGATACCAACGATGCGGACAACGGGCCCAACACCCTGTTCAACTATCCGGTGCTGGACACGGCGCAGATCAGCGGCGGGATGCTGACAGTCAGCGGATACGCCCGACCGGGTACACAAATCGAGCTGTTTGTGTCCGACGGCGACACGGGTGGATTCGGTGAAGGCCAGACCTATCTCACCACCCTGATGGAGGGCGACGCTACCGACACCGATGGCGGCACCGGTTCCTATAACGGCCCGGTGAACGGCCTCGATCAAGGCAGCGACAACAGCAACCGCTTTCGATTCGAGATCCCCCTGAGTTCGCTCCCCGGCGTGACAGCGGGCGTGGAACTGACCGCAACCGGGACCGACTCCGCCGGCAACACCTCTGAGTTCAGCGGCAAAGTAAAGACGCTTGGGGGCGTGAACGTGTCCGGCGTGGTTTGGCTGGACGACAATCGGAACGGCGTCCGCGACAGCTCGGAACCGGGTATCGGCGCAGTGACCGTGGCGCTCTACGATCCGGCCAAAGACACCTGCTCCGGCACTCGAACCACCGCCGACGGCGGCTACACCTTCACCGGTGTGACGTCCGGCAGCTATCAGCTCATCGAGGCCGGCTCAGCGGATCTGCCCCTGGCATGCCCGCCAGCTCCGGCGCCCGCAGACCCGACGGGCCTTATTTCCACCACCGCCAACACCCGGCAGGTGGCGGTGGGAGATTCCCCCATCACAAACCAGGACTTTGGTGACTACAACGGCAGCCGGATCAGTGGCCGGGTGTTCAACGACAATGGCGCCGGCAACGCCACTGCCCACAACGGTGTAGCGGAAGCCGAAGAAACCCGGCTGGCCGGCATCACGGTGACCGTGGAAGACGCCGGCGGCGGCGTCCTGGACAGCATCGAAACCGATCCCTCCGGCCAGTACACGGTGTGGGTTCCGGCCGGCTCGGGCACCATCACCTTGCGCAAGGCCACGGCCGCGGACTCAACCGCCGTCAGCAAACGGTCCATCGGGATCGTGGATTCCGCACCAACCACCGACTACGGTCAGATGCGGTTTCCGACCGTCGCCGGCACCCGTTACCCGGATCTGGACTTCGGGGAGGTGAAACAACCCATATTCGCACCCGATCATACCGGTAGTGGTCTACCCGGGACCGTGGTCGCCTACGCCCACACCCTGACCGCATGGACCGAAGGATCGGTGTCCTTTTCCATCGCTGCGGAAACCACGACGCCGGGTGCACCCCCCTGGAGCTCGGTGCTGTACCTGGACAGCGACTGCAGCGCCAGCTTGACGCCGGGCGAACCGGTCCACGACGGCCCGGTCGACACAAGCGCCGGGGCCGAGCTGTGCCTGATCGCCCGAATCAACATCCCCAGCAATGCGCCGTTGTCGGGGCAGTACCGAATCGGGATCGACGCCACGTTCAGCTACACCGACAGCGACGCGCCGGCCACGGTGCGCAGCCGTACCGATGTGACCATGGTGGGCGAGGCCAGCGGGTCCGGGCTGCAACTGCTGAAGACGGTGGACAAACCCAAGGCCCTACCGGGAGAGGTGCTGACCTATACCATCACCTACCGCAACGCCAGCACCGAACCTCTGGCGGGGCTGGTGGTAGACGACGCGACACCGACGTTCACCACTTATCTGGCGGCCGGTTGCGGCAGCACACCCGGGGGTATCATCTGCCCCAATCCACCCACCGCAGCCCCAGCGGTGGGTGTCAACGGCAGCATTCGCTGGGTGCTGGAGGGCACGCTGTCACCGGGGGCGGAAGGGGCGGTCGTATACTCGGTGCAAGTGGACAACTGAGATAGGCCGAACTATCGGGGCCAGCAAACGCTATGCGCGCGGCCGATCGGGCACGGTGACGCCGCGGAGCAGCAGCGCGCCGGAAACCAGCAGAATCAGAAGCGACATCAGGCCCAGGCCGGCGCTGTCGGTCATCAGCGTCACGGCCCCGACCAGCACCGGGCCCAACACCGCGGCGAACTTGCCCAGCATATTGTAGAAACCGAAAAACTCCGCAGCACGTTCCGGCGGGATCAGGCGGCTGTACAGGGAACGGCTGAGCGCCTGCACCCCGCCTTGGACCAAACCGATGACCGCGGCCAGGACAAAGAACTCCTGGGCCGTGTCCAGAAACACCGCGTAAAGCGTGACCAGGATATAGACCGACAGCGCAATCAGGATGCCGGCCTTGGCCCCGAGGTGCTGACCGATCAGGCCGAACACCAGGGCGGCGGGAAAACCGATGAACTGGGTCATCAGCAAGGCTTTGATCAGATCCCCTGAATCCAATCCCACCGAGAGCCCGAAGTCCACCGCCATGCGAATGATGGTGTCCACCCCGTCGATGTACAGCCAGTAGGCGATCAGAAACCGAACCAGGTTGCGATGGGCACCCAGATCCCGAATGGTCTGCAGCAGCTCCCGAAAACTGTCCCGCATCCAATGGCCGCGAGTGCCGTCCGCCAGGGCG
>JAHEDQ010000191.1 GCA_024641125.1 Candidatus Competibacteraceae bacterium | reverse complement strand
CAACAGTCCGGTACTCAAAAAGGGCATCGCCCTGACGCCGGTGAAGTTCGGCATATCCTTCAACGTGGCGCACTACAATCAGGCCGGCGCCCTGGTCCATGTCTACGTGGACGGCTCGGTGCTGGTCAACCATGGCGGCACCGAGATGGGGCAAGGTCTGAACACAAAGGTCGCCCAGATCGTGGCCGGGGAGTTGGGCATATCGTTGGCCCATGTGCGCGCCACCGCCACCGATACCAGCAAGGTCGCCAACACCTCCGCTACCGCCGCCTCCACCGGGGCCGATCTCAACGGCAAGGCGGCGGAGAATGCGGCCCGCACCATCCGACTCCGTCTGGCCGAATTGGCGGCACGCTCCTTCGGCGGCGAGCCCGGGGAGGTGGTGTTCGAGGACGATGAGGTCAAGGCCAATGGCAGTACCGTTTCATTCAGGGAACTGGTGGCCGAAGCCTACACCGCCCGGGTTCAGCTCTGGTCGGACGGGTTTTACAAAACCCCAAAACTGCACTGGGACCGTGCCTCGCTCACCGGGCGTCCGTTCTATTATTTTGCCTATGGGGCAGCGGTCTCCGAGGTGCTGGTGGATACCCTGACCGGTGAATGGAAGCTGCTTAGGGCCGATCTGCTGCACGATGCCGGCAACTCCATCAATTCCGCCATCGATCTGGGTCAGGTCGAGGGGGCGTTTATCCAAGGCATGGGTTGGTTGACCATGGAAGAACTGTGGTGGAATCAGGACGGCCGGCTTATGACCCACGCGCCATCCACCTATAAAATACCGGCGGTCAATGACTGCCCGGCGGATCTGCGGGCGCGTCTGTTCCACAATCCAAACCACGAGGACACCGTGCTGCGCTCCAAGGCGGTGGGTGAACCACCCTTGTTGTTGTCTTTTTCGGTGTTTTTTGCAATCCGGGACGCGGTGGCCAGCGTGGGGGGCAACCGGATCAATCCACCCCTCAACGCGCCGGCCACACCGGAACGCATACTGGCGGCGGTGAATGCGGTTCAGACGTCGGCCGACACGCCTACGCCGGCGGATACGGCGGCGTGATTATGAGTGTCTGCGGGGGGCGTACGGGAAGCGATGTACGCTGGCTCTGGCGCCACCCGGGCGGTTTGCCTGGTTGCTATCGGTAATGGAAAACGGGGTCGGCGGGATGACAAACCAGAACGATCCGCAGGTGGTCGGCGTGGCGCCAAGGCTGGAACTGCAGGACATCACCAAGATCTACCCGGCTGTGGTGGCCAACGATGGCGTCAACCTTCAGGTGCTGCCCGGCGAGATTCATGCGGTCCTGGGGGAAAATGGTGCTGGCAAAAGCACCCTGATGAAAATCATCTACGGTGTTACCAAGGCGGACCGCGGTACCGTGTCCTGGAACGGGCAGGAGGTCGAGATCGCCAATCCGGCCCAGGCCCGGCGTCTGGGCATCGGCATGGTGTTCCAGCATTTTTCCCTGTTCGAAACCCTGACCGTGGTGCAGAACATTGCTCTAGCGGTGGAGGAACCGTTTGACCTGGACGGTCTGGCCAGGCGTATCGTGGAGGTTTCCGAACGCTACGGCCTGCCGCTGGACCCGCGGCGACTGGTGCATTCCCTTTCGGTGGGGGAGCGCCAACGGGTCGAGATCGTGCGTTGTCTGCTGCAGGATCCCAAGCTTCTGATCATGGACGAACCCACCTCGGTGTTGACACCTCAGGCGGTGCGCAAACTGTTCGAGACCCTGAACCGTCTGTCGTCGGAGGGCTGCAGCATTCTCTACATCAGCCATAAGCTGGAGGAAATCCGGGAACTGTGTCACAAGGCCACAGTAATGCGGGGCGGTAAGGTCACCGGCGAAGCGGATCCGCGGCAGGAGACCGCGTCCAGCCTGGCGCGCATGATGATCGGACGGGAGTTGCCGGTGTGCCAACATGCACCTGCACCAGAGGGGGGCGAGCCGCGCCTGGTCATCGCCGGTCTGTCACGGACATCGGACGACCCCTTCGGAACCGATCTCAAGGACATACGCCTGACGGTACATGGCGGCGAGATCGTGGGCATCGCCGGCATTTCCGGCAACGGCCAGCAGGAATTGCTGGCGGCCCTGAGCGGCGAGCAACCCCTGGACCCGCATCAAACCTACGAGATACATGTCAACGGTGAGTCGGTGGGGAATCTGGATCCCGCGGCGCGTCGCAGTCTGGGCCTGGGTTTCGTGCCCGAGGAACGGCTCGGGCGGGGTGCGGTACCCGCCATGTCCCTGGCCGACAATGCCCTGCTCACCGCGCATCGCGCCGGTATGGTCAAGCTGGGACTGGTGGCCGGTGCTCAGGTCAGAGCCTTTGCCGATCGCTGTATCGAGACATTCGATGTGCGCTGTGGGGGACACGAGGCGGTGGCCAAGAGCCTCTCCGGGGGTAACCTGCAAAAGTTCATTGTTGGCCGCGAACTGTTGCAATCCCCCAGCGTGATGATCGCCGCCCAACCCACCTGGGGGGTCGATGTGGGGGCAGCCACCACCATCCGTCAAGCGCTGATCGATCTGCGTAACCGGGGCGTCGCGGTTCTGGTCATCTCCGAGGAACTGGAGGAGTTGTTCGAAATATGCGACCGCATCGCGGTCATCGCCGAGGGTCGACTGTCGCCCACTAAGGTAACCGCAGAGACCAACCAGGAAGAGATCGGCCTTTGGATGAGTGGCATGTTTCCCGGTGTCGAAGACGAACCGCTGCCGGACAGGCAGGAGTTGATCGATGCGCATTAGGATCGAACCCCGAGCGCAACCTTCGCGCCTCATGGGATGGCTGTCGCCGCTCCTGGCCGTGGTGCTTACGTTGGTTACCGGCTTTCTGTTTTCAGCCTTTTTGGGTATGAACCCCGTGGACGCTTTCCACGCCTTTTTTGTCGCTCCCGTCGACGATCTTTACGGACTGGGGGAACTGGGGGTCAAAGCGGCGCCCCTGGCCCTGATCGCGGTGGGTCTGGCCATCGGCTTCCGCTCCAATGTGTGGAATATCGGCGCCGAGGGCCAGCTCACCTTCGGTGCCCTGGTCGGCGGCGGTGTGGCCCTGTGGGCCTATGAGATGGAGGGGGCCTGGATTCTGCCCGCGATGATCCTGGCCGGCGCGTTGGGCGGCATGGCCTGGGCTTCAATTCCGGCGTTTTTGCGAACCCGCTTCAACACCAACGAGATTCTGGTCAGTCTGATGCTGAATTATGTCGCGTTGCTGTGCCTGAGCTACCTGGTCCATGGCCCGTGGCGCGATCCTGAAGGGTTTAACTTTCCCGAGTCCCGATTGTTCAGCGAATCGGCCATGCTGCCGGTCATACTCGAAGACACCCGCCTGCATGCCGGGGCCCTGCTGGCGTTGGTGGCCGTGGGTCTGGGCTGGGTGTTTGTGAAGAAAAGTTTCATCGGTTATCAGATGCAGGTCGCGGGACTGGCCGACACCGCCGCGCGCTATGCCGGTTTCAATCGCAAGCGCATGATCTGGATGGGCCTGCTGATCGGCGGTGCCGCGGCGGGAATTGCCGGCCTTTGTGAAGTGGCCGGCCCGATCGGTCAGTTGCTGCCCTCGGTTTCGCCAGGCTATGGCTACGCCGCCATCATCGTCGCCTTCGTCGGACGATTGCACCCGGTGGGCATACTGCTGGCCAGCCTGCTGATGTCGCTGTTGTATCTTGGCGGCGAGTCGGCGCAGATGGAGTTGGGGCTGCCGTCGGCGGTAACTGGCGTGTTTCAGGGCGTTCTGCTGTTCTATCTTCTGGCGGCGGATCTGTTTATCAATTTCCGAATTCGCGGCGCGACGCCGCAGGGTTTGCGCAGCCCGTCGAAACCGGCGGAGGCCAGCTCCTGATGGACACCTTTACCGCGATCGTGTTGGCGACGCTTGGGGCGGGCACCCCCCTCGTCTTTGCCGCCCTGGGTGAGCTGATTACAGAGAAATCCGGGGTTCTGAATCTCGGCGTGGAGGGTATGATGCTGGTGGGTGCGGTTTGCGGCTTTGCCGTCGCCGCCGACTCGGGCAGCATCTGGCTGGGAGTACTGACGGCGGTGGCCGCCGGGGCCGCCATGGCGCTGGTGTTCGCCGTGCTCACTCTGACCTTTCAGGCCAATCAGGTGGCCTCCGGTCTGGCCCTGACCATATTCGGGATCGGTTTGAGTGCATTCATCGGTCTTGGCTACACCAGCGTGGCCCTGGACGGGATGGATCCGGTTCGAATTCCGGTCCTCAGCGACATTCCGGTCGTTGGTCCGCTGCTGTTCGGGCTGGACCCGCTGATGTACCTGTCCTTCGCCCTGTTTGGGGCGGTGACCTGGTTTCTGTATCGATCCAAGGCCGGCCTGCTGCTTCGCGGCATCGGCGAGGCGCCCGATTCGGCCCATGCCATCGGCTACCCTGTGATCCGTATCCGCTACCTCGCCGTGCTGTTCGGGGGCGCAATGGCCGGCTTGGGTGGGGCCTATCTCGCTTTGGTCTACACGCCTTTGTGGGTCGAGGAGATGACCGCCGGGCGGGGTTGGATCGCCCTGGCTCTGGTGGTGTTCTCCACCTGGAGACCGGGCCGCGTGATGCTGGGCGCATATCTCTTTGGGGGCGTCACCATACTCCAGTTTCACGTCCAAGGGCTGGGCATCGATCTGCCGTCGCAGCTGCTGTCGATGCTGCCTTATCTGGCTACCATCTTCGTTCTGGTGTTGATTTCCCGAGACATCAACACCATCCGCCTCAATGCGCCGGCATCCATCGGCCAGGCGTTCCACCCGTCGAATTGACCACAACGACCAGAGAGACCGCAATGAGCAGCATGAAGCGAAGAACCTCCCTTAAAGTCCTGTGTGCCGCGGCCGCCGTCATGATGGCGGGCGGCGCCCTGGCCGACGATCCGCTCAAGATCGGGTTTGTGTACGTGAGCCCGATCGGGGACGCGGGTTGGACCTACCAGCACGAGCAGGGCCGGCAGGCCATGCAGGAGGCCCTTGGCGCCAAGGTGGAGTCGAAGTACATCGAGGACGTGCCGGAAGGGGGCGAGTCCGAGCGTGTGATACGGCAATTCGCGGCCGACGGCTATGGGCTGGTGTTCACCACGTCGTTTGGCTATATGAACCCGACGCTCAAGGTGGCCAAGCGCTATCCGAAAGTCGCATTTGAACATGCCACAGGCTACAAGAGCGCCAAGAACGTCGGCACCTATGTGGCGCGCTTCTATGAAGGGCGCTACCTGGCGGGGATCGTGGCCGGCGGCATGACCAAGACCAATGTTGCGGGCTACGTGGCGGCGTTTCCCATCCCGGAAGTGGTGCGGGGTATCAACGCATTCACCCAGGGTATGCGCAGCGTGAACCCGGACGCCGAGGTCAAGGTGATCTGGACCAGTTCATGGTTCGATCCGGGCCGGGAAAGCGAGGCGGCGGACGTCCTGATCGCGCAGGGTGCCGATGTGGTGACCCACCACACCGACTCCACGGCGGTGGTCCAGGCGGCGGAGGAAAAGGGCGTCTGGGCGGTGGGCTACCACTCCGATATGTCCAGTTACGGGCCCAAAGCCCAGCTCACTGCGGTACGTCACCATTGGGGTGATTTCTACACCAAAACCGCGCAGCAGGTGCTGGACGGCACCTGGAAATCGGAAAATGTCTGGGGCGGCATCAAGGAAGGCATGATCGATATCGCCCCGCTCAACGAAGCGGTGCCGGAAGACCTGGTCAAGCAGATGGCCGCTGCCGAAGCCGGTATTCGAGACGGCACGCTGCATCCCTTCCAGGGACCGGTCAAGAACCAGGCGGGGGAGATCATCATCCCCGAAGGCGAGGTCATGACCGACGATCAAATGGTTAAGATGGAATATTACGTAGAAGGCGTGCAGGGCAATCTGCCGGACTGATCCGGGATCGTTGCCGACGGTCGGCTGCCGCCGTCATGCCAGAGCGCATGCCGACGGCGCCAACCACCGGGCTTTGAACCAGCAGCCTGTTGAAAAAGTCTCGGTCGAGTGCGAGCCAAGACGACAACGACGGAGAAAGCACTGTTTACACCCAATAAATGAGCATATTGAGGGCGTTTTCAACGCCGTATCCTGCCGAGTGAGGCTCTTTAAACACGCTGCTAGGTGGTCCCGATGGAAGCCTATATCGTCGACTGGCTGAATCTGTTCGGCCGCTGGCTGCACCTGATTACGGGAATTGCCTGGATCGGCGCCTCTTTCTACTTCGTATGGCTTGACAATCATCTGCTTCCGCCCCGGGCTACCGCCGATTCGGAACGGGGCATTGGCGGAGAGCTGTGGGCCGTGCACGGAGGCGGTTTTTATCAGGCGCAGAAGTTCACGCTGACACCGCCGTCGCTGCCGGAACCACTGCATTGGTTCAAATGGGAAGCCTACTGGACCTGGATGTCGGGCATGTTTCTGCTCGCCCTGATCTATTGGTACGGTGCCGAGATCTATTTGATCGACCCGAACGTGGCCGAGCTCAGCAAGGCGATGGCGATTGTTATCGGCGCGGGTACCCTGGCCGGTGGCTGGGTCCTGTACGATATGCTCTGCAAGTCGCCCCTGGGGCGCGATGACCGCAAGCTGGCGGGTATGGTGTTCCTGTTTGTATCGATGGTGGCGTTTGCGCTATGCCATGTGTTCAGCGGCCGCGGCGCCTATATTCATTTTGGCGGCATGCTGGGCACCATCATGGTGGCCAATGTGTTTTTTGTGATCATGCCGGCCCAGCGGGAACTGGTGGCCGCATGCGCCGAGGGACGGGCGCCGGACCCCACGCCGGGCTTGAACGCCAAGCAGCGATCGGTGCACAACACCTATTTCACCCTGCCGGTCCTGTTCGTCATGGTCAGCAACCACTACGCGGGCACCTACGGGCACGCCTACAACTGGCTGATCCTGATCGCCATATCCCTGGCGGGGGCGCTGATTCGGGTGTGGTTCGTTCAGCGTCATTTCGGCAAATCCGGGCCGCTGCCCCTGCTGGGTGCCGGACTCATTCTGCTGGCGGTGGTGGTCGCACTGGCGCCCCGGCCGGAGTCCACGGCGTACACCGGCGTACGCAGCAGCGCACAACTGTTTGGCGAGGTGCGCGGAATCATTGCCGACCGATGCAGCAGTTGCCACGCTGCTGAACCCAGTCAATCGGGCTTCACCGCGCCACCCAAGGGCGTGGTGTTGGAGAGCGATCTGGACATCGTCAACCAGGCCGTTTCCATCCACCAGCAGTCGGTGGTGAGCAAGGCCATGCCCATCGCGAACCTGACCCAGATGACCGACGCAGAGCGCGCGCTGGTGGATGAATGGTTCCGATCCGGCGCCAAAACCGAGTAAGCAGAATGTGAACGACCCAATTTCAACACCGTATCGGGCGCAGTGAAATGAATCAGGAGTATCCACGGGATCTGATCGGCTACGGGGCCAAGCCGCCGGTAGTAACCTGGCCGGGAAGCGCACGGCTGGCCCTCCAGTTCGTCATCAACTACGAGGAGGGTGGGGAGAATTGCGTTCTGCACGGAGACGCGTCCTCCGAGAGTTTTCTGTCCGAAATCGTGGGTGCGGCACCTGTGGATGGCATGCGGCACATGAATATGGAGTCGATCTACGAGTACGGGGCCCGGGCCGGGTACTGGCGCCTCCACCGCATGTTCACTCAGCGTTTTTTGCCGGTCACGGTGTTCGGTGTGGCCATGGCCCTGGCGCGCAATCCAAGCGCGGTGGCCGCCATGCGCGAAGCCGATTGGGAGATTGCCAGCCACGGTTTGCGCTGGATCGACTATCAGCACGTGACCGAAGCGCTGGAACGGGAGCATTTGCGTCAGGCCGTCGACCTGCATACACAGGTCACTGGCAGCCGGCCGTTGGGCTGGTATCTGGGACGCTGCAGCCCCAACTCCCACCGGCTGGTGGCGGAGGAGGGCGGTTTCGAATACAACGCGGACAGCTACGCCGACGATTTGCCTTATTGGGATAGGGGCCATTCGGTACCGCAACTGATGGTGCCCTACACCCTGGATGCCAACGATATGCGGTTTGCATCGGCCCAGGGATTCAACAGCGGCGAGCAGTTTTTCAACTACCTGCGGGATGCCTTCGATGTGCTGTACGCGGAGGGCGAACAGGCCCCTCGGATGATGTCGGTGGGCCTGCACTGCCGACTGGTCGGGCGGCCTGGACGCGCAGCCTCGCTGGCCCGGTTCCTCGACCATGTGAACCGACATGACCGTGTCTGGGTGTGCCGCCGCATCGATATCGCCCGCCACTGGCGGACGCATCATCCTTGGCAGGGCCATCCGGCTGAGGATGACGCTTACCAACCGGGCACGAGTGCCGAATGAGCACGGCCCCGGATGCGCGTTTCAATCCCGCGCCCCGTGAGATGACCGAGGGCGATTTTATCGCTCGATTTGGCGGCGTGTACGAGCATTCGCCCTGGATTGCCCGGCAGACCTACCAACAGGGTCTGGGACCGGACCAGGACAGTCCCCAGGGTCTGAGCGCGGCCTTGCGAAGGGTTGTTGCGCAGGCGGATCGCGACCGGCTGCTGGCGCTGATCCATGCGCATCCCGATTTGGCGGGACGCGCCGCCGTGCGGGGTGAGCTGACCGCGGAATCCAGTGCCGAGCAGGCTGGTGCGGGCATCGACCAATGCACCGCGGATGAGTTCGAGCGCTTCCAGCGCCTGAACGCGGCCTACAAATCCAAGTTTGGATTCCCCTTTATCATGGCGGTCAAGGGCAGCGATCGGCACCGTATTCTGGCTGCGTTCGAACAGCGACTCGAACACGAGCCGGAGCTGGAATTCGATACCGCCGTGGAGCAGATTCACCGCATCGCCCGTTTCCGCCTGGATGCAATCGCCCGGTCCTGACCGGTCCGAATTCCTAACGGTAGATCAGTATGAGCAGTGAAACCCCAAGCGAACACGCTCTGCGCCGCCTCACCAATCTGGCCCATCCCCGCCTTGGCGCCAAGGCGGTGTTCGCCACCGACGAGTGGTTCGCGCCCTGCGAGCGGATGCTGTCGGCCGATGCCCCGGTTTTCATCGACGGTAAGTTTGACGACCACGGC
>JAHEDQ010000353.1 GCA_024641125.1 Candidatus Competibacteraceae bacterium | reverse complement strand
GAAGAACGTCGATCACGGTGGCCGCATAATTCTGCCGAACTGCCCGAATTTCGTATCGGGCGTTGCAGTGTTGGCGACCAACACGTGGGCCGCTCTGCAAGGCGCGAGGAAGCTCGAGGTTGAGTGGCAATTGCCCGAGCAACGCGACGATACCGACAAGTTGATGCAGAAATTCGAGCGCGCGCTCGACGAAGATGCACTTGTCGTCCGACGGGACGGGGAAGACATTGGCACCGATACCGACATCGACGTCGTCTACAGGTTGCCCTTTCTTGCGCATGTGCCGATGGAGCCGATGAATTGCACGGCAGCCGTGGACGGGAATATGGCCGAAGTCTGGGCACCGACGCAAAACCCGCCGATGGCGGCTGAAGCCGTTGCGAAAGTGCTCGGCATCCCGCGGGAGAACGTCAAGATCCACGTGATGCGCTCGGGCGGCGCCTTCGGCCGCCGCTATTATGCCGACTTCATCATGGACACGGTGTTGCTGGCGAGGCAGTTCCGGCGCCCGGTCAAAGTCGTCTGGAGCAGGGAAGACGACATTCGCCACGATTACTTCCGTGCGGCCAATGTCCAGCGTGTGCGATCTTCCGTTCGGGAGGGCCGCATCAGCTATTGGCACCAGAAGGTTGTGAGCCATCCGCGGGAAACGTATCTCGAACGCGATGGCTCGCCCGCCGAGATCTATAACTTCGAATTTCCGGCCGGGTTCGTTGCGAACCTGTTGTTCGAGTATGTCCCTGTGCCGGCGCGCATTCCTCTCGGTCAGTGGCGTGCAACCGAGCACTCGGGTAACGTCTTCGTCGTTTCGAGCGCGATCGATGAACTTGCTGCCACCCACGGCGTCGATCCGGTCGAGTTCTGGCTCAAGCTCATCGGCGACGAGCAATACGTACAGGTACGCGAGGATTTCCGCTTTGATGCATCCCGCCTCAGCCACGTCGTCGAAATCGCCGCGGACAAGTCCGGCTGGGGTTCGGCGCTGGCAAAGGGCAGGGGGCGCGGCATCGCCGCGAGCTACAACCAGGGGGCCTGGGTGGCGGAGGTTGCCGAGGTCACGGTGGAAAACGGCAGCGTAACCGTCGACAGGATCACCTGCGCTATTGACTGCGGTCGCGTGATCAACCCGCAGGGTGCGCGCAATCAGGTACAGGGCGCCATCGTCGAGGGCTTGTCGGCGGCGTTGCATGGCAGGATCACGGTTCGCGATGGCGTCGTCCAGGAGAGCAATTTTGACGACTACCCGTTCTGCCGCATCCATGAAATTCCCGAGATCCACGTTCATATAGTAGATAGCAGCGACGCGCCCAGGGGCCTCGGTGAGGGACCGCTTCCGCCCGTCGCTCCTTCGATCACAAATGCGATCTTTGCGGCGACGGGCAAACGAATCCGGGAGCTGCCGATACGCCTCGGCTAATCGGCCCGGTATTGGCACACACCCACGTGAATCGTAGGAGTTCACGCAATGCGCTATGTTTTATTGTTGCTGATCCTGCAACTCTGCCGTCCCGCGCTTGGCTGCGACCTGGATCGAATTCAGTCCACGAGCCCGGCGAGTGAGGAACAACTGGGAGCACTGGTCGTGTGCCTGGCCAGTCCCGATCCCGAGCTGCGCGACCAACTCGCCTACACGGGCCTGGCCAACCTCCTTCGTGACCACCGGCCCACCGTCGAACAGCTGGAATTCCTGACCGGACAGCTCTACAAGTTGCTGCAACAGCCAGATCCCGCTGGCGTGGCACACCCCTTCGGCATTCTCGTCCTGGCCGAGGTTGCACGCACCGATCGAATCGAAGCCTGGATGAGCCCAGGGCAGCGCCAGGACCTGGTTGACAAGGCCTGCAGTTACCTGGAAGCGATCTCGGACTATCGTGGTTTCGACCCTCAGGTCGGCTGGCGCCACGGGGTTGCGCATGGCGCTGATCTGGCCATGCAACTGACCCTGAATCCCGCGCTCAGCAGAGCCCAGCAGTTGCAGCTGATGCGGGCGATTGCGCAACAGGTTGCGCCCGGTCACGCCTACCATTTTGGCGAGCCCGAGCGCCTCGCTCGCCCGGTACTATTTATTGCCAGGCGGGATGAACTCGAACAAGAGGACTGGCAGTCCTGGTTTGCGGAACTCGCAGACCCGGCGCCGTTATCGAACTGGGGGGCGGTTTGGCAGGATGCGGATGGGCTGGCACGGCGGCATAACCTGCGAGCCTTTGCGCTGGAGATCTATCTGAATGCAACGCTCAGCGAGGAGTCCGGGATTCAGGCGCTGGAACCACGGGCCCTGGAACTGTTGCGCGCTATTCGATGATAGCCAGCCGGTAACCGGTTGATCAATATAAACCGAATCAACCGCTCGGCTCTCAATTCAAATCCCCAACCAGGAAGTCTGTTGCTGCTTCAATCGCCCCCAGGAAATCTTCAGAAGTATCAAAGTAAGACAATCCGTGTTTTTCACATCCTTTCTTAATCATCTTGCTATAACCAATCATATTATCGATGTGGTCTCTGATGTATTCATCTGATTCATTGGTCAGCCAGTCGTTCTCCCCATCGCTGTGCTTTTTAACCAGCGCAACTTTGTCCTCTACATT
>JAHEDQ010000190.1 GCA_024641125.1 Candidatus Competibacteraceae bacterium | reverse complement strand
CCAGGCGGGGGCTGATTCCGTAACGCTCCGCAGCTGGCAGAAAAGCGCCGGGCAGAACTTCGGAGCCATCGTCGTCCACCAGTCGCACCAAGACCTCGAACGCATGCCTCGGCTGACCCGGGGTCGTGGCGGTGGGCACAATGGATTGGCGGTAAAGCACGAAGCGATCTTCCTGGAACGCGCGGCTCATTTTCGACACCCATTCCATCTCACTTCGGCGCTTGGCCGAGATCTGATCGTCCTCACGGGAAACATGGGTTCGGTTCCGTCCCGAGTCCTTGGCGATGTAGCAAGCCGTGTCGGCGGCGCTCATCACTGCATGGATGCTTTGGCTGGAGCCGGTAATGGGAACCAGACCAATGCTGGCCGCCGGATTGAAAGCCTTGTCACCCCAGACGAAGCGACATTCGCCAACCGCTTCCCGAAGGCTCTCTGCCACCGCCTCGGCGTCCTCCAGAGGACAATGCTCCATCAGAACGGCAAACTCGTCCCCGCCCAGGCGCGCCAGCGTATCTCGACCCCGAATGCGCGTCAGCAGCAGTTCCCCAATTTGCTTGAGCAGTTCGTCTCCGGCGGGATGGCCGCAGGTGTCGTTGACCAGCTTAAACTGGTCAAGATCCACATAGCACAGCGCGTGAACCGCGCCCCGCTCCCAGGCCGAGCCGAGCAGTCGTTCCAGTCGCTGTTCGAATTCCCTTCGGTTGATCAGCCCAGTGAGCGAATCGTGACTGGCCTGATAGGACAGACGTGTGGACAGATTATGGGCCTCGGTAGTGTCTTCCGACACGAAAAGCACCTCGCGACGCCCTCTGCCATCCACCAGAACCCGGGCGGTTTCCCGAACCCACATGCGCCGGCTGCCGCCGTGCCACTTCCAGGTTTCCCAGCGTCGGACAATACCGGGATGGTCGAGGCAGTCCTTCACATTGGCTCTGACCAGCGCTCGACTTTCCACCGGATAGAGATCGTCGACCCTGCGACCGATCAGATCCTCCTTGCGATATCCCAGCTGAGCCAGGGCAAAACTATTGCAGTCCCGAATCACACACTGATCGTCGAGCGTGAAGAACATCGACGGATTATGCTCATAGAGCATTCGGTAGCGCGCTTCACTACCAATCAGCGCGTTCTCCGCCCGCAGGCGCTTCGATACGTCGTTGATCAGGACCAAACGCGCGTCCCGACCTCTGAACGGAACGCTGTGAGCCGTGATCTCCACCTCGATCCGCTCACCGGATTTTTTCAAATGCCGCCAAAGGCGTCCGTCCTTACAAAACCGGCCACTGCTCTCGCGGATGTTGGCGAGGAGATCGGGCACGTCCCCAGGCGGGCGTATATCCCGTATGGTACGGGTCAGAAACTCCGCCCGGGTATAGCCATACAGCGCCTCCGTCGCCTCATTGATTTCCAGAATCGCCAGGGTTTCCCGGTCGTATACCATCAGCGGCATCGGGTTGCGCTCGAACATCAACTGATAGGATGCTGACGCATCCTGGCGTTCGGCCCGCGCGCCGGACAGAACCCGATCGACGATTTGCTCCACCCATGCGCTCAAACGGGTCCAGTCGGAATCATGGTCCAACGTCCAGGCCGGGTATCCGGCCGCGCGACCGCGACTGATCACCAGGTGCTCCACCGCGGCAAGCAGGATGCTGCCAAACGCCACTGCCTCGGACTGGGAACCGCTGTCGTCGCCACAGAGCAACTTAGCCATGCCCTCCAATCGCTCCCGGCGAAGCTGCCCGAACACCTCTACCACCGCACCCTTGTCCGCCAGGGCCGCGGCCAGCACCCTTTGATTGACGGGTCGTTCACGCAGCCACGTCAGGTAACCCAGCAACAGGCACTTGAGCCGGGTCTCCAGCGGCAGCCCGGAGAATCCCGATGCGGATTGACCGAGCAGATCCGCTTCGGTCGGCAGATAGTCGGTCTCTCGGATCCATGCCAGCGCCAATCCCCTGAGGCCGCCAAAATGCCGGTAAACCAAATGCCTGCCGACCCCGGCATCATCCACCACGGCGTTCAGAGTGGTCCGATGCGGCCCCTCCCGGGCCAGGATGTGTCCGAATGCATCCAGGATGAGACGCTCGGTTTGTTTACGATCACGGGCCAACACGGGTGAATGCAATCCTGCTGCCGATGGAATATGAGAAACCGACGTCCTCGACCCCGGGATGGTGGTTGCAATCCGTCCCGCGGGAATCCGCTCCATGTGACGCACGGTAGGCTATTGGCGTGACCCCACCTGGGCCAGAGATCCGACGTTCGGTTTCAATCGCCGCCGTCGCCGTCAGAAGCACCTTCGTGTCCGGGTACGACGGGTCTGCGAGCGGAGGCCGCAGCCAGGGTTTGCCGCAAATCCCGCTCACAGGCTTCGAGCTGTTGCGATGCGGCTGCGCGCCGCCGCTTGCCTTCATCGGCGATGGTAAGGCTTTCCTGGATGGTTTCGATCAGACTCTGATTGGCCTTTTTGACCACCTCGATATCGAATACGCCGCGCTCGATCTGTTCCCGAACCTGGCGATTGGCGGTCTTCAGATTGTCCGCGTTGGCCTGGAGCAGTTCGTTGGTCAGGTCGGTGGCCTCGCGCAGTGTGTCAGCCGCCTCCCCGGAACGGTAAATGGTTACCGCCTGGGCCAACTGCTGTCGCCACAATGGGATGGTGTTGGCCATGGTTGAGTTGATTTTGGTCACCAGGCCCTTGTCGTTCTCCTGAACCAGGCGAATGCTGGGCAAAGCCTGCATGGTGACTTGTCGGGTGAGGCGGAGATCATGAACGCGACGTTCGAGATCATCCCTGGCAGAGCGGAGGTCGCGAAGTTCCTGCGCCTTGAGGGTATCTTCCTGCGCCTGCACCTGCTATTCCATTGCCGGCAAAGTGACATCATCGACACGCCGTAACGTCTCATCTCCAGCGGCAATGTAGCGCTCCAAGGTATGAAAGTACTCCAGCGTTGCGCCGTAAAGACGATCCAGCGAGGTGATATCGGTCAGAAGCTGGGTCTTGTGTCGCTCAAGATTGTTGCCGATGCTGTCGATCTGGCGACGCACCTCTTCGTAGCGCTGAAGAAACCTGACCATGGGTCTGCTCTTACCGAACAGGCGTCCCAGCATGCCGGGTTTGCGATTCGGGTCCAGTTCATCCAGATCAAAACCACGAATGACCGCAACCATCTCGTTGAGCGCACCACCGGCCGATCCGGTGTCCTTGTTGCGGACACCCTCCAGCATCCGATCGGACACTTCGGTCAATCGCTGCTGGGCCTTGCTGCCAAAAAAGATGACCGAGTTCGCGTCTTTAAGGTCAATCTCACCCATCAGCGCCTCGATCCGGCTGCGCTCATCCCCGTCGGCGTAATCATAAGCCACCAGTTCATCCCGGACCTCCGGTAGCATTTCCCGGTTCAGGGTGTCCATCTGCGCATTCAGTTCCCGCTGCTCAACATCGCTCATCTAGTGTCCCGTCCCATGCCCTGATCAAGCCACGCCCTCCCGCTTCAATTGCGTCGAAAGCACCTCTATTTGTACATCGAGATCCAGCACGTCATTCTGCAGCAGCTTTCGATGCTGTTGTTCGAACACGTCCTCGATCGTGATAAGGACACGGCGAAAATTACCCTCCAGGGCACCATCGGGATCGGATTTGTGGCTGCGAGCGTAGCCCTCGGTGACCCTTTGCGCCCCCTCCAAGTACACCGTCAGAAACTTGCGGGCACGACGCAGGTCGCGCGGCCGCTCCTCGATGGCCTCCAGCACTCTGTGCGCCAACTGCACGATTCTTTGCAAACGGTCGCGCAACTCACGGTTTTCGATCGCCTGGGCCGATGCCTCTATGGCCCGGATCGAGCGCTCCCCTTCGGCGATCGCCTCCACCAGTTCCTCGGTGGTCACACCATAGCGCGCCGGCACCGTCTTCGGCTGCCGCGGATCCGGGCCATAGAGCAAATGGCACCCGAAATAGGCGCCAATTGCGAAACAGATACCCAACGGCCAGGCGTAATCCGCGGCCAGAGTGGCGCTGAGCCCGGTCGCCAGCGCAATGAACCCGGCGCCGGCGCCCTTCCACGGAACCGACGGCGGATTGGCCACTCTGCGCCGATGATACTCCGCTTCCTCCCGCAAACCCTGGCGGTTGAGCAAAGCCCCCACCAGAAACATGGAGTAGGTTCCAGCGTTGACCAGCACCCCGCTCAACTGTCCCTTCCCGAGCGCCACCAGCGCGGCGAACAGGGCGGGCAAGGGCAGCAGCAGAAGCAAGAGCCCCTTGCCGGCCCGGGACTTGACTTCCGGTCGAACGTAACGCTTCGCCATCAATCCGCGCCCGGACGCAAACCATCAGGTGAACGACCCCCGAGCGCGACGATGGTGGTGCCCTGCAATGCGGAACGAACCCCCACCCGCTTATCGACGTCAGAGCCGTCGTGCCGGTATGCCTGACAGGTGGACAAGCCAACCGTGCCGAGCAGCAGCAGCACCCCGATAAATTTACGCAAACCGCCTGGGAGATTGCTCTGCGCCCGTTCGGTCATGGCACTACCCCTTACTCGGCCACACTGGCTGTTTGCATGCCCGCGGGCGGGCAGCACCGCGGCCCGACTCAGCCCCTTACCACCATTACCGAGCAGTCCGCGTGCCGGACGACCTTGGCCGCGTTGGCGCCGAGCAAATAGTCGGACACTTCTGGCCTGTGCGAGGCCATCACCACCAGATCCGCGCCGATGCGCTTGGTGACCTTCAGTATTTCACGGTACACACTGCCTTCGCCGATGATTGCCTGACTCTTGATCTGGTCGGGAACGTGCTCAGCGATAAACTGCTTGAGTTGAACTTCGGCATCCGCGCGCAGCTTTCGCTCTGTGCCTGGCGGAAAATACTGACTGACCGGCGACAGCCCGTAGTCCGGCACCACATTCATAAGATGCAAGGTGGATCCAAAGGTCCGGCACAGGGCCAGCGCCGTGGGCAGAGACTTCTTCCAGCTGCTTTCATGATTGAGATCGACGGGAACGAGAACATCGTTGTACATGGCAAATTCTCCGGTCAAGCGGGCTGCGCCACGGGTTGCTTGCGCCGCCTGGGGCGCTGCAGCAATACAATCACGCCGATCATGGCGAAGGCAGGCAGGTACATCCAGTATCGAGAAGGTTGTGCTGCCGGCACGTCAACGCCCAGTATGGTCTGGTCAAAGTCGAGACCCGCCTGCTCCGCCGGGCTGTTGAAGTCGATATTGTCGACGATCACCCTGTCGCCGTCGACAACCGTATCCAACCCCGTGGCCCGCAACCGCTCCCCGGGATCGGACTCAGCACCCAGCGGCAGCAGCACGACCTTGCGGACCAGCTTGTCGTCAATGTTCACATACTCAATTCTCAGCCGCAGATTGCTCTGCGGCGGCAGATTCGCAACGACGCTTTCCAGGTCGGCGGCACTGACCGATTCGAACGGGGCGACCAGACGGTCCATCCAGAATCCCGGGCGGACCAGGGTGAACGCAATCAAAATCAATACAATGGACTCGTAAATCCGATTCCGGACAACGAAATATCCCTGGGTGCCGGCGGCGAACAGACACATGGCCAGCAAGGTCACCAGGAACACCCAGAGACCGTAGAGGGGATTCGTCACACCGTACAGAATCAGATCGGTGTTAAAGATAAACATGAACGGCAACACGCCGGTTCGGATGGCGTAGATAAACGCCTGTATTCCGGTCCGTATCGGATCGGCTCCGGATATGGCCGAGGCAGCGAATGAAGCCAGCCCTACGGGCGGGGTTACGTCGGCCATGATGCCGAAATAAAAAACAAACAGATGGACCGCGATCAGGGGCACCACCAAGCCGTGCTGAGCACCCAGGGTCACCACCACCGGGGCCATCAGGGTTGAAACCACAATGTAGTTTGCGGTGGTGGGCAAACCCATGCCCAAAATCAGGCTGATGATGGCGATCAGAATCAACATGAACATCAGGCTGCCACCGGATAGCCACTCGACGAATTCCGTCATTACCGGGCCGAGGCCGGTCAGTGTTACCGTGCCCACCACGATGCCGGCCGCTGCTGTGGCGACGCCGATGCCGATCATGTTTCGCGCACCGCTCTCCAGCCCGTCCTTGAGTTCCCAGAAGCCCCGTACCAACTCGGTTCCGAATCGGCCTACACCCCGAAACATGGCCAGCAGAGGTCTTTGCGTAACAACAATGAACATCATGAACGCGGTTGCGTAAAAGGCCGAAAGGCCGGGGGAAAGATGCTCAACCATCAGACACCAGATCAACACCACCACCGGCAGCAGAAAATGCAGACCCGCCAGCGCAGTGGGGCGTACCTCCGGGAGTTCGACCACAGGTGAATTGGGATCGTCGAGTTCAAGCTCGGGCACCCGGGCGGACACCCGCAGCAGAGCCAGATAGACCAGCAAGGCCGTGGCGGACAAAATCCACGCAGCGCTGCCTGCCGCCACATCCTTGACCCAGCCGATGCCGTAGTAAATCAGCGCTGCCAGGATGATGACACTGGCCAGATTGATGCCCATGCGCAGCAGGCGGATTTTCCAGGGTGGTGGTGCGACCCGCCTGGGCAAGCCCTGCAAACCCAGCTTAATCGCTTCCAGATGGATAATGTATAGAAAGGACAAATAGGAAACCACGGCGGGCAGGAACGCGTGTTTGATCACCTCGTTGTAGGGGATGCCAACGTACTCCACCATCAGAAACGCGGCCGCGCCCATGATGGGTGGCATGATTTGACCATCCGATGAGGCCGCCACTTCCACCGCACCGGCTTTTTCCGCGGACAAGCCCATACGCTTCATCAGGGGGATGGTGAAGGTACCGGTGGTGACTGTGTTGGCAATGGAGGAACCCGAGATCAAACCGGTCATGCCCGAGGCCAGAATGGCGGCCTTGGCTGGCCCGCCCTGCATATGTCCGAGCAGGGCGAACGCCACTTTGATAAACCAGTTGCCGGCGCCGGCTTTTTCCAGCAGGGAACCGAACAGCACGAACAGGAAGACAAAACTGGTGGAGACACCCAAGGCAATCCCGAACACACCTTCGGTACCCAGCCACTGGTGACTCGCCACTTTGGTCACGGATGCGCCCTGATGAGAGATTACCTCGGGCATATACGATCCGGCAAAGGAATAGGTGAGAAACACCAAGGCCACAATCATCAACGGCGGCCCCAAAGCCCGTCGGGTGGCTTCCAGCAGCAACACAATGCCAACGCTGGCGACAATCAGGTCCTGGATGATGGGTGCACCGGGCCGATCCGACAACTGCTCATAGAAAATCAGCAGATAGGCTGCAGCGAAAGCACCCGCGAACGCGAACACCCAATCCAGCAGCGGAACCCGGTCCCGGGGCGAAGCCCGGAAGGCAGGATAGCTGGTAAAAGCCAGAAACAGGGCGAAGGCCAGATGGATCGAACGCGCCTGGGTATCGTTGAACACGCCCAGGTCAAAGATGAATGGTAGCGGTGACGCCAACCACAGCTGGAAACAAGACCAGGCGATGGCCACGCCGACCAGCAGCTTGCCAACTGGACCGGGCGCATGGCGGGCGCCCGTGTCGGCTTGAGCGATCAAATCGTCCAACTTGCCGTTCGCGGACGCTATGGCGTGATTCATCGAAAACGTCCTAAAATCAACGCAGAACGCCCGCGGCTTTTGGCCGTGGGCGGGTGGCATACCGCCCATGGGCAATCCGGTTGCGCAGTTCGTTTGCGCTGATTGCCAATGGTTGACGGCGCTGGGACAGGGCACGATGAGACTGAACACTGTACATACGCCAGCCGGGCGTTTCGATTGCCCAAGGCCCCCAAAGGCCGGTCTATCTCCTCAAGCTGGCCACGATCAATCGGTGCATCGCCCCAGGCCTGCACGAATCGGCCGGCCTACATCAATCCCGCTTCCTTGAAGTACCTTGCGGCGCCTTCGTGGGTCGGTGCCGTATTGCCGTCCCGAATCAAGTCTTCCTTGTTCAAGTTGGCGAAGGCAGGATGCAGGCGCCGGAAGTCGTCGAAGTTCACGAACACGGCCTTGACCACCTCATAGGCAACGTCCTCGGGCAACGCGGTCGAACTGACGAAAGTGGCCTTGACTCCAAAGGTCTGGACGTCGTCCGGATTGCCCCGGTACATGCCCCCTGGAATGGTGGCCGCCGCATAGTAGGGTTTGTCCGCCACGAGCGCGTCCACCTCGGGACCGGTTACCGACACCAGACGCGTATCACAGGCGGTGGTGGCTTCCTGAATCGAGCCGCTGGGATGCCCGACGGTGAACACCATGGCATCTATTTTATTATCGCATAGCGCCTGAGATTGCTCCGCCGACTTGAGCTCGGTGGCGAGGGCGAAATCATCCTTGGTCCAGCCTTTGCTCTCCATCAGAACTTCCATGGTGCCGCGTTGCCCAGACCCGGGATTGCCGATATTGACGCGTTTGCCCTTGAGGTCATCGAATGTCGTGATTCCCGCATCCTTGCGGGCGACCACGGTAAACGGCTCGCCATGCACGGAGAACATGGAGCGCAATTCCTTGTTTGGACCGGCATCGGTGAACTTGCTGGTCCCGTTGTAGGCGTGATACTGCCAGTCCGACTGAGCCACGCCCATATCCAGTTCTCCGGCGCGTATGGTGTTGAGGTTGTATATAGACCCCCCCGTACTTTCCACCGAGCAGCGGATTCCATGATCCCGCCGACCCTTGTTGACGAGACGGCATATTGCACCCCCGGTTGGGTAGTAAACACCGGTGACGCCCCCCGTACCGATGGTGATAAAACGTCGCTCCGCCGCATTCGCCGTAGCCAGCAATCCGGCAGTCAGCACCGCGGCCCCAAACACCGCTGCAAGGTCTCTCATTCTGATCATTGGTGTCGCCTCCAAAGTGACAGGACAGGATGCAGGCCGATGGCCGCCCACGGGATGTTCGCGATTCCCAGATTAATATGACATGGAATAGCTAGAAAATAGGGTTCTGAGGCGACGCTGTCCAGCACGACTGCATGGAATCAGGCTGACGGAGCAGTTAGCGCGCAAATCTGCCAACGACGCCCGATCGCCTCATGCAGTCGCGACCCCGACGCTGCCGCGTTGGTTCGGGC
>JAHEDQ010000189.1 GCA_024641125.1 Candidatus Competibacteraceae bacterium | reverse complement strand
TGGTTACTGACAAGGCGCGGTGAGGAGGAATAGCCAGCGCTATTGCGACGATCCGCAACGCCGTCAGGGACCGCGAGGGCCAGCGCAGGTGTTAAGTTATTTGGGAGACACTACACTAGATGATCCCGGTACCAGGCACTAAGCGCAGCGGGGTCTTTAGCCTGGATGAAGACGCCACCGATTCCAACGACACGACTCATGTGCACCCCCTGCGTTCACGGGAAAGCAGGGTGAGGCTCCCGAGCGGTTCACTGTCGCAGGAACGGCCCATCTCCGCACTATGGACGGGGCGCCTGTGCGGATCGCGCGCCCGGTTGGAGGATGCATCGGCGCACTGGCGATCGTTATTCATGGGAGGACCAATCTGGGAACGTTCCCGCGAGCATGGAGAAACGCCGGTGGCTTCTCAGGCGATCTCAAAAACACCCTCAATCTCAACGGCGACACCGAGCGGCAGCGATACCGATCCCACCGCGGCCCGGGCGTGCTTTCCCTTGTCACCGAATACTTCGCCGAACAGATCAGACGCTCCGTTGATGACTTTCGGATGGTCAGCGAATTCAGGTGTCGCATTGACGAATCCCGTGAGCTTGACCACACGTTTGAGCCGGTCGAGGTCTCCACCGCAGGCCACCTTGACCTGGGCCATCAGCGCCAGCGCGCAGGTTCGGGCCGCCGCCTGCCCCCCGGGGATGTCCATATCGGCGCCCAACTGGCCGGTGATGAATCCGGACGCGTCCCGGCTTACCTGTCCGGACACGAAAACGAGATTTCCGGTGACCACAAACGGGACGTAATTGGCCGCCGGCGTGGGCGCGTCCGGCAGCGCTATCCCAAGCTCGGCGAGTCGTGCGTCGATCGAAGAGGACATCTGTTCTATCTCCTGCTGTGTAGGGTTGGTGCACTGCGTCGCAGTTCACCGAATAAAGGGTAGCTGCAAATGCAGGTAGGGGAAACGTGACGCTGCGTAGAACCGGCCCATGAATGAGGTGACCCCGCATTCCAAATGCTGCTGATCGTCGAATATGGACGGTAGTTGATCAAGCCGTGCAGCGGGTTGACTGGACATCGAATTCAGAACGGATCACTCGAAACGCCCTTTGTGACACTTGACCTTGGGAAGGCAACGGGATGCGGGGTCAGGCCGGAATGAGCATCCGCGTCCGGTGACCTGGTCAACGTCTGGCCCGACGGCAGAGAACAGCGAGGATGAGCAGATTCCGCGCCGGTGAAGCCGCTGCGTGCCATGGCCAGGCCTTTTCGGGGAACAGATCCGCCAACGGGTTCAGGGTAGACCCAGCGGCACCGGGAACACACCGGCAAGCGGATCGCATTCGCGTCCGAATAGACCGAACGGATCGATCATTAAAATGCCGAGCGCAATCAAGTAGGGAGCGGCGAACACGATCAAAAGCACCCGGCAAGATTTGCCCGTCATCAAGACGCCTTTAATACCAATGGGTCAAAGGTTCCTTGACTTGCTCACCCCTCGCCCGAGGGCGTCGAAATACACAGGACGTGGGCTTTGGGCTATGACAGGATGTTTGGCCGGGCGCCCGCTGCGGGCGCCCGGCTGTGGTTTACATGTCCAGAATTTCGCCTGGCTCCATCACCTTGACCTTGACCGGAGAATCGCCCAGGGCCTCGATGAATTCGGCGGGCGTGCCCTTCAGTGGGGGGAAGGTGCCGTAGTGCATGGGCACAACCATCTTTGGCTGCATCAAATTGCCCATGGCATAGGCCGCTTCCTCCGGACCCATGGTAAACCACCCGCCAATACAGACCAGGGCCAGATCGGGTTTGTAATATTCGCCGATCATCTTCATGTCGCCAAACACGCCGGTGTCGCCGGAATGGTAGATCTTGTAGCCGTTCTCCAACTCGATCACGTACCCAACCGGTTCACCGCCGCTGTGCACCGTACCGTCATGGGCAACCGTCGAACTGTGCTCAGCCCGAACCATGGTGATCTTTATATCATCGCCAATGGGTGTGACTGTGCCGCTTTTGTTCCAGCGCACGACCTGCTCCTCCGGCAACAGCCCCAAGCTGGCGTAGACGCTGCCCATATCGGCGTTCATGCCAACTTTTGCACCCGTCATCTCCGCCAGCGCCTGAACGTCGGCGGTATGGTCGAAGTGACCGTGGGTGACCAGGATCAAATCCACTTTACCGAGTTTCGACAGGTCTTTGAGCTCTTCCGGTGTCTTCGGGTTCTTGAGCAGAAAAGGATCGATCACGATCACCTTACCGCTCTCGGTCGTGAGCTTGAAGGCGGCTTGACCAAACCACTGCAGTTCGGAGGCCTGCGAGGCGCCCAGGCCAATCCCAAACAGAAACAGGGCGGCCACGGCGGTGCGGACGGTGGAAACGAATCTCATCGGCAATACTCCAGCTTACGGAACTTGAACAAAGGTGTCTTGCGCGACATCCGCGCGACCCAATGTGGTCCGCTGTTGGAGGGCCGGGTTCAATCGTTATCAGTATCGCGCCGTATGCCCTATGCGGTGGAGAACGATACAGGGATGCTGAGCCTCGGGTGATTTCCGAAGCGGGGGTCGGCCGACACCGCCCCAAGGCGACTGACCATAGGATCGAATCCGATTTGAAACGACCAGGGTGGCAAACAGGACGCGAAACACAATCACGCCGGGCCGGCCATCCGGTCGAAAGTTTCGGGTCTGGGCCACTTCGTACGCCGATTCAACGCACGGCGTTCCCCTGCCCTACTCAGGGCCGGACAACCAAGGGGCGACCGATCTCCACTGGCGTGTTCGGAGGGTTACGCAGCGCCCAACTCCAAGGATCATTGGCATCAAGATCAGGGCCAATGACGATGGGGTCCTGGGAAGCCATCGAATGTCTCGCCCATTGGGGGTCATCCACGTGCAGCGACTGCCCGACCTGCATGGGTGATCGGGCAGCCGAACTCGGTTCGACCGCGAACGGGTCGTCCGCATCGAGCTCAGCACCAATGGCAATGGGATACGCTTGCGCCGCAGTCGATGCCGCTGCCTGGTCGTCATTGACGTCACGCGGTTCGCCAAGATAAATCGGCGCCTTATCTGCCTCGGTTTCAAACGCGAGCGGCAGAACCGACGCCCCCTCCATGTCTGGTGCAGCGGCGGTTCCCACGTGGATCTCCGAAACCGATGCCCGGGTTTCGCTCGGTTGCCCCACCCGGCCCGGCCAGCCCTCATGGTTTGACCCGCCCCCTCTTTCACCCCGGCCTGTGTCGATCGAAGGCAGTTCTCCGTTCACGGATGAACCCGGAGAATGCGTCAGTCCGAAGCCGACAGCCATTGCGGCCAGCGCCAACAGAATCAAAGTTGGACGTGTCATTTCCGCGGATTGCTATCTCAGCACGTCGATTCGATCCGCGAAACAATAACCGTTGTGCTTCATATCGTCCCGAAAAAAGACCTGCGCTACCTTTCCGGATGCGAGGGCAAGCTGTGCCAGATCGACCGATCGATAGGCGCGCACGCGATCGGTAAAATCTCCGGAGCAGCTGAAGGTCACCCACCCGCTGCCGCAGCCGGGAAGCGCGTCCGCCGGGTTTACGGACAACAGCGCCATGCAGCCACCATAGGTGCTGTCAGCAGTCATCAGCACACGGTCGATATGCGCCACTACGGCCGCCGATGCAGCCAGCGCCTGACCGGAGGCGGCAAACAAGAGCGCAAAGGAAATGGCTTTGAACCCCATCAATGCAGTCGCTTTTAACATTGGGTTATCGCCCTGTTGAGATCAAATAGAAACGAGTTAGCAGTCATCTGAGTATGGATCGCCAGCCGCCCTGCCCCGGCAGGCATGCCCAACAAAAGCACGCCGTGCCGGCGAAGGGCAAGGTAGCCGGGGTCACGCGGACATCGGTTGTGAAAACCTGGTCACTCTCGAGTGGCGTGGGAATCACGGTAGAACCGGCATAGGTCAACTCCACGGTAAACGCTGTCCAACCTTGAACGGGCGGGTCCACACGACCGATGTACACGCCGTTGCCTGTGTCTTTAAGGTCGGTGCTCGTCCAGGCAGGCCCAATGGTTTCCAGCCTGAAATCCCGGGCATCGGGATTGGTCGCCTGCCAGAGCCGCACTCGACTGGGCTCATCGACCGTCTGTACCCGAATCGATCCATCCTGCTCCAGCGACCATGAAAAATCAGGTCCCTGTTTGTCGTCCCGAACGTCGCTCAACCAGGAAAGGGTGGGGAGTATGATGTTCGGCAAGTCCTGACCTTGGGAATGATCGGTGTTGAATGTGTAGCGCAGCCGCTTGGGACCCGGCAAATCTGCGTAATAGAAGCGGGACGAATCCGGCAGGAAGAACTGATCACCCGCGGAGTTGAGCACCAACTTTGGCATGGTGAACCGCTCTCGATACGCGTACGGATCGATCAGTTCGATCATGATCTGACCCGCCGGCGTCTGGGCTCGACAGGGAATGTCGAAATCTACGTACTCCCGTATAGCGGGTGCGTAAAAGCCGTAGGCCTCCCAGTGATGAATAAACTGCTCCCCCATGTTCAGCAGATCGATGGAAGCCGGAAGGATCGCTTTTACCCGGGAGGCTCTACCCTTCCACGCCTCGACCGCCGCCGTGAGCCAGGTCGCCCAGCCCCGCTTGGAGCCACCCCCGACAACGAAATCGTCGATACGAGGCGGCTTGGGAAAGCCACCCTGGTAACGCTCCGAGAATGCTTGCACGGTGTCCATGGCTCGGACTGCGGCCTTGGTCATGGGCAACTGGGCCAGCCATAGCGGATCGCCGGTCAGCAGATACTTGTCCATCCCATAGGCGAGGATCTCGTCCTCGGTCCGGGACTCGGTCTCATCTGAAAAAGTCAAAGGTTGGTTGGGGACCTGATTGACCAAGGCGGTGACGGCACCGGTAACAACGGCGAGCAGACCAATCACCTCGTTGTCTTCGGATTTGAGCCTGTCTCTATTCCTGCCGCCGTTCACCAGCAGGAAGGCGGTCTGTTGATTTCCCGAGTGGGGAACCCACGGTACGGCGATAAGCAGTTCGTGCTCCCACATCACCCGATCGACTTCCGCACGCGAACGCCATTTTTGCGACGTCATCTTGAGGAAGTAGGTGGTGTAGCCGTTGCCCGCCTTGGTGTCGTAGTGGACGAAGCTGTAGTTCGGGTCCGGTTCGGCCACGTAATCGTCCAAGGCCGTGGTTTCGGCTGCAACGCAGTGTACAAAGCCGACCAACAGGGCGAAGATCAGTGCAGTCGCGAAATGTTGATCTTTCATAACACTGCCGATGGTAATGAAATATACCAATCTATGCACCAATTGTTGACGGCCTCTGACACTGACGAGGCTGTGGGCCATTGCCATTGCCATTGCCCGAAATTGGGTTGCTGGATCCCAGTTCTCAACCGCGGCACCTGTAATCGACGGGGACGCTCAGGTGCGCGGTGATTACAGGTGCCGAATCGGTGTATCCAGGCCGGCGGCCGGAGCAGATCAAGTCGACTCGGCGCCGCCTGTCCCGCTTGCGGCGACCCGTGCATTGAGGGAGGAACGGTTCATGAAACTCGGAACATCGATGCGCTTCCCAGCCTGGTTTTTCTGCACGGGCATGGCGCTGGGCGCAGTCCTCGCGGCGCCCTCAAGCGCCATGGCTCAAGATACAGGCGGCGAGGACGGGTTCGACCCAAAGACCCTGTGCCCGCCGGTGCGGGCGATCGCGGTCAGCGGGGTGTTCAGAAACCCGGATGCGGAATGGCTGTTCTGCATTCCCGATCCCGCCTTCGGCATGGCCAACGGCGTTCTGGTGGCGTATGCGCACGGCACGGTTGAAGTGATTGAAGCAGGGGGGTCTATCGAGGCGATCGCGGACGAACTCGAAGGCGAACTCGGTGGCGCATCGACCCCGGGATTGCTCACCCAACTGGGCTTTTCATTCGGGGTGGTCGCCCGCAGCAAGACCGGCTTGTCCGTCCCGGAAGGCATCGACGAGACCAAGCGATTGGTCGATCTCTACAGGGAAGAGATCTTCCCGAAATATTTCTGCCAAACGCCCAACGGTTGCCCGCCACCACCTACACCGCCGCAACCGCTCGCCTATGTAATCGGCGCTTCTCAAGGCGGGCTCATTGCGACTTTGTTGAACGAGGGTGCTGAGGACAAGTCGTTGACGGGGACGATGACCATCTGCGCCCCCCACGGTAAGTTTCGTGCGCAGTTCCGGTACTTGTTTAACTTCGCCGTGCTGATCGACTATTTTTTCCGAGACCAATTCGCCCAACCCTTGCTCACGAAACGCGGCGGCAAACCCCATGTGCCGCAACGCCTCATCGACAATTGGGAAAGCGGCGCCAACTACAAACAAGACATTGCCAACGTGATCTCGAGCCCGGCGCAGGCCGATGCCCTGTCGCAGGCTCTGCGCTGTGCCAGAGTACCCAGCGAAGAAGGCAATCAGGTCGATGTAGCCATGCAACTCGTCGAGAAGAGCTTTCTCCGCATCAACGATGCTGTCGAAACACTCGGCGGCAACCCAACCGGCAATTGGAACCGTATCTACTCCTGCTCCGACAACCCGTTCCGTTTGAACTTCGGGGTGCAGCGCTTCCGCACCGATCCCGCCGCCGTGGATACGTTGAACACGTTCTATGAAACCACCGGTGCGCTCCGCACACCAGAGGTAGCGCTCCACAACGTGGTGGATCCGGGCGTGCCCTTCTGGCACGAAATGATCTATTGGTGGAAGACGGTTCTTAGTCAATCAGACGGGCTTTTTTCCGCTACCGCTCTCCCACGTTTCGGTCACTGCAAGGTCGAACCCAAAGAAGCGGTGCTTGCTTTCGCGGAACTCATTCAGAAGACGCTGGGATCGAAATCACCCGCCAATGAGTGAGTGATTCCGGAAAAATGGCGCCATCCCGTCACAGCCATCGACCCAGTGGTTCCGAACGCAGTGAACCCTTACAGTTCACAGCGCGTCCTGGCATCGACAAAACGCGCAACAACCCCTGGTAGACGAGCCAATAGCCGGACCAGTAGGGCCACCGTTCAAGGCCCTGTTTGGGGTCGGACCAACCCAAGTCGCTGCTGTATTGGGGTTGGTCCGACCCGGATCCCGGGGTTGCTGGGACGAGCGGGCAGGCTTGTGCTTCGCTCTCCCAAATGACAGTGTTGCAAAAACGCTCTAAGCTTTTTCGATCAAAAAGTCCACGGGAAGTGAGTTTGCGACCATGTCGTAGACCGCCGAATACATGGCCATTTCCCGCAGTTGTTCCGTGCTGGCCTCGCTTTTCACCTGCATGCGCACACGCACCTGGTTAAAGCCTTTGCGCACGCTCTCCGACAGGCCAAAGAAGCCCCGAACATCGATGTCGCCTTCGACCTGAGATTTGACGGATTCGATTTCAACACCCTGCACCGAGGCGTGATACACCATGGTGGTTGTCAGGCAACTGATCAAGGCATGCAGCACGTATTCCACCGGGGTCGGCGCAGTGTCTTCGCCGGCGATCAGCCGTGGTTCGTCCGCGCTCAGTTCAAAGACCTGGTCATGCCGGGTTTTGCGCCCATCGGCGAAGTAGTCATCCATCCGGCTGCGGTTGATGCCGCCCTCCAACCATTGGTTGTCCAGCCGGAACTGGAACTTTGCATTGTCCGCGTCCTGTTGGATGGAACCGATGACGTCCATCAACTGACCCGTCGGTACACCGTTGACGACCGGGCCCTTGGGTTGTGGTTTTGTGACGCTTGCTATGGTGTGTGAGTGCATGATGTTCTCCTCGTACCCTGCTTGAAATGTGGCGGTGCTGCCACGCCATGACCAAGATAGGCAAGGGCAGAGGCTCGGACTACTGCACGCGATGTAGCAATGAACTACACATCATGTAGTTAAATTGCCGAAGGCTTGTGGGACAATTGGCCCATGAGCACCTACGGTCAGTTCTGCCCCGTGGCGAAGGCCACCGAGATCATCGGTGAGAAGTGGACCGTGCTTATCCTGCGCGAGTTGCTGCTGGGCTCCACGCGCTATAGCGAGCTGCAGCGAGCCCTGTCGCGGATCTCGCCAACCCTGCTCTCCCGCCGCCTGAGAATGCTCGAAGACAAAGGGTTGCTGGTGCGTAAGAGCCCGCCGGGTCAACGCAGCACCGAGTATCAACTGACCCCCTGCGGGCGGGAACTGCAGCCGCTGATCGAGCATCTGGCGGTGTGGGGCATGCGTTGGGCACGGGGGCAGATGAGCGACGATGAACTCGACGTGGAATTTCTGATGTGGGACCTGCAGCGGCGCCTGCAGACGAACAACTTGCCCAATGGCGAAACCGTGCTGTGCTTCAACTTCGACGAGTTGCAGGAGCACAAGACCTGGTGGCTGCTGGTCAGCCAATGCGAAGTGGACCTGTGCACCGAAAATCCGGGGCGCGAAGTGGATCTCTACATCAACAGCACCGTGCGCACCCTGGTCGAAATCTGGCACGGCGACCTCGATCTGCGTCAAGCCTTGCGTCAACAGCGCCTGCGAACCCAGGGCAAGAAGCAACTGGCGCGGAGCATGCCGGAGTGGCTTGGAATCAGCCCTTTTGCGGGCGTCCAGTCAATGCTTTGAGGAAACCTTGTTCGCGCTCGTCCCGTTTTCCCTGCTGCGGCCTACTGGGGTCGGCCCATTCCAAGGCGTTGAACAAGATGAACATATTAGACCAAACGCGTCCCCCGTTTGCAGATTGAGACGGCTACGCCGTTTTTGGCGTTGTCCCGGAACGCCTGCGGCGACACACCGATCCGTCGCCGGAATGCGCACGTGAAGTCCGAAGCTTCGGCATAGCCGAGCAGGTAAGCGATCTCGGCAATCGGAATTTGGGTGCGCTCAAGCGAACGGGCGGCCCGGCGAATTCGAGCATCAGTCAAGAGCTGCGAATACCTCAGACCCTGTTCCGCGAGGCTTCGTTGCAAGGTTCTCCTGCTCATGTTCAGGGATTCCGCGATCGTGTCGATATGAACCAGCCTGTCGGACAACAGGGACTCGATCTGCACTTGCACCAAATCGTCCAGGTTTTCCGGCAGCGAGCGCCAGAGTGGCGACACCGAATCCCTCTCCGGGGGGAGATCGCGTCCCGGAAAACGCAGTCCCATCATCGCCTTTA
>JAHEDQ010000025.1 GCA_024641125.1 Candidatus Competibacteraceae bacterium | reverse complement strand
GGCGCACCCCGTGGACAAGATGACCCTCGGTTTGTCGGACTATCACGTCATCGTCAGCCTGGACGGGCCCGTTGAAGACTACCTCAGCGAAATTCCGTTCCATACGGCGACCCTGGATTGGAAGCTGGAATCCACCGAGGGCTACAACAAGGAGCAGTTCGAAGTGCTGCACCGGGCCCTGTCTCTCCAGGTCAGGGGGCTGATGGAACGTCTGTCCGGGCCGGAGGCAGATTGATGGCCGGCTCGGGAAAGGCCATAAACGCCGAGAGCGCCGTGGAGTTTGATCGACGGAACACGGACTGGTACGTGGATAAGGCGATTCAGGCCATCGTCTTTGTTGGCGGCATCTCGACCATCATCTTTGTGATCGGCATTTTCGTGTTCATCACCCGGGAAGGCCTCACATTTGTATTCGACACCCTCGACGTAAAGGAATTTCTAACCTCCGAGTACTGGGATCCCAGTGACGAGGATGCGCCTGAATACGGCATCTTGGCCCTGATTGCCGGCACCGCCAGCGTCACCGGGCTGGCCATGGTGGTGGCCATCCCGTTTTCCCTGGGCGCCGCGGTTTTCATCGGCGAGTTCGCCACTGGCAAGACCCGCGAGTTTCTCAAAGTGCTGGTAGAACTGCTCGCGGCGATCCCGTCGGTTGTCTGGGGCTTTATCGGTTTGTCCATCATGAACCCGTTGATCATCGAGTGGTTCAATGTTCCGGTGGGTCTGAACGTGCTCAACGCCGGCATCATCCTGGGGCTGATGGCCGCACCCATCATGACCTCCATCGCCGAGGATGCGCTCAAGGCGGTCCCGGATCGCTATCGAGAGGCGGCAGAGGCCATGGGCGCGACACGTTGGCAGGTGATTTATAAGGTCGTGCTGCCGGCGGCCAAGAACGGTTTGCTCGGCGCCGTGCTGCTGGGTGTTGGGCGGGCCTTTGGCGAGACCATGGCGGTGCTGATGGCCACCGGCCACTCGATCAACATCCCCACCAGCGTGTTCGACTCGGTGCGGGCACTGACCGCCACCATCGCCGCCGAGTTGGGTGAGACCGCCGTGGGCTCGGACCACTACGGTGCGCTGTTCACCATTGGCATCTTCCTGTTCCTGATCACGTTCATCATCAACCTGCTGGCGGACCTGGTGGTTCGCGGCGTGCGCAAGGGGTGAGGGTCATGTTCGAAGCATCCGAGCTCAACCTTCGGAACAAACGCACCGAATCCCTGTATCGAACCCTGTTTCTGGTGATGACCCTGCTGCTGATCCTGCCTGTACTGCTGATTCTGGGCACGCTGATCGTCAAAGGGGCTTCGGCCATCTCCTGGGAGTTCCTGTTCGGCTATCCCAAGGACGGCATGACCGCTGGCGGCATTTTCCCCGCGCTGGTGGGCACCATCTGGCTGGTTTCCGTAGCCCTGCTGGTGTCGGTGCCCCTGGGGGTGGCGGCCGCGATCTACCTCAACGAGTATGCCGGGGAGAACTGGTTCACCCGGATCATCAATCTGGCCATCATCAACCTGGCCGGGGTCCCGTCCATCGTGCACGCGTTGTTTGGCGTCGGCGCCTTTGTGATTTTCTTTGGTTTCGGTACCAGCATCCTGGCCGCAAGCCTGACCCTGGCCATTATGACCTTGCCGGTGGTTATCGTCTCCACCCGGGAATCCCTGCGCGCCGTGCCCATGGCATTTCGCGAGGCCTGCTGGAACATGGGCGCCACCCGCTGGCAGACCATCCGTCGTGTGGTGCTGCCAAACGCAGTGCCGGGTATTCTCACCGGCGTCATACTGGAGGTATCCCGGACCACCGGTGAGACTGCGCCCATCATGTTTACCGGTGCGGCGTTCTTCCTGCCGTTTCTGCCGGAGAGTGTGTTCGATCAGACCATGGCCTTGTCTCTGCACCTGTTTGTCGTATCCACCCAGGTACCCAACGTTCCTGAGAATCTGCCCTATGGCGTGGCGCTGGTTCTGATCGGCATGGTGCTGCTGATGAACAGCCTTTCCATTGCGCTGCGTATGTATTTGCGGGGTAAGAAAAAATGGTAAGCGCGGCGACAGCGGTCATGGGCGCTAACGAGATAGAAGTCGCCTCGCCCAAAATCGTGGTGCGGGACGTGACCATCCGCTACGCCGGCACACCGGCATTGTCCGGCGTGAGTCTGGATGTGCGCGAGCACGAAGTGTTCGGCATCATCGGGCCGGCCAATGCTGGCAAGACCTCGTTCCTCAAGGCCCTCAATCGGATGGACATGTTCACCGACGGTATGAAGGTCGAGGGCAGCATCGAATTCGACGGTCGTCCCATCGACCGGCTGCGCAACGTGTACGCGCTGCGCAGCCGTATCGGCGTGGTGTTTCCGCTGCCGGTGGGGCTGCCGCTCACCATTTATGAAAACGTGGCGCTGGCCCCGCGCCTGGGGGGCATGCGCAACAAGGCCGAGCTGGATGACATAGTCGAACGTTGCCTTACCCGTGCCGCACTGTGGGACGAGGTCAAGGATCGGCTCAACTCCCTGGGCAGCCTGCTCTCCGGGGGGCAGCAGCAGCGTCTGACCATCGCCCGCGCGCTGTCGCAGCAGCCGGATGTGCTGATCCTGGACGAATTTTCAATCGCCGTCGATCCGGTCACGACCATGCGCATCGAAGACGTGCTGAAGGAGCTCAAGCACGAGTTGACCATTATTCTGGTCACCAATCTGGTGCAGCAGGCTCAGCGGCTGGCCGACCGAACCGCGTTCTTTCTCGAGGGCGAGTGTGTTGAGGTGGGCAAGACCTCCGATCTGTTCGACGGGCGGGTGCAGGATTCCCGAACCCGTGACTACATCGAAGGTAAGTTCGGCTAAACCCGGCAAACCGCCGATACGGAGCCGGTCGACTTCGCCAGTTGGGACAAGCGCAATGAATACGCACGCGGATCAAAAGCACGCCATTCGGACCCGGGGCCTCAATCTCTGGTATGGGGATTTTCAGGCCTTGTTCGACGTCAACCTGGGCATTGAACGGGGTCTGATCACCTCAATGATCGGGCCTTCGGGCTGTGGGAAATCCACCTTCCTCCGCAGCGTCAATCGCATCAACGAACGCCTCGGTTACGTTCGTATCGAGGGTCGCATCGACGTTCTCGACCAAAATGTTTATGACCCCACGGTAGAGCTGGTCCAGGTTCGGAAACAGGTCGGCATGGTATTCCAGCGGCCGAATCCCCTGCCCATTTCCATCCGCGACAACGTTATCTTTGGCCATAGGGTCCACAACAAGGGCAAAAAGGCCAGCGCTGCGGAAGAGGACGAGATTGTCGAACAGGCGCTGCGTCAGGTGCTGCTCTGGGACAAGGTCAAGGATCGGCTGAAACACAAGGGCACGGAGCTCTCGCTGGAGGAGCAGCAAAAACTGTGCATTGCCCGCCTGCTGCCGGTGAAACCCGAAGTGCTGTTGATGGACGAGCCCTGTTCGGCACTGGACCCCAAGGGCACCGAGGCGGTGGAAGAGTTGATCTGGGAATTAAAGGGCAAGTACACCATCCTCATCGTTACCCACAACATGGCACAGGCACGGCGCGCCAGCGAGAAGTGCATCTTCATGCTGCTCGGTAAAGTGGTTGAGTACGGTGACACCGACGCCCTGTTCCTGACCCCCAAGGAGTCCCAGACCGCCGATTACATCGAGGGACGATACGGTTGAGGCGCGCTGCGCTCCGATTCAGCGGATTACGCCCGGCCAACCGAGATGACGCCTAGTTCGGCGCGTCGCCGGGCTGTATGGCCAGGCAGGGATTCTGTGGATCCGATCCCTGGTCGTGAACGAAGTGCCACAGGACCGAACCCAAAAGGTGCAGTGGGGCCAGCAGAACTTCGCTGACCATCCGCGCCTTGAATCCGTCGGTCTGGATCGAAGGGCTGGTTAGCGGGCCCGTTATAGTGAACGGCGTGGTGGATTCGATGAGTCGGCGTTTTTTGGCGCGGGGGTGAACCTGAATGTCGATGGTCTCCGCCCGCAGGTCGATGTTGCCCGTGCCCGGGGCCAGCACGTTGCTGGTGTCCAGTAGCGCTGCCTTGATCGTACCGATGCCCTGTTGAAAATCGAGGCGCAGGATAAAGCAGTTCAAGTCTGAATAGCCCTTGAGTCTCGTATCCGAAGTCATCCAATCCACCATATTGACCGCGCTGAGATCCAGTAGCTTGGTCTGGACATGGCCCCGTGACAGCGCCATGTCCCAGTTGCCTTTCAGCGATGAACTCAGAGCCCTGGGAGAGGGGCCCGTGGCACTGAGGTCGAGCACCATGTCCAGCTTGCCATCCAGGGGCACGTCGACCGCGAGCTGGGCCAGCAGGTCCCCCAAAAGCACATTGTCGGCCTCCAGCCGAAGACCCAGGGCCGGTTGGGCCGCGTGGGTATCGGACTGTACTCTGGCCAGAACGCTGCCGCCCACGAAACTGAACCGAAGCGGGTCGATCTTGAGCCGCCCTTGCTTGAGTTGCAGCTGTGCCTCGGCCTGGTCGATGTCGAGTTCAACCCCTTCCAAGCGATTCAGCGTCAGATCCAGATCCAGGTCAAAGCCGCGCAGGGCCTCGAACGGAAGCGGCTCTTTGCTGAACAGATGTGGCGCCTCGGCTTTGATCGATTGATCCACCTGTTCGGGCTTTGATTTGGGCAGGAGACCGAAATCAGCGAAGTGAAACACGGGAGAAGTCAGTTTTGCGCTCAAAACCGGCCGAGCCTCTGCGATGTGCCCGGACAGAATGCCGGAAAACGCGGTGCGCCCAACTCGAACTGTGCCTTCGGCACCAAACTGCTCCAGGCTGCCGGAGATTTCGCCGGTATAGGAAAACGGGCCCATCGCTCCGACCTTGAAACCCAAGCGTTGCCCAAGCAACGATGGTTTTGGCACTTTCAGAACGGTTTTGAGCTTGAATTCGTTGCGCCGCTTCAGATCATCAAATGCCCCTTCGGCCGCAAGCGAATAGAGATCCGTGCCGATCGCCTTCGCGCTGAGCGATTCCAGGCTGATGCTGCCGTCGGCATCGGATGCATGGAACTGGCCCTGGAGTTCGCCGAGGGAGGGGGTGTCGGTTCCTTCGTTCGGGGCGAGCAAGGTCGCCAGCGGAATTTCGAAACTGCCACGCAACGCGATCTGTTCAAGCGCCAGCAGATCGCCAATTTCACCGGTCAGGCGCAGGGCCGGTCTGCTGTTCGAGCCGATCAACCCGTCTATGTTGGTCAGGATCAGGCGATCGGCCCGGTTGTGTAGCTCCGCCCTGGCCCGCACCGAACCCAGTTCCGGGAGCCGCATGCCGACAAGCTGGGCAAGGCCTTCACTGTCCTTTGCCTTGAGCCCCAGCCGCAAGTCTACTTTGGCCGCCGCCAGGGTGGGCAGCAGCGACAGTCCTGCGATGTCGCCCGTGGCATCCGCAACCAAACCGCCTGGTCCCATGGCCTCGAACCGGAACTGCGAAACCGTCATCGCGTCGGCTGAACCCGCCGCCTGGAAGCTTCCCCGTATATTTCGCAGCTCGGGGGTGCCGCTCGGTAAATGCCGGGCGAAGGTGTTGCTGGATGGGAGTTCCACGGTCACCTGCAGCCTGAGATCGTCGACTGGGCGCACGCGCCCGACGGCCAGAGTCCCGACGGTTCCCAAGACAGCGATCGTTCCGCGTTTTTTGTCGCCCAGTTCAAAATTCAGGTCTTCGAGTGCGTAAATACCGGCTTGGCCGGAAAGCCGCGCCGAAGCCGTGACCGGTCCCAGATCCGGTAGCCCGTCTCCGGCCGCCCTCGGGCTGGCGCCAGACACGGTCGAGCGGGTCTGCACGCCGGCTTGTTGCGCGAGCCGCTTCAACAGTTCCCGGGTGGCCTTTCCATCCTCCGGAAGGCCCAGTCTGGCCTGGTAGGTTTCAATCGCGGAACGGGTGTGAGGGCCCATGATCCCGTCTGCGGGCCCCGGATGAAATCCCAGGGATTTGAGGCTTCGCTGGATCAGCAGCACAAGTTTGTCGTCCGGGATCGGGGCCGAGGTTCGTGTGTGCTCTGACGATTGCGGCAACAGCGATATCAAGGGACCGCTGGTCGCGGCCGACGCCGACAATTCCAGCTGTGGCGTGAGATCGAAGCGGCGGCCGTTAAGTTGGCCGATTCGGCCGTTTGCCGTGAAACGTAACGCTCCCAACCCCTGGGCCTCGGCGGTGAAGGCGTCAAGCGTGCCCCACCCGTTCTGCAAAGACAGCTCGGCGGTCGCGTTGACGGGACCCAGGCCGGCCAGGTCGGTTCCCAGCGCCCGCGCCAGCAGGCCCGGGTCGGGCAGGGACGTGATTGCTGTGGCCGCCAGCCCGGTAATCTTCGGGTCCGCTGCGGTCAGATCCATGGCGAGACGCCCCTGCAGCGATAGCGATGCCCCTGAATCGTGGGTCAGTTGCGCATGGACATTCTCGAATGCGGGGGTTTTCAGGCTCCCGTTTATCTGTCCCAGGATATCCAGTCGGGTAAAACCGCTCGAGAGAAATTGCACAGGCTCGGGCAGCATGTGCGCCAGGTGCAGCGCCTCCGATCCCAGTTTCCCGTTTACCCGCATATTCAGACCGCTGCCCGCGAACAGTTCGGTTATCGATCCCTGCACCTGGAGCCGGTCGCCGGACGGCTCGATAACGTCGAGACTGAAGTCTTGGACGGAGAGGGATACGAGATCTCCGGTCAGCCGGGCGCTGACCTCCGCTCGACCGGCCAGGGCGAAATCGCTTTCCCATGGCTTCAGAATCTCGCCGACCGAGTTAGCGCGGGCGCTGAGATTCAGGTCGAAACCTTGCGCCCGGGGCAGGTTTTGGGCCGTGCCCTTGAGTTCGATAGCCAGGCCGGCCCCATCGAAGGTCAGGGCCATAGGGTAGGGCGCTGTGGTGGTCAGGGCGTCTGCGACCGAACCAAATTGACCTGCGATGCGGAAGGCCCGCTGATTGATCCGTCCTTGTCCCTCAATCACGAAGCTCGAATCGGTGGTCGGTCTGTCCTTGTCCAGATGGGCAAGAAAAATGTCCAAGACCCGACCGTTCTGTTCACCCTGGTACTTGATCCCAACATTCCTCAGAGAGATAAACTCCAACAGTGGGTAGTACGCGTTCCCGCTCACCGGGGCACGCGCCGGAAGGCCGATGCCCTCCCAGTTGCCGGCGCCATCCGGTCCCCTCTCAAGATTCAGGGTTACATCGGTGGCAACCAAGCGCGGCAGTTGGACAATGCCCGAGAACAGCGGCTTCAGGGCGATCTGCAGCTCGATCCGCCTTACCCGCAGAATTGGTTTCTGTTTCGCCCAGCTTGCGTTTGCGAGGGAGAGATCGGTCGCGACGATGGTCGGCGTCCATCCGCCCTCGAACGAGAACGGTCCCTTGATCTCGACCTTTCGATCGGTGACCCGTTCGAGTAGCTCGGCCGCCGCCCACTGATAGAAATCATTCCCCGCCAGCAGCAGGAACCCGATCAAGCCTACGGCCGGTAGAACTGTCAGGCCGAGACACCACAGAACAAGTTTTCTCGAGCTGAGTGTGCCCTGTCTCATCCCATGAGTCTGCCGCAATCCTTGGCGCGAATCTCTACACAATTTTTGTGAGGTGCTTTGTTGACGCGTCCAGCATCTGGAGCCCCAGGTCCCGGATGCGCCACGCCTATCACCGCCAGCGCGCCGAAAGGGGTACCGTCGGGGTGACGGAAATCTGGCAACATGTGTCGCAGAATTCCCAAGCACCCCCGGCGGTTTGGTTCAAACTGGAGGCGATCCCTGGATTGGGCCGGGCGGGATCGGTAGGGGCCCGACATTCGATAATGAGCCGTGGCGGGGCAACCGTTCTAGCAGCGTATTGAAACAGGCTCACTCGGCACGATACGGTGTTGAAAACGCCCTGCCATTCCCTGCAGTGTGCGCGTTAGCTCGGTACATCAGCGGCGCTCTGTGAGTAACCGAACTTCCCGTATGGCCCACTAGAGCGAAGGAGAGAGCGACTTGAAATCCCACTACCAGGCCGTCGTCATAGGCGGTGGCGTCGTTGGATGCTCGGTTCTGTATCACCTGAGCAAACTGGGCTGGACCGACGTGCTGCTGCTGGAACGATCCGAGCTCACCTCCGGGTCCACCTGGCACGCCGCCGGCGGCATGCATACCATCAATGGCGACCCCAACGTCGCAAAGTTGCAGCAGTACACCATAGACCTGTATCGGGAGATCGAGCAGATTTCGGGACAGGACATCGGCCTGCACATGACCGGCGGGGTCATGCTGGCGGCGACGCCGGAGCGATTCGACTGGCTGAAGGGCATCCATGCCAAGGGCCGTTACCTTGGCATGAGCACCGAACTGGTGAGTCCAACCGAGGCCGGTGAACTGATGCCCTTGCTGGACCCGTCGAAATTCGTCGGTGCCTTGTATGACCCGATCGAGGGGCACCTGGATCCGTCGGGTACCACCTACGCTTTTGCCAAGGCGGCCAAGAAACAGGGCGCCGACATCGAAACCCATACCCGTGTGACCCATTTGTCCCCTGCCGCCTCGGGTGGCTGGCGGGTGGTGACCGACAAAGCTGTGTTGGAGGCCGATCACATTGTTAACGCCGGGGGGCTCTGGGCCCGGGAAATTGGCCGCATGGTCGGGCTCGAATTGCCGGTGCTGGCCATGGAGCATATGTATCTGCTCACCGGGGAGATGCCCGAAGTGGTTGCCCATAACGAGAGCACCGGCAAGGAGATCCTGCACGCAGTGGACTTTGACGGCGAGATTTACCTCCGCCAGGAACGCAACGGGATGTTGATGGGGACCTACGAACGGGCCTGCGTGCCCTGGTCGCCAAAGGAAACCCCCTGGGAATTCGGTCATGAGTTGCTGCAGCCGGACATCGACCGGATCGCCCCGTCGCTGGAGGTGGGCTTCGATCACTTCCCGGCATTTCAGGACGCCGGCATCAAACAGATCATCAACGGCCCGTTTACCTTCGCCCCGGACGGTAACCCGCTGATGGGGCCGGTGCGTGGTCTGCCTGGATTCTGGTGCGCCTGCGGAGTCATGGCCGGTTTCAGTCAGGGCGGCGGGGTAGGGCTGGCCCTGGCCAACTGGATGATCGATGGTGATCCGGGTTTCGATGTCTGGGGCATGGACATCAGCCGTTTCGGTGACTGGGCGACTTTGGCCTATACCAATGCCAAGGTGCGGGAAAACTACTCACGCCGGTTCTCCATTCGCTTTCCGAACGAGGAGTTGCCGGCGGGCCGACCCTTGAAGACCACCCCGGTCTACGATCGGATGTTGGCGGCCGGCGCACAAATGGCAGCGGCTTATGGTCTTGAACTGCCGCTCTGGTTTGCGCCCGACGACGTGGAAGAGGTGTTTTCCTGGCGCCGGTCCACCGACTTCGGACACGTCGGCCAGGAGGCGCGGGCGGTGCGCGAGAGCGTCGGCTTGACCGAAACGTCCGGCTTCGCCAAGTACAGCGTCACCGGTGATGGCGCGGCCCAGTGGCTCGACGGCATGCTTGCCTGCCGAATGCCAAAACCCGGTCGCATCACGCTCGCACCCATGCTCAACCACAACGGCAAGCTAATCGGCGATTTCAGCCTGGCCAACCTGGGCGATGGTGAGTATTTCATCGCCGGTTCCGGGATCGCCGAGAACTACCATATGCGGTGGTTCCAGCAGTATCTACCGGCGGACGGAACGGTGTCGGTGCGGGCGCACGGGGCCGGCCTGGTCGGCCTGTCCATTGCCGGACCACAGTCGCGTACGCTGCTGTCCCGGTTGACCGACAGAAATATCTCTGCCGGGTCGTTCAAATTTATGGCCGTGGACAGAATGGATGTGGGTATGGCGCCCTGTCTGGTGGGCCGCGTCAGCTTTACCGGGGATCTGGGCTACGAGCTGTGGATGGCGCCGGAGTACCAGCGCTGTGTGCTCGAACTGTTGTTGGAAGCAGGCGAGGACCATGGCATCAAGCTGTTTGGGGCGCGGGCGCTGAACGCCCTGCGGCTGGAGAAGAGCTACGGCTCCTGGGCACGGGAGTACCGGCCCATTTATGGCCCGCTGGAGGCGGGCCTGGATCGGTTCGTCGCCCTGGCGAAGGAGGCGGATTTCATTGGCCGTGAGGCCGCCCAGGCTGAAAAGGACAGCGGCGGGAAGCTGCGGCTGCGAACCTTTGTGGTGGATGCGGGTGACGCAGATCCCATCGGCGATGAGCCGATCTGGCATCGGGGAGAGGTGGTGGGTTGGGTGACTTCGGGTGGTTATGCCCATGCCTCACAACTTTCCGTGGCGATGGGCTATGTGCCCAAAGAACGCGCCGATTACCCGGACGAGTGGGAAATCGAACTGTTGGGCGAACGACTGCCCGCGCGACTGCAGGCGATCCCGCTGTTCGATCCCCAGGGCGAGCGCATGCGCGGTTGAGCGCAGCGGACCCGACACAGGGGAGGCTTGGAACCATGAACATAGAGTCGGCCCAGACCCGGTACGCCGGACCCGTCGCGAGACAGCAAGGCGCCATGGAATACAGCGACCCGCCGGTCGGTCTGGATGGGGTGCGGCTGTACCGCTTGGGGCGACTGCGACAACATTTGCAGGCGCACGATGTGGCGGAGTTGTTGATGTTTGATCAGATCAACACCCGCTACGCCACTGACGCCACCAACATGCAGGTCTGGTGTTCACAACATGAGACCCGGTGTGTTTTTGTCGCCCTCGATGGTGCCGTCGTGTTGTTCGATTATTCCAATCTGCCGCACCTGGCCGCGGACCTGCCGACCATCGACGAGTATCGCGTACTGCCATCGTTTTACTTTTTCGCCAAGGGTCCCAACGGGCAGCCATGGGCTGAGCGGTTTGCCGATCAGATATCCGACCTCATGTTTCACCCACAGGGGCGGTAACGAACGGCTGGTGGTGGATAGGCTGTCGATCATGGGCGCCGACGCATTGCGTTCCCGGGGTCTGAACCTGGTGCACGGCGAGCCTGTTACGGAGCGGGCGCGCGCGGTCAAATCCGCCGAGAAACTGGCGTTGGTCAGGGCCTCAATGGCGGTCTGCGACCAGGCCTGCGACGCCATGCGGACGGTCCACGAGCCGGGCGTCACCGAAAATGCGTTGTGGGCCAAGCTGCATGAGGCCAAGGTTCGCTAGGGGGGCGAATGGATCGAAACCCGTCTGCTTTCATCCGGACCCCGCACCAATCCCTGGTTCCGAGAGTGTTCCATGCGCCCCATCGAGGCCGCCGACCTGGTCAGTTTCGATACCGACCTGATTGGGCCCTACGGCTATTGTTCGGACATTTCCCGGGCCTGGGTGTGTGGCGGCAAACCCAGCGATGAGCAGCGCCGGCTCTATGCCCAGGCTTTTGAACAGATTGAGCACAATATCGGGGTGCTGCGTGTGGGCAGGAGTTTTGGCGACGTAGTGAAAGATAGCTGGTCCATTCCGAACGAGTTCGTCTTCAATCGCTACTCGAGCATGATTCACGGCGTGGGGCTGGCGGACGAGTACCCGTCCATAAAGTATGCCCAGGATTTTGCCGCCAAGGGTTACGACGGCGTGCTGGAGTCGGGTATGACCCTGTGCGTGGAATCGTTCATCGGTGTCGACAACGGTCGGGAGGGGGTCAAGCTGGAAGAACAACAGGTGCTGCTCACCGAGCACGGTGTGGAGCGGAATTCCCGCGGTCCGTATGAGACTGACTGGCTGGAGCGAGCCCGACAGGTGTGGATGCAACGGTCATGATCACGCCGAGCTACATTTGTCAGATGGCCCGCTACAACGCCTGGCAGAACCGGTCCCTGTATGGCGCGGCAGACCAGTTGAGCGACACGGTGCGAAGACAGGATCAGGGCGTGTTCTTCGGTTCGATCCACAATACACTGAATCATCTGCTGTGGGGCGATCAGATCTGGATGAGCCGCTTCGCCGGTGCGGCGCAACCCTTGGCGAAGAACATCGCGGACTCGACCGCTCAGTATCCCGACTGGGATGACCTGAAACGTGAGCGCGCCGCTTTCGATGTCATTATTCAAACCTGGGCGGAGACCGTAGACGGTCAAGCGCTGAGTGGCGATCTCACCTGGTTCTCCGGCGCGATTCAGAGACATGTGACCAAATCCGTTTCGCTTTGTGTCATCCACATGTTCAATCACCAGACCCATCACCGCGGGCAGGTGCACGCCCTGTTGACCCGCAGCGGCGCCAAACCGGAAGATACGGATTTGTTCGTCATGCCCGACTCAGGCTCGGAAAGACCCTGAACAAGGACAGGCGCAGGTTTGTTCCGTTCACGAGACCGTCCGGGGCGCGTGGGCTCACCCTGGGATTGCGTGGGGCTACGGCTTAATTGGCAAGCGGTGTGAAAAGATGTTGACCGTCTGGGGCAGAAGAACCTCGTCCAATGTGCAGGCCGTGATGTGGTGCATCGCGGAACTGGGTATTGAGCACAATCGCATCGATGCCGGGCACACTTACGGTGTCGTGGATACGCCGGAATACCTGGCCATGAACCCCAACGGCACCGTGCCCACGATTCGGGACAATGACGATCCACCCTTGTTTGAATCGGGGGCGATACTGCGCTATCTGGCGGGGTCTTACGCGCCGGATGCATTTTGGCCGAAAGATCCGGTGGCGCGCGCCCAGGTGGATATGTGGGCCGAATGGTCCAAGTTGAACATTGCGCTCAACCTGACGGTTCCGATTTTCTGGCGCCTGGTCCGGACCGCCCCGTCAAAGCGGGATCCGCAGGCCATCGCCGAGGCCGTGGTAAAGTTGGAACGCTATTTGGCCGTTGCCGATGCGCGGTTGAGGCAGACCTCTTTCATTGCGGCCAACCACCTGACCCTCGCCGACATGCAGTTCGGACACGTGCTGTATCGCTACTACGAGATGGATATCGAGCGCCGGAGTCTTCCCCACGTCCGACGTTACTACCAAGGCTTGTGTGCCCTGCCGACCTACGCCGACAACGTGATGGTGCTTTATGATGAGCTGCGCGTATTCGATTGATTCGAGCGGCGGCTTAGCTGCCCCTGCAACGGTTGCATGGGTCGGAGCCTACCGCGGGTCGGGCATGAGCCGGCGTTGCGGCTGGGATGTCTATTCGGCTGGAAGCCCCTATGCCGGTGGGGTTTCCATCGCCTCGGCCGTGGATGCCTGATTCGCCATTTCGCCCAGATCTTTGTCAATAAAAAACAGTGCGTGACCATCGTCGCCAACCAAATCAATCTTGTCCAAGATACTTTTGAACAGGGTTTCTTCTTCGTGTTGCTCCGCCACGTACCATTGCAAAAAATTAAAAGTCGAGTAGTCCTGACTGGTAAATGCCTCGTGGGCCAATGCGTTGATTTTTTCCGTAATCATGCGTTCGTGTTCGTAGGTGGATTTTATGAGCTCACGCAGGGACTTGAACCTGTGCGGCGGGGCGTCGATGGCGCCAACAATGGGCAGCGAGCCGGTTTCGCTGACATAGCGAAACAGACGGTTCATATGGTCCATTTCCTCGGCCGCCTGGTTTTGCATGAACTTGGCGGCGCCATCAAAGCTTTTTTCCTCGCACCAAGCGCTCATTTGCAGATAAAGATTCGAGGAATAAAACTCCAAATTGATCTGCGCGTTCAGTTTGTCGACCATTTTTGGCTTCAACATAAGCATGTCCAGATGGTGGCGTAAACCGCAGATACTGCCGATAGCCAGCGGCAGGTTCAAGCGCCCGTTATTGACCTGCGTTCCGGTTGATCGCAGCCGTTTTCAGGACGCTACCGTGTGAACTTGCCTGGTATCGCCCGGGGTGTGCGGGAATTGTGTCGTGTCTGCCCTGGATGCGCTGTGACGCGTTCGGTGCGAATGGATCTTCACTATGCCAGACGCTTGCGCAACAAATACAGGCCGACCGCCCCTGCTACCACCACCAGTAATCCCTTGACCAGCGTCGCCGATCCCCATTTGGGCGCGGCTACATGCCGGGCCGCCGTTACCCGCGGCTTTCCCGAGGCGGCGGTGGACCATCCTGTGGTCGTTTCCGGCTGGGGCCTGCCGGTCGCGCCGTCGTTCGAGGCGGTTGCGGTTGCATCGAAGCCCGGGACTCGCTTGGTATCGTCGCTGGCACCTGGATCGAGGCTTAGTGTGGACCTGCGTTTCATAGTCCTGGTGCCTTTTTGATGGTGTTCCAAAGGGTCCGGATTTCCGCGCTTGCCTTGCCAGCGGGATCCAGTTCGCTGACCGAGCGCCCATCGATCAAGGCATGGCTGAAGGCAGCACGTTGGCTGATCGCAACCGGACACACATGGATGCCGTAGGTTTGCAACGCGTCCCTTGCTTCCGACACAATCCTTGGCTCGCCATAGCGGCCCGGCGGCGGGCAGGCGTTGAGAACGATCTGAGATGGGGTCGATTCGTCCACCACCAGCGCGATCGAGGCACCGATGGCATCAAGATCGAGTATGGCCGGTCTGGTCGGGATAATTACCGCGTCCGATAGACGCACGCCCTCCCGGGCGATGTCAGAACTGTGCGGCGCGCTGTCGATGATTGCCAGACCGTAGTCCAATTTGCGGGCTTTGGATAACGTCTCGGACAGGGTCCTGCGTTGGGCTGAAACCAGCGAGGGCTGTTCCTGGCTGCGTCGTCGCCACCAAGTGGTGGCGCTGCCCTGGGGGTCTACATCGACAATGAGGGTCTTCATCGAAGACTGTGCAGCCTCGACCGCCAGATGGATGGTCAAGGTGGTTTTACCGGTTCCGCCTTTTTGGGCGAGCATGCAAATCGTTTTCACCGGGCACCAGATACGTGGAACGAGGGTGTGCCGTTATTTTAAACCAAAGTGCTTCCGTGCCATACGGGCAACTCTGCCTGCAGCGACGGAACCAAGCCACCGGCTTGATGGGGGGCTGACGACCACTCAGCAACCCATGTCGGGTGCCCGTGTTGCTCCGGCGGGGGTGGCGAAAGCTGCTCAAGCGGATGTTGTCCGGAACCAATACGTGGCATCCTAATAACGCCAGCTCGGTGTCGTATCGAGCGCCGGAGCGGTACCGATTCGCCCACCGAGCGGTGTCAAACCGAGCGACCACCGGGGTGAGAATCAGAGGATGGACGCATGAATGTCTTGCGCGCTGCGAAGTATGTAATCCTGGCCATTGTGCTGGTGCTGGTGGGTGGATTTCTGCACTACAACTTACCGCGTACCGCGGTGGTGCAAGTCACCGGCACGGATGTGAAAAGACTGGACAGGGGCCCCTCGGAAAACGTCGCCTCGCGGGATGTGCGGTTCATCAGCGCCCGGTCCCAGAATGGCAAGATCTGGGTGTTCCGCAACGAGGACACCGGTTGGGGATGGCCCCCCTATTTCAAATTCGACAGCGCCACCCTCACCGCTGAAGCACAAACCTTCGCCTCGGAGGCGGACAAGCCGTGGGTTCTCGTGCGCTACTACGGCTGGCGGGTTGATATCTTTTCACTGTTTCCAAACGCGATCAGTCTCAAGGTGGTCGATCGGGACCACGCCAACATACCGATTTTTAACATCATCGTTCTGCTTGTGCTTGCGGGTGTCGCGTTTTTTGTTTGGCGGTTGATGGCGCGCGTGGCCGACAAAATTGATCCAGACTAGAGGCGTGCCCCTTGTGCAGCCGAAGTAATTACCCGACACAATTCAGATCGAGCATCCGAGGTAGGCAGATTATGACCTTTTTCCGTGTATTGCTGGCGCCAGTCGCGTTTCTAATGGTGGGTGGCTGGCTGTTGGCGAGCCCGGTTCACGCCGAGACCGTTCTGCGTTTGTGTACGGGCAGTCCCGGCAAGACCTATATCCGGGTCGGGGAGGCGCTGGCTGAAATGGCACCGCAACTGACTGCCGGTGGGCTGCGCATCGAGGTTGTTCCGTCGGGCGGCTCTCTGGACAACATGAACCGGGCCTTGGCCGGGGAATGTGACGGGTTCATTGCTCAGGGGGATGCCATCGACTTCTACGGCACACAAATCAACAAGGACTCCGTGGGAAAATTTCAGGTGATGGGGGAGTTGTACAAGGAACTGACTCTGCTGGTGTGCCGCCGGGGGAGCGGCGTCGATGACCTGGACGAGTTGGGCAGTGGAACCCTCGCCGCGGGCAATATGGGCAGCGGTTCGCTGGCGACGTTTCTCAATCTGCAGCAGCTTGATCCGGGCGAATACGGCGACATAAAGGTGTTCCCCGCCAACGGGTTCGAGGGCGCTATGGCCGTCATCAACGGGGAGGCGGACTGTATGATGGACGTCATCGCGCCACAATCCGATCTCATTAAGACGCTAAACGAAAACCCCAATACGGGCCCGCTGCTCTATTTCGCGGAAATCGACAACGACGACTTGGAAGACTACGAGGTGGACGGCAAGCAGGTATATAGCCTGGTGACCTTTGACGACGAGATATACAACGAACTCAGCACCACCGGTGACCCGGAGATTCTCGCCATCAGCGCCGTTCTGGTTTTGACCAAAGAGTATGCCCGGGCGAATCCCACCGCCGTTTCCGCCGTGAGCATGCTGATGCTCATGGGTCTCAGGGACATCGAAAGCGTGGCCTATGGCGAGTCGCGACCGTTCAAGGATTGAGGGGCAATGCCCGATCGGTCCCTGTCAGTCCAGCGGGACGACCTCGGATCCCGCATCGCCCTTGAAGGTGACTTTGAAGCTGCCGGAGTTGCATTGCACGGTCCAGACTGTGAACCCTTCGGCAGCCGCGGCTTCTTCAGTGGAGCGCTCCATGCTTATCACGTGTGCGCAGGGATAGTCGGCCTCACGTATGGCCGCACGAGCGGATCCCTCGGCAATTTCCTCGTCACTGCCCCAGGCCAGCGGTGTCAGCGCCAAACCGACGATCAGCGTAGCGTGCAAAACAGAATTGACCAGAAGGTTCGAGAACCGTTTGGACATCGCATGTGTCATCTGTACGTCCTTCTCCGTGCGCGGAAATAGATTCGAGCGGGTCAGTAGGCTCGATGCTATCGAACCGCTGGGATCGAAGCCAGCGCGCACTGAGCCAGTGTTTGAGGTCCTTGCCATTCGGCCCGCTTGGTGTTGCGCGGATTCCGACCCGAAGCCGGTGCTGGCATTGATTAAATCTCCACGTGTAGCGTTTGGCCCGAATCCGCCGGCGGCGGCCAATGGGGAGACGTACCTTTGAGCACTGGGCTGCTTGCACTGCTCGATGATGTGGTCGCCATCGCAAAAGTGGCCGCTGCGTCGCTAGACGATGTGGCGGCTCATGCAGCAAAGGCGGGTGCCAAGTCCGCCGGAGTGGTGATCGACGACGCCGCGGTGACGCCCCGCTACGTGGTTGGATTCGCGGCCGAGCGCGAACTGCCTATCGTCGCCAAGATTGCCAAAGGCTCACTCAAGAACAAGCTGCTGTTTCTGCTGCCAGCCGCATTGGCGCTGAGTCTGGTGGCCCCCTGGTCGATCACGCCTTTGCTGATGCTCGGCGGCCTTTATCTGTGCTACGAGGGTGCTGAGAAGGTTTTCGAGGTTGTGTTTCCACACCAGGCCCATGCCCACGAAGAGACGGTCGCCGCCGTCGTGGCCGCGCAGGCGCTGGAGGACCAGAAGGTGGCTTCGGCCATCAAAACCGATTTCATTCTGTCGGCCGAAATCATGGCCATCGCCCTGGCCACTGTGCCGGACGCCCCGTTTCTCACCCAAGCCATAGCGCTTGCCATCGTTGGGACCGGCATTACGCTGGGCGTGTACGGTGCCGTCGCCGTGATCGTGAAGGCGGACGATGTGGGCGTTGCGCTTGCGGCGAGTGCCCTGGGCCCGCCGTTTGGTGGCTTCATCCGTTGGATCGGGCGCGGTCTGGTAAAGGTCATGCCGTATTTTCTCAAGACCTTGGCCATCGTAGGCACTGCCGCCATGGTCTGGGTGGGCGGCGGAATCATTGTGCACGCACTTGAGGGCTATGGTTTTCCCCAGCTCGGTCATGTTCTGCACATGGCCGCGGTCGCCACGGCCCAGGCGGTGCCGCCGGCCGCGAGCGCTGCCACCGAATGGATCGTGACCGCCGCGGGCGCGGGTATCGTCGGGCTGGGGATTGGCGCTTTAATGATCCCGTTGGTGGGATTCGTGCTGGCGCCGGCCTGGGTGTCGGTGAAGGGGTTGCGCGGTTGACGCGGAACCCCAGCGGGGCCGGCCTTTGCGCCCCTCCTACCGGGTTGCACCTCGCTTATTGGCAACTCAGTTATTTGGCTTGGGCCAACTTCGCTCGGTGCGTCTTGTACCAGAGCGCGTAAAGACGCCGGCGCGATCAAAGCAATTGATCAGACCTAGATAACGCGGGGATTTGCCAGCAGCGATTTCAGGCGTTCGACCACCAGGCCCATTTGGTCCAGGGTCCGAGGCCCATCCGCCGCTGGTGATTGGACGCAGGGCAGCGCATATCCGCGCTCGATCAGGGTCTCAAAAGTCGTTTCCGGTCGTGGTGTCGGTCGAACGTAACCGCCTGCGATCAGTCTGGCGCAGAAATACTCCAGACCCTGCTGCGGCCTGGTCGTGCCGCGTTGGTTAGCCGGCCGTGACAGTGCGTGAGCCTGGATCCAGTCACGGATAGGATGAGCCCTCGCGGGGGCGCCGATCGGCACCGTGCAAATGTACACCGGCTTACCCGCGGCAAACGCGACACCCTGCACAGCCACGCTTTGGTCGGTGATCACAACCATATCGGCTTGGGCAAGATGGACCAGACGATCGTCAGGGGTCCCGGGGGGACTTAGGCGCAAAATTCCCTGGGCGCCCAGCCCAGCGCCCAGCGCCTGGAAGGCCTCGTCGGTCAGCCCATGGTCGGCGAGAGCCACCACCGAGCCACCCAGCCCTGCGGCAAAGCCTCCCACCTGCTCGCCCAGACGCCTGGCGGTTTCCACGTCAAGCCCATGGTTCTCGTCGCCTCCGGTTGCCAGCAACAGGATCCAGGGGTGTGTGAACCCGGTAAATCGATTGGGCGCACGGTGGGCCGCCTCCACCAGATCCGCCTCGGTGAGCATCGGCAGTGGAACCAGGGTTTCGATGCGGTGGGGATGGGGCCACAGCCGCGCATGACCAGGGCTCACCAGCACATCGAATCCCTCCGCTGACTCCGCGCCCCGATCACCCACCAGTACCAGACGGCTTGCACCGCGGCTGCGCTGGCCAATCCAGCGCGCGACCGGCGCGCTGCGGCGACCCGAAGCAATCACCAGGTCCGGCCACGGCGGCGTGAGTTCCGAGCGACTGCCCGGCCGAAGCGCACGATTTGTGGCGCCCAGGAGTTTGTTGGGCAGACTCCCCATGGCGCCGAATCGCAGTGGTTTTTCGGTGTAGGCCCAGCCCAGCCTCCGGGCCAGTGCCAGTGCCTGTCCGTCATAAAAAGGATCGTCGCCGGTGAGCACCCAGACGTTTGGGTCGCCGCTTTGCTTTCGTGCACCTTCCCGGACGATCACCCTTGATCCGAACGCCGTTGCAGTATGCAGAATCAGTTTCCAGCGAACGCTTGAGGGATGCCGCTCCGCCGCCAAACGGCACATGGCCTGCCACCATTCTGTGTCCTGAAAGTATCTTGTGGCGAAAATCGCCCACCGGGGCTGTGGATGCTCGAGCCTGAGACAGACAAATTCACGTGCATGCGAGAACATCTCATCGATCAGCCAGGGCAGATCGTCGATCGGAATCGAATCGGTTGCCATGTCCAGCACCACACCGTCGTAAAGCGCATCCGAAAAGGGGATCGCTTCCGCCAAAGTCGGGTCATGACGGGTCACCGAAAGACCCTTTACATCCGGTACGAGGGCTGGCGTGCCCTGGCCGCCGAGGGTGTAGTGCAGCAGGCTTTTGGCGTCGCTTGCTTCGATCAGTGTCCTGATCTCACCGCATTCTGCGGGATCCGGGCCTGCAGGCGGAGGCGTGCGCCCGTGGCGCCGGTGCCCTTCCAGACTTTTCCGATACATAGAACTGGGATGCGCAGCGGTAAAGACCTGATATCCCGCCTTATTTGCCGCGTCTTCCAGCCGATACCAGAGTTCACCCATGGGGTGTGAAAGATAGCAAAAACGCCAGGGTGTGGGCCGCCAGGGTTGGGTGTGCAGAGTGGTGAAGTGGACGCATTTTGCCCGATCCGGGTCAAATTCATCCTTGTCTCGCGCATTCCACTCGGGCGCCAGTGGCCCCCAGCACCCGGATTTGGCCAGTGCCAGTCTCAACAGGTATCCCCTGCGCTTGCGCTGTACCTCAGGCAGTTTCCAGATCGATGCCATGCGCGCGCAGTCGATCAGCATTACCGAGGACTCTTTTTCGGTGATGGCCAGAAAGCCGTGCTCGCCCATGGGCAGGTCGAACAATTCACCCGGATCGGCCAGGTAGATCTGATCCACATCGTTGTAGATCGCGCGCCCCTGGCCGCCGGCGAAATGCGGTATTGCAAAGCGATAATTGGTGAATGCAGTCGTCCAGCCACGCTGATCGAAGCCTTTGAGGGACTTCATCAGGAAGATCTCATAGACCCGGGTGGGGTCGCGGACCTGTTCGATCGACCAGATGAATACACGTTCGGCCCGGTGTTGCTCGGCTTGGGTGCCCAGGTAGATTCTGACCGGTGGTTTGTCGCTCGGGGTAAGGCCAGGGTCCGCGTCGAGCAGAATACGTTCGGGCGTATCCCGGCCATCCGCGCTCAGGCGCCGCTCCGAAACGCGCAACAGGCGGGTGGACGCGCGCAACTCCAGGAACGCCATGGCTCAAACTCTCTCGGCTCATTTACCGGCCAGGCTGGGCCGGACAGGGGCGCTGCGCTCGGATCAGACACGTCCAACGCGAGCACGGCAACGGCTGCTTTCTGGATCGAAGTCTAGCACCCGGCATCCGCTCGTACCCACCGTCGCCGTGGCGCCACGCAGCGTGGGCTGACCCTCATCCGGTTCGCGGAAGACGCCGGCTTGCGCACGCCCCATGGCAGGGGCGGCGGATAACGTAGTATTTTACCCCCATCGCATTCCACTTTCCGACGTCGGAGAAACCCATGAGTCGGTCCGAACAGAACCTTCCGCCTTTCACCGTTTTGATCGAGTGGGAAAACGCCATCGATGTAGAGGACGAGTGGACGGCAAAGGCGATGAAGGCCTTCGAGTCCGAGCTGGCGCGGTGCCGTGACCGACTGAGCGAACGCCCCAAGGTGATGTATCTGTACAACCGGGATACCGTCAGTGAGAGCGTCATTCATGATGTGATCGAACAGGTCGCGCCCAAGCTTCGAGAGCTGGCCGACCTGGACCTGGTGCCGACGCCGGGGCTGAGCTATTACCAGCTGAAGAATTATGGTGCCGAGCGCACATCAACTGAGCTTGTCATCTTGCTGGACAGCGATGCCGGGCCCCAGCCGGGTTGGTTGCCGGGGCTCTTGAAACCCTTTGATGACCCGGATGTTATGGCCGTTGGCGGCTTTACCGTGCTGGGCTATGACGATCTGCTGTCCAAGACCATGGCACTGAGTTGGATTTTCAACATCGCCAGTGAACGGCAGGAGACGGTGAAACGCAAAAAAATCCACGCGAACAATACTGCGATGCGAACCGCTTTTTTCAAGGCGAACCCGTTTCCAGACCTGCCGGCCTTCAAAAAGCAGTGTGGCTTCTGGCTGCGGGATATCGACCGCCGCGGTGTCTGCTGGGTTCGAACCGCGGAAGCCGTGACAGTGCACGCGCCCCACCCAGGTATCCGGTTTCTGATCTGGCGGGCCTGGACCGCCGGCCTGGACCGGGACTTTCAGGCCTACTATACCGGTACACAGTCACGGCTTGGTCGCCTGGTCTACGCACTGCGCATGTGGGGCAAAAAATGCTGGCGGGCGACGCGCCGCATTGTTACCAAGCATTCCCAGGTGGATTTGCCGGTTTGGCAGGTCCCCTTCGCTCTGCTGATCGCCTACGCGTTCTACACCATCTGGCTGGTGGCGGAGCTTTGGTCAGTGCTGACCCGGAAGTTTACGCCGCTGGCCTATTTCGACCAGGCCGCGCAGCAGTAGGCGAGCTGTAACCGCGGCACCGAAATGGGCGGCCAGGCGGCCGAAATCCGCTCTCAGGGTGGCCCAGTTTCCGCGGCTTACGAGGCGCACGGCGTGTCGCGCCACGTCGCGGCTCAGGCCGGTCCGGAACTCCGGGTGCCGGAGATAATCCGGGTGGCGCTCGCATATCTCCAGAGTCGCGTCGACGAAAGTATCCAGCTTTGAGGAAATGGCGTCTTCGGACCAGTATTTGGTCCACAGCACCGCATCGGTGGACGCGCAGGTGGTCTGACGGACCAGCCTCAGCAGCAGATCCATGTCCTGGCGGCGTTTCAGTGATTCGTCAAACAGTCCGACGGCGATCAAGGCGTCGCGTCTGGCGCTGAGCGCAGGTGTGGCTTTGTAGAGATGCCGGGCGAAGATGGCCAGCTCAAGATCGGCGCTGTTGTCGATAACCGGATTGATCCGCCGCTTGGTCTTTTTGTTCCCGCCGGGCGGATACAGGATCTCGAACGAGTCCACCAGCACATCCGTGTCGGGGTGAGCGCCAAAGTAATCGCTTACGTAGCTCAGTTTGTGGGGCAGGAACGCATCATCGCTGTCGATAAAGCAAACGATCTTGCCCTTGGCTTCGGCGATTCCCCGATTGCGTGCGGCATTGCCGCCGAGGTTGGTGTTCTGACAAAGGTACACAATGCGTGTATCCGAGTAGCTTGCCACACGCTCGCGCGTATCGTCTGTGGAGCCGTCGTCCACCACGATCAGCTCGAAGTCCTTGAAGTCCTGGGCCAGAACGCTTTCGATGGGTCGGCCGATCGTCCCGGCTCGGTTGTAGCTTGGCAGGACAATGGAAATGGCGGTCATCGGCCGCGGCTCTCATCTAGGCCGAGCAGCAATGCTTTGAGCCTGTCAGCGACATCGGCAGTTTCCCGCAACGGCTGCGGCGGTTTCTTGCCCCAGGGTTGACCGAAATACCGGGCGGTGCCTCGGTCGATCAAAGCCTGGTGCAACAGATCTATCCGACGGGGCGGCATGAGCAGCCCGCTGCCGATCAGTTTCGCGCAGAGCGACCGGATCCGGGCGCTGAGCCAGGGCGAGTCGCCGGCGCCCTCTTCAGTGTGCGACCGCGCGTTGCCGAGTATCCATTCCTTGACCCGGAGCTTTCTGGTGGGGGGTTTGTGCGGCACCGGATAGATGTACATGGGTTTGCCCAAGGCCGCGACCTCCGCCAGCATCGATTCGCTCTCACCGGTTACGATCAGGATATCCGCCTGCGCGAGATATCCCAGATAGGGGCTTTCAACCTCGGCTTGCCATTCGCTGATCCGGACCCCCGGCGCAACTGAATCGACCAGGGCGCGGGTCGCCTGCGGGCCGGTTCGTCGGCTGGTCAACACCACCAGGGAGCCGGACTTGGCTCTGGCGTAGGCGCTCACTTCGGCCCCCATCCGGCCGGCGCATGCGGCATCCAGCACGTAACGGGGGGTGCTGCCGCCAACCAGCAGCACGATCAGGGGTCGGGCAAGCCCGTCGGCCAGATCCGGCCAGCGCGTTCGAGCCTGCTCAAGTCGCTCCGGGTTGACCGGATTCAGTGTTCCCAGGGTCTCGATTCGACGCGGATGGGGTAATAGCCGGGTATGGAGCGGGGTGATCACCGCGTCGAAGGCATCGGTCACATTGCCGCCCCGGCGCCCGAGTTGGACCAGCTGTGTTCCACCGCCGCTTTGTTTGCCGATCCATCGCGCGACCGGGGCGGTTCGCCGTCCTGCAGATATCACCACCTCCGGCCAGGGCGGTGCGAGCGTATCGGATCCGCCCGGGTCGATCGTTCTCAAGGTTCCCCCGAGTACTCGGTTGTGAATATTGGCCAGAGCGTTAAAGCGCAGCTGTTTTCGCTGGTAGGGCCAGCCCAGGTTCTCGGCCAGGCCAATGGCCTGGGTGGTGTTGCCTGGCCTGTCATCCAACAGCACCCAGACGGTCCGGGTGTCCACCCGGTCCGCATTGGTGGACGCGCGGAGCGCCGTCGGGTTCACGGTGTCGCGATCGGCTGGTTTGTCTTTGGGCTGCGTCATGGATCTGGCAACAGACGATACCGGTTGTTGTTCCGAGCAAAATTGAGTCAGCGAGCGAACCAGCGGTAGGCGAGGGATGTTTTGCAGGCGTCTCCTGCACTGATCCAGGGTTCCAGCGGGCCCAGCTTCACCTTTTCATACCAGGCGGTGCCGACGCGCAGCCATAGGAAAACCGTCGAGATCAGGGTCCAGAGCACAACGGCGAGCAGTCCGGCGTCCGCTCTGCCCGCCAGAACGCCGACGGTCAGCATGATCAGACACGGGTTGCGCCGAGCGGTGACCAGCCTCGAATAGGAGTCAATGGCTCGCCAGGCGAAGATGCTGAAATTGGCGATGACGCCGCTGAACAGACCCTCAGCCACGCGCCCCAGGATGTATCCGGTGAACACCAGCCAGGCGGTAGCGGTCAGTGAGAATCCAAGCAGTTCCATGCCGGAGTGGGTCAGTCCCATGGCCCAGGCCAGATACCAGAACGGGGGGTGCAGGAGGTCCAGGACATGGTCGAAGAGATTGCCGAACTGGGTGTAGCTCACCGTCACTCGGGCCAGCTTGCCGTCCACCGTATCCAGAAAGGTCATTATCCAGCCGACCATCAGACCCCAGGCGAAGTGCCCCTGGAAGAAAAGGTAGGTGGCCACCAGGGCCAGCAGCCAGCTCATGCCGGTCACCTGATTGGGGCTGATGCCCGCAACCGCGCAAACGTGGGTTACCCATCTGGCGGGTATCGGCCACGCCCATTTGGTCACCAGATCGGTGATGCCTTTGTAGGACCCGTCGAACAAGCGCTTTTCCAGTTCGCCTCGGTTGGCGCGTGTAATGGGCAGGACGTATGGATCCGCGCGTTTGAGCAGCGTGGTTTGCTCGGCGGGCACGACCGTTTTTGGATCGACTGTGTTCAAGCCGTCGGGCAGGTCCGCAACCGTTTTCCCCTGCAGATAGTTCCGTGTCTCGACCGCCTTGGAGCGGGGAACGTTGGCGGCCACGGCGGTCCGCTCATCGCCGGTCGCGAGCACAACGCTCGGGGTGTCGATCAATCCCTTCAGCACGCGTGCGTCGTATAGCCAGTCACCGCGGATCAGCAACACGGCGTCTTCTGTGCGGGCGCACTCCAGGTCATCGACCAGTTCAGTGATCCCGGCACGCGTCAACATGCGACGCAGGCGTTCGCGCGACGACAGCCCCCACAGCGTCACCTCCGATTCTGCGATCAAATGGGCCTGGATCGTCACCTCGGGAGGCTCCGGATAAGTGGGAATCGGCACAATTTTCTCGTCATCACGTGCTCTCAGTGCAAAAAAACGCGCGCGCCTGAGGGGCGACCCTGGCGGCTGGGAAGTGTCATCCGATAGCTCGGCACATTCGCGCGTCAGATGCCGGTGGCGCTCTCTGCTTCGCCGATCCCCGGCGTTACGCTGGCCGGACCCTCCGCAACGGTCGCGACCACAACTCCATCCTGCAGGCGCAGTACCCGGTCGGCGATGCTGGCCAGCCGCATCTGATGGGATACCGCAAGAATCGTCATCTGGCCACGCAGAGCCGCAAGCGTGTCGCAAATGGCGGCCTCGCTGTGTGGGTCGAGCGCGCTGGTCGCCTCATCGAGGATCAGGAGTCGGGGTCGCCGGACCAAAGCCCGGGCAATACACAGTCGCTGCCGCTGGCCGCCGGACAAAGTACCACCGCGTTCGCCGACGATGGTGTTGAGGCCCTCAGGCATGGCGGCGACGAAATCCCAGGCTTCGGCGGCACGCAGCGCCCGTTCAGCATCGGCCTGGTCAAACGCTGGATCGCCCAGTGTCACGTTGTGGAGCACGGTGTCATGCAGTAGCAGAACCTCCTGGGGTACGTAGCCGATCATGCCCCGCCAGGCTTCCAGGCTAAAGTCCTCCAAAGACGCCCTATCAATCAGGATCTGGCCGTCGGTCGGCTGCAACAGCCCGGTGATGAGATCGACAATGGTTGTCTTGCCGGCGCCGGACGCGCCGATCAAGGTTGTGAAGCTTCCCGCTGGAAGAACCAGACTGAGATCTTTAAGAATCTGCTTGGGGCCAAAGTAAAAGGACACCCGGTCCAGGGCGATCGAATGTTTGAAAACCGGAATTCGCCCGTCGCCGGCCAGCTCGTGTGCCCGCTCCGCGTTTTGGATCGTCTCAAGCAGCGACCAGTAGGCGCTCTCCGCAACGGCCATTTTCTGGTGACTCGACTGCACCTTGCCCAGCGAGGCAAGCACGCGAACCAGCAGCACCACCAGCACCAGTATGTTGGCCAGGGGCAGCGCCAGTTCCGTGAGAGCAAAGTAGAGCCCTACAGCGACCAGGGTCACGATCATGGGCTCGTACAGCGCACTGACCGCTTCGGTGCTGAATACCTCACGACGCATCGCTTTGTTGAGGCGACCCGTTTCCTTCTCGAGCACGGCGATCGCCCGATCCGTCAGCCCCATCGCCTTGAACGCTTTCACCGATTGCAGCGTGTCGGTCATCAATCGAACCAGGGACTTCATGCGTTTGGTCTGTCGCCTACCGGCTTTGCGGGCGGCGCGAACCAGGCGGCCAAAGGACAGCATGAGGATCATGCCGACAGCGAGCGCAATCAGGGTGGCGTGCCAGGACACGGTCAGTGCGACCGCGACATAGACCAGCGTTTCGATGGTCAATGCGATGCTTCGGGTGCCGTTGAGGTAGGCGGAGGACGCGCGCTTGGGCTCGGTGGCCATTGCGTTGGTCAGGGTGCCCACCGGCTGGTGGAGGAAATAATTCCAGCGGGCTTCGACCAGTGACCGAAGCAGTCTCATGCGCAAATCGGTCGCGATTTGTGCCACCGTATAGCCCACGTGCCTTTTTGCAAACAGCACCAGCACGCCCTTGGTCATCATGCCGGCGACCAGCAGGGTCAGCAGAAGACTCAGAGTCGGTTCGATGCCCCCATGCTTGAGAACATTGACAAGCACACTGTCATCGGTGGCGCCGGCCACCCGACCTGGGTTGGTGGCGACGCTCAGCACCGGCAGCAGCGCCGACAGGCTGACAGCCTGCACCAGACCCGCAACCACGAGGGCGAGCAGCGTAAGCAGTGTCCTGGCGGGGTAGGCCCGGCCGACATGAAGCAAAAAGCGCATGACTGAGTCCTGTTGACCTGGTGAATCTCTGAATCTGTTCGTGCTCTTGCATTAGGGGCCTCAAATACACACATCCATCGTTGCAAAGTTTGGCAAAAGCACAACTGTTACCCGCTATTTGCGACTTGAATCTGTAAGTGTCAGCCCCAATGTACTCGCTCCAGGGCAAATCTGAGGCGTCCGGGGCGCCGACGCCGCAACGTGGTTCGGCAGCGTGATCAGATGCCAGCCACGCTAAACCAACTGGCACCGGCTTGAACAGTCAATAGGCGCCAGCTTGTTGTCTTCTGGTGCGTGTCGATGTGGTTTTGAGGTGTCTGTGCCGGCAAACGGAGATAGGGGTAGACGGCCACCCTGTATGATCGAGCGCGATTCACCCACGCGCCGGATTCGGATCGTTTATAATTCGCACCACAAGTTGTGGTTTAGATACAGAGTAGTTGCAAAATTGATACGCACGTTGTAAAAGGATAGAGTCATGGGGAAGCCAGATCTCGCTGGAGATGCAATTCGAGCCATGCGCGGACACACGCCCAGGCCAGGCATCCAGAGTCCATCGGGACTGGCCGCGTTGATGGTCAGAATGAGGCGAACTGGACCCGGAATTCGTACCGGCTCTCGCTCAAACGTGAATGATTTTCAATGCGTTATCGATATCGGGGGTTTGAGTTACCGGCACGACACTGGCGGGTCAGGTTATCGGAATCGGCGGATTCGCGGTCCGTATACATGCTCAGACGGATTGCGGTGGTTTGATTTCGCTCAACGCCCCGGATGAGCCTCGCTTGGTCTGAGTCTGGATGGGCACATAAGCAACCGCTGTCCGACCAAGCGCGGAAACGATTTGGCAGGTGATGGGGGATCGACATTTCGGCGCTGAAATTTTTTTTGGCCGGGGCGCCGCACCGATCCGCCCGGATTATTTTGGGTCTGGTTGAGTTTCGCGAGTTGAAGATAAAGAGTATGAAACCCACTGTCAGCAAACATGAATTGCCCCTGCGCCCCGCGAATTTCAGCAGCCTGATCGAGGCGCTGGAGTACGCGGCTCTGGGCGAGACCGGCATGAATTACTTCGACGGCCGTGGCAATCTTTACGCGTCCGTACCCTACCAGTTACTTGCACGACAGGCGAAGACGCTCGCCCGCCGTCTCCTCGCCCTGGGCCTGCCCAAGGGCTCAGCGGTGGCGCTGCTCGCGGAAACCAACCCGGATTTCGTACGATTCTTTTTCGCTTGTCAGTACGCCGGGCTGGTGCCGGTGCCGCTTCCTGTCTCTGTGAATCTGGGCAACCATCGACCCTACGTCGAACACCTGCGCGCGCTGCTCGCGGACTGCCGTGCCGAGATCGCCATGGCACCGACCGATCTGTTGCCCCTGGTCGAAGAGGCTGCGGCGCCATTGGATCGGCCTCTGGTGGGCGATGCCAAGGCATTCGATGGCGTGCCCGAGGCCGACCTCGCCCTGGTCCAGCCGAAACCAAGCGATCTGGCTTACATGCAGTATACCTCGGGTAGCACCCGTTTTCCGCGGGGTGTGATGATTCAACAGTCCGCGGTGCTCAATAATCTGTTTGGCATCGTCAATCATGGTGTCAAGGCAAGACCAGGAGATCGCTGTGTATCCTGGCTGCCCTTCTATCACGACATGGGCCTTGTCGGCCTGGTACTGGCACCGCTGGCCGGGCAACTCTCGGTTGACTATCTGGATACCCGCGTGTTCGCGATGCGGCCCCGGCAGTGGCTCGATCTCATGTCCAAGAGCAAAGCGAGCATTTCGTTTGGTCCGACCTTCGGCTACGACTTGGTGGCGCGTCGTCTGCGTCCCGGGGAAGAGCAAAGGTTTGACCTCAGTAATTGGCGGGTGGCCGGCGTCGGTGCCGAGATGATCCGGTCCGAAACACTTGAGCGATTCACCCGCAGACTGGCACCGGCGGGCTTCGATCCGAAGGCTTTCCTGGCCTGTTACGGCATGGCGGAATGTTCGCTCGCGGTGAGTTTCGCGCCGGTGGGTGAGGGTCTACGGGTGGACACCGTAGACGGCGAGATCCTTTCGAGTGAGGGCGTTGCGGTGCCGCTGTTGTCCGGGTCGGAAGCCGGGAAGGTGCACATCAACACGTATGTGGACTGTGGAACCCCGCTTGCCGGCCACGAAATCGAAATTCGCGATGACCAGGGGCGCGCCCTGCCCGAGCGCCAATGCGGTATACTTCATGTGCGCGGACCCAGCCTAATGTCGGGCTACTTCGGCCATCCCGACACCACGCGTCAGGTGCTGTCCGAAGACGGTTGGTTGAACACTGGGGATTTGGCCTATCGAGTGGGTAAGAGCATTTTCCTGGCTGGGCGGCAAAAGGACTTGATCATCGTAAACGGGCGCAATATCTGGCCCCAGGATTTGGAATATATTGCAGAGCAGCAGCCCGAAGTGCGCTCCAGCGATTCTCTCGCCTTCGTCGCCCCGGATGCCGATGGCGAGGAGCAGGTCGTGCTGGTCGTTCAATGCCGGGAATCCGATTCAGGAAAGCGGGCGCAGTTGGTACGTCGGCTCAAGTCCCGTATCAGCGAGGAACTGGCCATAGAGTGTGTGGTCGATCTGGTCCCTCTGCACACCCTGCCGCGCACTTCTTCGGGTAAGCTCTCGAGGTCTGAGGCACGTCGGATCTTTATCGAAAGCACGTCCGAGAGAGCGCAGCAAGACAACGTCGATCTGGAGCTCCGGCGGCTGGCCTAGGCGCGGAACTCCGGCTACCGTGTCCAACGATCGTTTGGACCCGACCTCAGGTTCCGGCGGCCCTAAGCGGGTCGCCATAACCGGTGCCACGGGATTCATTGGCGGTCAGTTGGCCACCGCCCTGGTCGGAGCCGGGTTGGGGGTTCGGGCTCTGATTCGCAACCCTGCGAAAGCCAATTACTTGACCCGGCTCGGTGTTGAGCCAATCCCGGGCGACCTTTCCGACAGCGTGGCACTGAGTGCGTTGGTTGCCGATGTGGACGCGGTCGTCCACTGCGCCGGCTCCGTCCGCGGAATTACCGAGGCTGATTTCGCCCGGGTCAATGTCGCCGGCCTGGAACAGCTGGCGTCGGTTGCGTCGACAGTCAATCCGCCACCCCTGTTCATTTCCCTTTCCTCTCTGGCCGCGCGGGAACCCCAGCTGTCCGCCTATGCAGCGAGCAAGCGGCGTGGGGAGGATGCGCTGGCGCGGGTCGCGGGCGCCATGCGCTGGATCGCGCTGCGGCCACCGGCTGTGTACGGCCCTGGCGACCGGGAGATGCTGCCGCTGCTGTTGTCTTTGATGCGCGGCTTCGCCCCCGTGTTGGGCTCCTCGGAGGCACGCATCTCCCTGCTGTATGTAGAAGATCTCGTGGCGGCGATTCAGCGCTGTCTGGTGGCCGACTCGGGCGCCCATGGCAAATTCGAACTGCACGATGGTCGTGTCGGCGGCTACAGCTGGGACGACATTGTCAAAGCGGCGACCCCGCTACGGGGCAGGCCTATTCGACCTATACGGGTGTCGGCCGGTCTCCTGCGCGGGGTTTCACGGGTCAGTCTGGCTTGGGCGAGATTGACCCGAAGCGCACCCATGCTCACACCGGGCAAGGTCAGGGAGCTGACTCATACGGACTGGGTTTGTGACAATGGGCCGTTTACCGACGCAACAGGCTGGACCCCGCGTTTCGGTTTTGCGGATGGCCTGGAGCGAACGCTGGCGTGGCACAAATCCTTGAAACAGCGTCCGGGCCTCTGACCCGGCGGGACCAAGACCTCTGTTGAGGGAAGCAAACAGTGAGAAATTATCCAGAGATTCTGTCGGGCGTCTGCGAATTGCTGGAGCCGTTCGCGGGCCAGTCCGGCCATAACATCGGCGAGGATACGGATCTGATCGGCGAGCTAGAATTGAGCTCTCTGAAGATCATGGATCTGCTGATGGAGGTGGAGGATCATTTCGACGTGACCATACCGTTGAACAGGTTGCCGGAGGTGCGCACCGTCGGAGATCTGGCCGCCATGATCGACCAGCTGGTCGATCGCCCGTCCTGAGGTCATTGCGTCCGGTGTTACCCCGCCTGCCGGTGGATGATGGTTCCCACCTCGGAGGTTCGATGGATTCCCTACCGGCGATGACACCCGCTTATCTTCGGGTAATCCGGGACAGGCAGCAAATCGTCCCGATTGGTCCGGAGCTGAAAGCCCTGTGTGATGCCTTGTGCCGTGAGTATGGGGACAGCGTTGCAGGCATGCTGTTCTACGGCTCCTGTCTGCGGAGCGGCGAGGTGCTGGACGGACTGGTGGATCTATATGTCATCGTCGACAGCTACATTGCCGCATATGGGATTGGCTTGGCCGCCGGGCTCAATCGGCTTTTGCCGCCCAATGTCTTTTATCTTGAGCTGAAGCTGGATGAGCGGACGGTTCGGGCTAAGTACGCGGTTTTGTCCATGGATCATTTTCAGCGTGGCACGGCAGTTTGGTTTCAGCCCTATGTTTGGGGACGTTTTGCCCAGCCCGTAGGTGTGCTTTGGGTCCGCGACGAGACGGCATCGCAGCGCCTGCTATCCGCTCTGGGACGGGCCGTGCTCAGGCTCTGCGCGACAACACTGCCGATGCTTCCCGCCCGGTTTACGTCCAAGCAGCTTTGGGAGCGGGGCCTTGCCCTAAGCTATAGCACCGAACTACGGCCGGAGCGAAGTAACCGGAATATTCAGATATTCGGCAGTGATGATCGCTACTACCGGGAACTGACCGCGGCCGCACTGCCCCACGTCCCTGCCGCCGTGCGGGCCGCCAGCGGTGATCAGGTGGATGTGTATGCCGCA